>DCFP01000152.1 GCA_002319925.1 Holophagaceae bacterium UBA1801 | reverse complement strand
CGCGCGCCTGCCCTCCCACGTGGAGGTGGACGACCTGATCCACAGCGGCATCCTGGGCCTCATGGACGCGGTGAAGAAGTTCGAGCCGGGCCGCAACGTGAAGTTCAAGACCTACGCCGAGCAGCGCATCCGCGGCGCCATCCTCGACGGCCTGCGGGACCTGGACTGGGTGCCCCGCAGCCTGCGGCGCAAGAAGAAGGACATCGAGAACGCCTACCATCTGCTGGAACAGCAGTTCGGCCGGGCCGCCACGGACGAGGAAGTGGCCGACTACCTGGGCATGACCCTGGACGAGTTGAACAAGTCCCTGGACGATCTCAAGGGCGTGACCCTGGGCACCTTCGTGGATGCCGGCGACGACGGCGAGGGCGAGAGCCTCATCAGCTTTGTGCCGGATCCCGATGCGGAGGATCCCCAGGTGCTGCTCCAGGCCAGGGAGCTCCACCTGCTGCTCAAGGACGCCGTGGACAAGCTGCCGACCAAGGAGCGGTTCGTGGTCCAGCTCTACTACTTCGACGAGCTGACCATGAAGGAAATCGGTACCCTCCTGAACATTACGGAAAGCCGGGTATCGCAATTGCATACCAAGTCCATGCTCCGTCTCCGGGGCAAACTCAAGGAGCGCCGCATCGAGGGATAAAAGACAATCACCACGGAGACCCAGAGCGCACAGAGAAATATTCAAGGAGAAAGAACAGAGAAGAACTCAATCAAGAACCGACAAACCGGTACCCATTTCGCTCATGCATTCTGCCTTTCCATTCTTATGGCTTTTCTCAGCTTTCCCCTCCGTGTCTCCGTGGTGAATCTTTAAGGTTTTTCGATGGCCAAGATCCTCAGCCAGGAAGAAGTCGATGCGCTGCTGAAGTCCCACGCCAAGGGTGGGGCAAAGGCGGCCGCGCCTGGCCCCGCGGCGCCGGAAAAGCCATCGGCCGCCGCCACTCCAGCACAGAAGGCAAAAAAAGCCCAGGTCCAGAAGAAGGTGAGCCTCTACAACTTCCGCCGCCCGGACCGGGTGAGCCGGGAGCAGATGCGGTCCCTCCACTTCATGCACGACCGCTTCGCGCGCAACTTCTCCAGCTCGCTCTCGGCCTACCTGCGAACCATCACGGAAGTGAATCTGGTCTCGGTGGAACAGCTCAGCTACCAGGAATTCCTCCTCTCGGTGCCCGATCCCACCTGTTTCAACGCCATCAGCATCCGCCCTCTCGAAGGCGCCTTCGCCCTGGAGGTGAACCCCCAGCTCGTGTTCCCCATCATCGACAAGATGCTGGGCGGGCCTGGCGAACACTTGAAGGCCATGCGGACCATGACGGACATCGAGCAGTCCATCTTCGATGGCATCCTGAAGCTCATCCTCGATGACCTGCGCGAATCATGGAAGGGCATCATCGATCTCGATTTCAAGATCCAAGCCCGGGAGACGAGCCCCCAGCTCATCCAGATCGTGGCCCCCAACGAGGTGGTGCTGCTGGTGGTCTTCGAGGTGAAGATGGGCTCCGTGGTCGGGATGATCAATCTCGCCATCCCTTCCATCATCCTGGAACCCGTGGCCAGCAAGTTCGACCAGGAGATGTACACCGGCTATAAGAAGTCGGCCAATTTCGAGGAAGCCCGCCTGCTGATGGAAAGCCTCAAGCACTGCCTCATGACCGCCTCGGCGGAGATCCGGGGCACGAACCTGAGGCTCTCGGACATCCTGGCCCTGCAGCCGGGGGACATCGTGCCTCTCACCAAGCGCTTCGACGCCGTCCTGGATCTCACCGTGGACAACATTCCCCGCTACCACGGTTACGTAGCCCTGAATGCGAGCCAGAAGCGGGTTTTCCAGCTGACGTCCATGAAACAGGAGTGAAGAGATGGATCCCGCGATTCAGGAACTGCAACAGAAGGTCGGCAGCAGCTTCGCGGAGAGCATGGGTTCGGTGTTCTCCATGCTCACGGGCCGCGAGTTCTCCATCACGTCCAAGGACGGCGCCTCCATCGACTACGAAGGCATCGCCAAGCTCCACACGGGCACCGTCGTCTACGTCAAGGCCAACTACACCAAGGGCATGTCCGGCGTACAGTTCTTCGCCCTTCCCCTCAAGGAAGGCACCATGCTGGTGGACCTCATGCTGGGCGGCGAAGGCTCGCCCGCAGACGAGCTGGTGGGAGACTCCAAGGATGCCCTGGCGGAGACCTTCAACCAGGTCATGGGCAGCGCCAATCAGACGTTGTCGGACCTGGCCGGCGAGACCTTCGCCATCGCCAATGTGGAGATCCTCGCCCTGGCGCCGGACGCCGCGGCCTTCGTGGAACAGCTGGGGCAGGGCAGCTTCCAGGACATCCAGCTGCCCACCGTCCAGGACGCCCTGAACACCACGGTCCATCTCCTGTTCCCGGACCTCCTGCTGCAGCAGCTCAAGCGGAAGCTGGGCCTGGGCGAGGCCCCCGCGCCGATCCCGGAACCTTCACCGGCCTCCGTGTCCGCCACCCTGGCCGCGCCTCCGCGCCAGGCGCCCGTGGCTTCCGGGCCGGCCACGGATTCGGGCAACCTGGACCTGCTCCTGGACATCCAGCTCCCGGTGGTGGTGCGGATGGGGCAGACCGAGATGCAGATGGGCGAGCTGCTGAAGCTCACGCCCGGCTCCATCCTCGAACTGAACCGCAGCGCCGATGCGCCGGTGGAACTGCTCGTCAACGGCAAGCTCATCGCCAAGGGCGAGGTCGT
>DCFP01000105.1:4308-7734 GCA_002319925.1 Holophagaceae bacterium UBA1801 | reverse complement strand
GCCAGGACGCCAGATTTCAGTATGTCTCGGCAATCGGCTCCGTCGATTCCGAGAAGGGCGCCAAGAACAGATGAAAGCAGTTTCTTTCTTGGCGCCTTGGCGGTTCTATCTTTTTGGTAGCGAACCGGTATGAATGGAATTCGCCCCTCCTGATAACGTTGAAGCCAATGCCGTCGTCAGGCAGTGTGACTGTTTCCGGGAAAGTGGATGAAGCTCAGCGTTTCGATGATCACCTACAATCACGAGCCGTACATCGCCGAGGCGATCGAGAGCGCGTTGATGCAGCGGACGGATTTCGACTTTGAAATCGTGGTGGGAGAAGACTGCTCCACCGATGCCACGCGGGCCATCCTCGCGGACTACCAGCGGAGATTCCCGGACCGGATCCGCCTTCTGTTGCCGGAGCAGAATCTCGGAGTGATCAAGAACTTCATGACGACGATCGACGCCTGCCGGGGCGAGTACATCGCCCTGCTGGAAGGGGATGACTTCTGGACCTCGCCGGACAAATTACGGAAGCAGGTGGCCTACCTCGACGCCCACCCGGAGTGCTGCGCGAGTTTCCACAATGTGCTGATCGCCGACCAGGAGGCGCCTGAAAAGAACCGGCTATTCCACGAAAAACCCCTGGGGAAGGAAATCTTCACCCTGAGGGACATCGTTTCCAATCACTTCATTCCGACATGTTCCACCGTGTTCCGCGCCAAGCTGTTCGACTCCTTCCCCGAGTGGTTCACGCAGATGCCCATGGGTGACTGGCCCCTGCACGTCCTCAATGCGGAGCACGGAACCCACGCCTACCTGGATGAGGTCCTGGCCACCTACCGCGTTCACGGCGGTGGAGTATGGTCCGGCAAGAGCCGGCTGAAAATCCTGGACAACACCATCCAGGCCTGCCGCCTCATCCGCCGCCACCTCCAGCCCCGCCATCCCCGCCGGATCACCAAGTCCATTCGCAGCCTCACGAGCACTTTCGAGATGGAAGCCTTCGAGATCCTCAAGGCGCAGAAGTCCTTCGGCCCGGCCGCTCTGCACCTCCTCCGCGCCCTGGCCGTCTGCCCCCGGTCGAGTCGGCGAGTCTGGCTGGGGGTGAAGGAACTGCTGCACGAATACCGCCACCGCGAGTAACTGCCACGAATGGATTCGGAAATGGAAAGTCCAGCCGTGGAACTGCCCGGATAGAAGATCAGCGGATGCGGATCACCGAATGCGGATCACCGAATGCGGGTCACCGAATGCAGATCACCGGTGGTCCACCCTGCCATTTCAGCCAGGATCCTTCAGCGGTGAGCACCGGGGCGCCAAGCCTTGATGCAAGGGCCAAACAGGCGCGATCGCCGAAGGACAGACCCAGAACGCGGGCCTGGGGGCCCATGAGCCCTGCCCGCACGGCGAGTTCTTCATCCAGCGGGACGATGGACAGGGGCAGTAGTTCCAGGACCTGCCGGATCGCTTCCTCGGGCATGCCGCGGAGAGCCAGATCGCAGACCACCTCCCCCACGTTGGCGGAGCACACGACAGCACCGCCCGAACACAGGATGTGCTCCACCCGCTCGTGGCCGGATTCTTTCAGCAGCAGGGCGAGAATGGCGCTCGCGTCCAAGACAACGGGCTCACTCACGGATCTTCCTCCGAACGGCCGGGCGTTTGTGCGAGCGGCGGAAGGGGGCGCAAAGGGACTGGGCCTCGCGGATCCTCAGCAGGATCGCATCCTCGCTTGTCTCCCCGACCGGCAAAACCTCTCTGGGTTTTGTTCGTGGATCAGATGCCTCGGGCCCTTTGGTCATGGCAGAAGCATAGTCGATGCGAAGCGCCACGGGACATTCGAGCATCCGCGGCGATAAACTTCGATCCTGCCTTTCGACTGCGGGAGAAGGTTTGAACGAGGGCTTCACTTACACCAGTACTATCGCCCAGGACGATCACCGCAAGCTGCTCCTGGCCTATCTGACCGAGCGCTTCACCCATACCTCCGAGGCCGCCTGGCGTACGCGGATCCTCGACGGCCGTGTCCTCATCGGAAGCGACCCCGGGGAACCTGATTCAATTCTCCAACAAGGACAAATCGTTTCCTGGATACGGCCGCCCTGGGAGGAAGCCGAAGTCCCCCTGGTCTACGCCGTGCTGTTCGAGGACTTAGACCTGCTGGCCGTCGCCAAGCCATCGGGCCTGCCCACCATGCCCAGTGGCGGATTCCTGGAGCACTGCCTCTCCAGCCTCGTGCGAAAACGCTATCCCGAAGCCTCGCCCGTCCACCGGCTCGGCCGCGGTACCTCCGGGCTCGTGCTCTTTGCGCGGACAACGCAGGCGATGCAGGGGACGACCGCGGCCTGGCGCGAACACCGCGTGGAGAAGATCTACCGAGCCCTCGCCACCGGCCGTCCGGAGCAGGAATCCTTCACCATCACCACGCCCATTGGTCCGGTTCCCCACGCGGTTCTCGGCACCATCCACGCCGCGAGTCCCACGGGGAAGCCCGCCACCAGCCACGTCCACGTGCTTGACTCCCATGACGAAAACAGCCTGGTGGAGGTGCGAATCGAGACCGGGCGCCCCCATCAGATCCGCATCCACATGGCCGCCTGCGGGCATCCCTTGGTGGGCGATCCCCTTTACATTGCCGGCGGCGTGCCACGAACGGACACACAAGCCCTGCCGGGTGACGAAGGTTACCTGCTCCACGCCATGAGCCTCGCCCTGCCCCATCCCCGCACCGGGACCTGGCTCAGGCTGGAGTGCGCGCCGCCGCCGGAACTTCGGTGAAGATAGAATCCGTAATCAAAAGATGGAAACGCCAAGATGGCGTCTTGGCGGTGATTTTTTCTTCAATTACAGCTCGGCATCACACTTTCAGCCGGTACCCCACGCCCGGTTCCGTCATGAGCAGGCGGGGCCGCGCGGGATCGGCTTCTATCTTCTTGCGCAGGCCGGCCATGTAGACGCGCAGGTAGGTGGGCTGCGCGGCCGGTACGCCACCCCATACCTCGTGCAGCAGCTGGCGATGGGTGAGCACCTTGCCGGCATGTTTGATCAGGGTCTTGAGCAGGTCATACTCCGTCGGCGTCAATGTGATCGGCTGGTTATCAATCAAGACCGTCCGCAGGGTCAGGTCCACGCTCAAATTTCCGCTGCTAAAAACCGGCTCACTTTCGCTTTGAACTGAACGTCGCAGCACCCCGCGGATGCGCGCCATCAATTCACCGGCGCCAAAGGGCTTGGTCAGATAATCATCTGCGCCGGCATCCAGGGCGGCGATCTTATCGTTTTCCTGCTCGCGCACCGAGACGANNGATGGGTGAGCACCTTGCCGGCATGCCGCACGAGGACGGCCAGCAGGCTGAATTCATTGGGGGAGAGATGCACGGTCTCGCCATCCACCGTGACCTCCCGGCTGGCGAAATTGACGCGCAGCGGACCGGCTTCGCA
>DCFP01000105.1:3934-4065 GCA_002319925.1 Holophagaceae bacterium UBA1801 | reverse complement strand
GACGCGCAGCGGACCGGCTTCGAACTCAGGCTCCACGCTGGCTCCCGCCACTTCGGCGATGTGCCGGAGTGCCACGCGGATCCGCGCCAGGAGTTCCCCGGTTGCAAAGGGTTTGGTCAGGTAGTCGTCGG
>DCFP01000105.1:0-3695 GCA_002319925.1 Holophagaceae bacterium UBA1801 | reverse complement strand
TTGGTCAGGTAGTCGTCGGCCCCGAGATCCAGGGCCTGGATCTTGTCCTCCTCGCGGCCCCGGGCGCTCACGACGATGATGGGCACCTTGCTCCATTCCCTCAGCTCCCGCGCCAGGTCCAGGCCGTCGCCATCGGGCAGTCCCAGATCAAGGAGCACGAGATCGGGGCTTGTGCGGGCCAACGTCTCCTTGCCTTCAGCGGTCGTGGATGCCTCCTCCACGCGGTAGCCGTGGGATTGCAGGGTGGTGCGCAGGTAGCGCCGCAGGGGCGCTTCGTCTTCGATGACGAGGATGAGGGGCTGGTCTTGGGTCATGGCAGTTCGGGGGGTCGTCCTTCGATGGGCAACTCGATGATGAACTCGGTGCCGCCTCCCGGTCGAGCCGCGGCGCGAATCGTGCCGCCATGGGCCTGGATGATGCCCCGGCAGATGGCCAGGCCGAGCCCCGCGCCAGGCGTCTTGGCCGTCCTCTGCCCGCGGAAGAGCTTGTCGAAGATGCGCTCCTCTTCACCCTCGGGAATGCCTGGGCCCCGGTCGGCCACGATGAGGCAGGCGCGCGCATCGGTGATCCAACCCCGGATCTCGAGGGGCGTGCCGGGCGCACTGAACTTCAGGGCGTTGTCCAGGAGGTTTAGAAGCACCTGCTCGAAGAGAACCGGATCCAGAGGAATCCACGCCTCGGGTAGCTGGACGGTCAACGCCCGGTCCTGCAGTTGATCCTCCAAACGGCTGAGGGCGGAGCCCACCACTTCCTCCACGGGGATCCATTCCTTGGAGACATGCACCTGGCCGGATTCCAGCCGTGTCAGATCCAGAAGGTTGTTGACCAGGCGCTGCAGACGGACGGCTTCCTGGTGGATGGTGGTGAGCAGCGTCCGCTGATCATCGGGAGAGGCCTCGGGGCCGGGATCCAGCAACGTTGTGGTGGCTCCCGTGATGGTGCCAAGGGGTGTGCGGAGATCGTGGGAAACGCTGCTCAAAAGTGTGCTGCGCAAGTGTTCGTGCTCGGCCCGGATGCGGGCTTCCGTACGCTCTTCCGCAAGCCGCGCCCGTTCCAGGGCAAGGGAAACTTGGGTGGCCGAAGCCACCAGAAGGCTCCGGCGGTCGGAATCCACCGTAGTACCCGCATCGTCCCCAAACCAGGCGAAGATCCCCACGGGCCGTTCCATGCCCTGCATGGGCAGGAAGAGGGCCCTGGATCCTGGAAGATTCTGGGTCCCGCGGCCCGAAGGTGCCCCGCGTTCCATAGCCCACTGGGCTACCGCGGATTCCTCCGCATTGAGCCGCACCGCAGCGGTCGTCCGAGCTTGAAGATCGCCCTTGGCATCGGCCAGTAGGATCAGCACGGGAGCGCCCAGTTCGCCCAGCAAGTGCGTCTCCACACGTTCCTGGATGACTTCCCTGGAACCGCCCTCCGCCAGGACCGCGCTCAAGCGGAAGAGGACTCCCGTGTGCCGTTCCCGCTCCAAGGCCATGCGCGTCTGAGCCCGGATGTGCTCAGCCAGGTTGGCAACCACCCAGCCCACACCCAGCATCACCGTGAACGTGCCAACATGGCGAAGATCGTGCACCGCCATGGTGAAACGTGGGGAGATGAAGAAGAAGTCCAGGGCGACCACGCTGAGCACCGAGGCCAGGAAACCCGCCCAGCGGCCGTACCGGGCCGCCACCGCCGTGATGCAGAGCATGTAGAGCATCACGAACAGGTCAGGCAGATCGATGAAATGGCGCAACAGCACGCCTGCGATCGTGGCCAGACTCACTGCGAAGATAGCCGTGCCCATGCGGCGCAGATCCGGATGCTCGGCACCGCTGGACCAGGTCCCGGGAGCTTCCGCATCCACGGGGATCACGCGGATCTCGATGTTCCGGCTGTCGTGAACGAGATCCTCCAGCAGGGATCCCATCAAACGGTTCAGCCATCGCGGCCGGCCGGATCGTGCGAGGAGGATCGTGGACACGCGCCGCTCCTTGGCCAGGGCCAGGAAATCAGGAGCCGCCCTCAGCCCCGATGGCTGAAGCTGGACCACTTCTCCACCCAGCCGCTCCACCAGCCGGAGATGCTCGGCGAGGCGTTCCTCCGCCGCATGGGAGTAGCGAAAGCGTTTGGGTGCCTCCAAGTGGACCGCGATCCACGGAATACCTTTGGCCGTGGCCAGACGATGCACCGTGCGGATGAGGTCCGCGCAGGCCGGCCGCCCATCCACGGGGATCATCCACCGGAACGACGGTCCAGAGTCCGGCCCACCCACCGGGGCACGTTCATCGGTCTGCGGTCGAGTCGAGTTCACGCATTCACCCTAGCTCAGTTGCCATGAGCACCGCGATGCTAAAACCGCTCAGTCCTGCCGGACGAATTGGGCCAGGATCCAGTAGATCAGTGGGAGCCAAGCCAGAAGCAGGATGATCCACCAGCCTTTGTCGCCGCTTTTGCGCGCGATGTGCCGCTGCTCCATCCCGGTTTTGGTTCCAAGGAGTCCAAGCGCAATGGCTACGGGGAAAAACCAGGGCATCAGCATGGCCGAATCCCGGATCCGAAGGGTGAAGTAGAAAAGGAGGCCGTGCTCTTCATGGACGCAGCTCGTCCAGGGCAAGATTCAGCTCGAGCACATTGACGCGAGGTTCCCCCAGCACTCCGAAAGCCCGGCTCTCCGTATGCTTCTGCACGAGCTCCCGTACTGCCGATTCGGTGAGACCGCGCACCTTGGCGACGCGCCGGACCTGGTATCCCGCTGCCGCGGGGGTGATATCGGGATCCAGGCCGCTGCCCGAGGCCGTGACCAGATCCGCGGGTACCGGCGTCGTGCTGGAGGGATCGGCCTTGCGCAGAGCCTGGATGCGCTGATCCGCGGCCTTTTTCAGGTCCGGATTGCTGGGTGCCAGGTTGGAACCTCCGGAACTGGAAGCATTGGTGGGATAGTCGCCCGTGGCCGAGAGGCGTCCCCAGAAATACTTCGGTTCCTCCGTGAACTGGCCGATCAGCCTGCTGCCGGCCACCTGGCCATTCTTCACGATGAGACTTCCGTTGGCCTTGTCGTGGAACAGAACCTGGCCCACGCCCGTCATGGCGAGGGGATAGGCCAGGCCCGTGATGATGGTGAGAGCGCCGAAGGAAACGAGAGCGGGACGGAGCATGGGGACCTCAACTCAACGAAGGACGAACCGCAGAGGCGCAAAGGGAAACACAAAAGAGCGCAGAGAAAAGCAGAAGAGGTCGCTTGAGTGCTTTTCCTCAGCGCCCTTTCTTTTTTTCTCTGTGTCTCTGCGGTCAATCATTTTTCAAACCAGGTGCGCCGCGACGAGCAGCATGTCGATGGCCTTGATGCCGATGAAGGGCACGAGGAGGCCGCCCACGCCATAGATCAGGAGGTTGCGGCGCAGGATGATGGCGGCGCCCAGGGGGCGGTATTTCACGCCCTTCAAGGCCAAAGGAATCAGGAACACGATGATCAAGGCGTTGAAGATCACCGCCGAAAGAATGGCGCTGGAGGGGCTCGCCAGACGCATGATGTTCAGTACGCCCAGCTGCGGGTAGGTCACGGCGAAGGCCGCGGGGATGATGGCGAAATACTTGGCGACATCGTTGGCGATGCTGAAGGTCGTGAGGGATCCGCGCGTCATCAGCATCTGCTTACCGATGCGCACGATCTCGATGAGCTTCGTGGGATTGGAATCCAGGTCCACCATGTTGCCGGC
>DCFP01000116.1 GCA_002319925.1 Holophagaceae bacterium UBA1801 | reverse complement strand
AGGACTTCAAGGGCATCACCGGCACCATCAACTTCAACCCCAACGGCGACTTGATCAAGAGCCGGTACTTCATCATCCAGGTGATGGCCACCGATCCCACTCGGTGGCCCGAGAACAACATCCATCAGACCATGGATATCGGCGCTCCGTACAAGATGGAACTCCCGTGATGGAAACCATCTGGTTGATGGAATCTGCAGGTCCTGCGCTTCACCTCTCCTCGCTCTGGAAGCCTGAGAACCAGGTTGCCGTGGCCCTGTTCCGGCAGGAATTAGCGGGGAACGTAATCACGTAATCCATGTTCCACCAGTTAATCCTTCGGGTCGCATTACGGTCCGAGGGATTGCTCCTGATTCTCAAAGACGCTGCATGGCTTCACGGGAGAAAGTGGAACATTTCTACGTGAAATCGAGGATGAAAATTAAATAATTCCCCCTTCTCCAGAACAAGCGCTGGCGATGATTTGAATTGTTTCCGTTCATCGTTGACGACACGAAACGGAGGTCGTAACTTTAGCTGCGTTCCCGAATACCTCCGTACATACAGGAACCCTCCCGTGGGCAGATCAGTCGTTCCAGCCATTATTGGTTTGTTGTGCTTTCCTGCTGACGGGTCGGCGTTGTGCTCTGCCAAGGAGATGCCATGAACAAGCTCGTTCTTGCTCTGTTGTTGTGCTCTGCTTGGCTGTTTCCGCAGGATGTGAAACGCCTGCCGAACAACACGGGCACAAGCCAGTATGTCGTGTTCGCCTGGAATGATCTGGGGATGCACTGCCTGAATCCGACCTACGATCAGGCCGTCATCCTGCCTCCGTACAATAACGTTCTCGCGCAGGTCGTGAAGCGGGGCAATCCCCCTGAGATCGTCACCTCCGGCGTCACCGTGAGCTACAGCATTTTCAACAACACGACCTCCGCCGACAAAGGGAACTTCGGGCAGTTCTGGCAGAACTCGGCCAGGCTCTTCGGCGTCGCTCCCGCCTTGAACAAGGGACTGAATCTCGTGGATCCGACCATTTCCAATGGTCTTTCCGGAGACATGATCGTCAAAGGGACCCACTTCCAGGTGAATGGCATCCCCGTCACGCCCATCGATGACCAGGGCGTGTGGAATCCTTATCAGACCGGCGTGATTACGGTGAAGGACGGCAATGGAACCGTGGTGGCCAGCACCAAGATGATCGTTCCGACGTCCGATGAGATCAATTGCAGCAAGTGTCACGGCGCCACGAACCCGTTCAGGGACGTCATGCTGAAGCACGATATCAAGTACGCCACTAATCTGCTCAATTCCGCGCCTGTGCTTTGCGCGTCCTGCCACGGAAGCCCAGCCCTGGCCCAGGTGGGTCCGGGCTCTGCCAAGAAATACCTGTCCCAGTCCATACATGGCTCCCATGCCAGATTCAATGCCGCATGCTACGACTGTCATCCGGGCGCCACGACCCGGTGCAGTCGCTCCGAGGCCCACACCAATCCCACGGGTGGATGCCTCCGCTGCCACGGATCCATGGCCAATGTCTCCGCCACCATCACCCTCAAGGGCAGGGTTCCCTGGTTGAACGAACCCAAGTGCGTCCGGTGCCATTCCAATGTTCCCGGGGTCGATACGCACGCCGAGCTGTATCGGAACTCCACGGGCCACGGGGGAATGTATTGCGTGGCCTGCCACAACAGCCCCCACGCCATGCTCCCCTCCTCCCAGGCCGTTGACGGCTTCACGGCCGTTCAATATCAGGGAAAGGCAAAGACCATCGGGAGTTGCTCCGCCTGCCATAACTCGAACAAGGGTGAGGGCTTTGGCGAGTGGTTCGAGCAGCACGGCAGCAACAACGCCGAGGCCGAATCCGCCTGCAACGTCTGCCATACGGGATTCCTGCACCCCATCCAGGCCAACTTCCCCCACGGCTTCCTGATGAACACCCGAACCGCTACGGTCGGATCCGGGCCTGTGAAGAACGTCCCTGTCGTGGAAACACCACTCCCTCCTCCCGCGACCGGGAAGATCGCCATCGTGACCCTGCCCCAGAGCCAGACAGTAACAGTGGGTCAGAAGGTCACCTTCACCATCGTCGTCACGGGCAACGCGCCCATCACGTACAAGTGGTACAAGAATGGAGCAGCCGTCACGGGCCAGACCAAGGCCAGCTACAGCTTCACGGCCCAGGCCAGCGACAACGGCGCCACCTTCTTTGTCGCCATGCGCAACCCGGTGGGTTCGGCGTTTTCAAGGACGGTCAATCTGACGGTGCAGTAGTCCGGAGTCATTCGTTAGGAATCCAGATTCGGATCTGCGTGAACCGAGTGCGCGTTATCAGCCCACCTTCCTGGGCGCTTGCGCAATCAGAAAACTCTTGGGCACTGCCTGCAAGCGCATCCTGCCTCTGGATGAGCGGGCACGGCAAAAGTACGCTGATCTCCTGGGCTGAAGCTCATAGACCACCCACTGATCGTCACGTGACCGCAAACTTCACCATTCGTGGACGCTAAAGGCTCCTGGAATCGGCATGGGTCTCGGCTCAGGGACCCATGCCTCAACATAGATTTTATAAAAGCAATAATTGAAATCAGTTGGTTACGAGGGTTGGAACATGGACGGTTGGGTTATCCATTAACCACAACATCATCGATTTCATTTTTCTTTGAAAAATGGTCACCTGAATATTTTTGGTCATATTGAATTGTTTTCGAGAATTATTTTGATCAATAGGCCCAATTCATCCCCAGGGCACGGGCGATCCATGTGGCCACTTGGACGCGGGTCATATTGGTATTGGGGCTGAAATTGGTGCCCGTGGGTGTGGTGATGACACCCGCGGCCGACGGAAATCCTCCGTGATGATTCCCTCCGGCTCCAATCCTCGCACCTACGGGACAGCATGGGAAAACCGACCGGTTATGGCAGGGTGAAGGACCAAAGAGAGCTTGGGAAGCATTGTCCTGGGCACGAATCAACGAACTGCCTGTTGAGTCGTCTATGCATGTGAGGTAGTCCGCGATTCCCGGTGGAATCCCGGAGCCAAGCGGTTTCCCACTAATCAGGCGAGGTCGAGCGATGAAGATGAAAACCGGTTTTTCACTGGCAGCCGCTGCCATCCTCGGCGGCGTCGCATGTTCTTCCGCACATGCCGTTCGTTCCAAGGCTAACCAAGCCACCTTTGAGGGCGGAATACTCGTGAACCCGGGCAGTTCGCACATCTGGGTCCTGAGCATTGATGGCAAGGAGGGAGAAGCCCCTTCCCATGGGCAATACCGGCTGACGCCCGGCCGGCACGAGATTCGTGTCCAGTATTTTTGGGGACACTCCAACATCCATTGGACCGGAAACAGCCTGGTCGATTACGCCTTCGATGTGAAGAAGGGCGATTCCCTCAGGATCGTCTGCCAGCACACCGAACCACCCATCCTTCGCGAGGGTGAATCCAAGGGCACTTGGAAGTTCTGGGTGGAGGATGCTGCCACGAAGCAGCCGGTGGCTGCCGATGAAGAACAGGCCAAGATCGTCCGTCCCTCCACGGGCGAGGTGCAACTCCCGGATGTGCTCTTAAACCGGCAAAACGATTGATCAACTCAATTCGATTCATCCGGGCAGTACATCAAGGTTCCGGTACGTCAACAGGTCTGCCGATGGCTCAGGGGCAGTCGTTCCCCAATGCCCAGGCGGCCTTATCGACCACAGGTGGGCGATAGTCCTCGAAACCAGCCATGAGATCCTCCGCTCGGCTGGCGGAAAGGAGCATGGAACGGTGGGCAGGATGCAGGAATCGCTGGTCCACGAGGTGGTCTAGGAAGGCCAGCAGTCGGTCGAGGTATCCGCAAACGTTGAGGACACCGCAGGGCTTCTGGTGAAGACCCAGTTGAGCCCAGGTCATCACTTCCAGCAGTTCTTCGAGGGTTCCAATACCGCCGGGCAAGGCGATGAATCCATCAGCCAACTCGGCCATGAGGGCCTTGCGTTCATGCATGGAGCCGACGACCCGAAGATCCGCCAGTCCGGTATGGGCCACCTCGCGCTTCACAAGGTCCTCGGGGATGACACCGATGACATGGCCACCAAGATCAAGGACTGTCTGGGCCAAGGTTCCCATCAGACCCACGTTTCCTCCGCCGTAGACGAGTTCGAAACCGCGCTGCGCCATGAGCCCACCGAGATGTCGCGCCGCCTCGAGATATTCAGGCAACGAGCCTTGGCTGGATCCGCAATAGACACACAATCGTTTCACGGCAAACCCCCCAGGAATTGGGCGACATCAGACAGTCATTCCGCCGCGTGGAGGCTGCCCATGAACCAACCTCCTTCATCCCTTACACCAATAGCAGATGAAGGTGGGGAACATGAAGCCCCCTGATGAGCAACGATGAGGGAAGCGTTTGTGGCTGACAGGGGGATATCACGAAGAGGTTTCTCCAGAGTGCTGACCGCTCTCTCGAAGTCCCGAGCCTCTGCGTAGGCGGCTGTCAGCGTATCCAGGAGGAGCGAATTCTGGGCTCTGACCCGTTCGAGAGCCTTCTTGGCGAACTCCGTCCCAGGCCCTCGGCATTGCCTCGCGGTGAATCCGTGGATCAAATCTTCCCTCCCAAGCCCTGCAGGAGCATAGCTATGGCACGCGACTTGATGATGTCGCGCTCTGCGGCAGGCAGTCCTTCGAGCATGGACGGAGAATGTTCGAGCTGAGAGAGACATCCGCAAACGTCATGCGGAGCTCTGCACGCTCTCGCCAAGGCATCGTTCTTTTCCCTCAGGTGTGGAATGGTTCTGCGGGATTCCAGGTACGGGACCTTGTAACGTTCGCATCCAGCTTGACAACCTTCGGGGTGAGGAGAAGACTGCCTGTGACTAGATCCACCACAGGCGCGCGAACATTGCAAACCGGCAACCGCCGTGTGGCTTGAGGATGGACCCAGGCAGATTTCCTTCCCTGCACCCATGGAGCTGTCCCGCCCGAGGGCGGTTCCCATCCTTCGGAGGATCGCATGAAGAAGCTCTTAGCCCTGGCAGCTGGAATGGCCATCAGTGCCACCTTGGCCTTCGGCCAGCAGTCCGTCGGCGCCTACACGACGCTTGAGGAACCCCTGGCCAAACAACTCTTCGAACAATTCGAGAAGGAAACCGGCATCAAGGTCAACTGGCAGCGCCTCGCCGGCGGCGAGGTGGAGACCCGTCTCGAGGCCGAGAAGGCCAATCCCCAGGCCTCCATCTGGGTGGGTGGCGTGGGCCTCAACCATATGAGCGCCAAGATCAAGGGCCTGACCACACCCTACAAATCCAAGCTGGCCAGCAACACGCCCGAGCAGTACCGGGACAAGGAGAACTACTGGATCGGACTCTATGTGGGACCCCTCGCGTTCATCACCAACGACAAGATCGCCAAGGAGCAGAACCTCACGCCGCCCAAATCCTGGAAGGATCTCCTGAAGCCCGAGTACAAGGGCAAGATCCGCGTGGCCAATCCCACCACCTCAGGCACGGCCTACAACATGATCACGACCATCCGCTACATCTTCAAAGGCGACGAAGAGAAGACCTTCGACTACCTCAAGAAGCTGGACGCCAACATCGATCAGTACACCAAGTCCGGCGCCGCGGGCGGCAAGAGTGCGGCCATCGGCGAAATTCCCGTGGCCATCGGTTATGCCCATGACATGGTGAAACTGAAGGTGGAAGGCGCGCCGGTGACCATCACGATCCCCTCCGAGGGCACGGGCTACGAAGTAGCCTCCATGTCCCTGGTGAAGGACGGCAAGGACATGGTCAACGCCAAGAAGCTGTACGACTGGATCCTGCAGAAGGAGGCCCAGAACATCATCGGCCAGTGGTACGTGGTGCCCCTCTCCAAGCTGGCCACCAAGAATCCCGTGGCTTTCAGCCTGAAGGATGTGAAGACCGTGAACCAGGATCTCGTGTGGGACTCGGACAACAAGAACCGCCTGCTGGACCGCTGGACCAAGGAGATCGGCTCGAAGCGCTGATGGCTTCGATCCACGTCGGAACCACGGGCGGCTCGCGCTGCCCGTGGTTTCCCGTGCAGCTGGGGGCATGCCCGTGTTCACGAAGAAAAAGCTCTTCGCCTTCATCGCCGCTTGCGCGGTCTTCCTGATCATCGATCTGTGGATGTTCTCGGCTCTCAGGACGAGCTATGAGAAGTCCGTCCTGGGTGACAAGAAGGAACTGGTGGTCGCCTTGGCTCGCTCGGCGCCGGTCGAGGCGGGGACCGTGGAGGCATGGCTGGCGGAGGCAAAGAAGGCCCACCCAGGTCTGCGCCTGCTCCACGTGCAGGGCATCCCCGGCGCCGAGGAGACGAAGGAATCCAGCCTGGATCCCGAACTGAAAGCCGTGTGGGACCAGCGCCAAGGTGAGCCCGCCTTCAAGTCGGGGGTGGAGGCCGCCTCCTATCTCGAGGTGTTCCTGCTGCCCGACACCGTGCGTCTCGGAACCAGCAGGTCCCTGGTGATGTTCGCCCCCGTGCCCAACAAAGAGGGCGACACAGCGGTGGGCATTCTGCTCGCGGCCGTGGACGAATCGATACTGTCCTCCTTCGTGAACCTCACCTATGCCCTCTCCGCCATCGCCTTCCTGCTCTTCGCTCTGGGCTTTGGTATTGCCACCTTCTCCCGGGACCCCATCACGGGCTACGCGATCCTGGTGCTCTTCGCCATTGTGCTCACCTTCGTGGCCTATCCACTCTTCGAGGCTCTGCGCCTCACCTTTGTGCACGAGGGACGCTTCTCCTTCGCGGTTTGGAGGGACATCCTCACCAACAAGCAATACCTGGGCGCCTTGGTGGGCTCCGTGAAGCTGGGGGCGCTCACCGCCACGCTCTCCACGATCATGGGCTTCCTCTTCGCGTTCTTCGTGGCCCGCACGAGCCTGAAGGGCAAGAAGCTGGTGACGGCCCTGGCCACGCTGCCGGTCATCTCCCCGCCCTTCTCGCTGACCCTCTCCATCATCCTGCTGTTCGGGAACAACGGCCTTATCACCAAGCGGCTGCTGGGCCTGGAGCACTTCTCCATCTACGGCCTGGGCGGCCTCGGGCTGGTGCAGACCATCAGCATGTTCCCCATCGCCTTCCTGACCTTGGCGGGGGTGCTGGAGGCCATCGACTCGACTTTGGAGGACGCCAGCCTCGACCTGAACGCCTCCCGCTGGCAGACGTTCACGCGGGTGACCCTGCCCCTGGCGGCGCCGGGGCTGCTGTCCTCGTGGCTGCTGGTCTTCACGAACTCCCTGGCGGACTTCGCCAATCCGCTGCTGCTCTCCGGCAGCTTCCGGGTTCTCTCCGTGGAATCCTACATCGAGGTGACCGGCATGAACCGCCTGGGCAACGGCGCGGCGCTCTCCATCCTGCTGCTGCTGCCCACCCTCACAGCCTTCTTCGTGCAGCGGGCCTGGGTGGCGAAGAAGTCCTTCGTGGTTGTGACGGGCAAGCCCTCCATGCGGCTCTCGGACCTGGCCAACCGGCCCACGCGGCTGTTCCTGCTGGCCTTTGTGGTCCTCTCCAGCGCCTTCATCGTGGCCCTCTACGGCACCATCGTGGCGGGCTGCTTCGTGAAGAACTGGGGCATCGACTACACCTTCACCACCGCCAACATCGTGGAGGCACTGCAGCGGGGCAAGGCGGCCCTGGTCTCGACGATGACCCTGGCGGGCATCGCCACACCCATCGCGGGCTTCGTGGCGATGATCGGCGCCGTGCTGGTGGTGCGCAAGCGCTTCCCGGGCAAGCGGATCCTGGAGGCGCTGATGATGACGCCCTTCGCCGTGCCGGGAACCCTGGTGGGCATCAGCTACATCCTGGCCTTCAACAAGCCGCCGCTGCTGCTGGTGGGCACAGGCGCCATCCTGGTCATCTGCTACGTCATCCGCGAGCTGCCCGTGGGATTGGAAGGTGGTGTGGCCACCTTGCGACAGATCGATCCATCGATCGAAGAGGCCGCTTCAGACTTGGGCGCGGATCAGGCGACGGTGTTCCGCACCATCATCCTTCCCCTCATCCGGCCCGCCTTCATCTCCAGCATGTCGTACACCTTCGTCCGATCGATGACGGCCGTGAGCGCCATCATCTTCCTCATCAGCGCGCGCTGGTACCACATCACCATCCAGATCTACAACTTCTCCGAGAACATCCGCTTTGGCCTGGCGAGCGTCCTGGCCACGGCCCTCATCATCATCGTGCTGGCCGTCTTCGGCCTCATGCGTGTGGTGGTGAGGAAAAGCGAGCATCTCGAGAAGACCGTCACCATTCAGTGAGAGCGACCATGGAAAAACAGTCCGTTCCCGTGCACCTCGACCAGGTGACCAAGATCTTCCGGGATCCCAAGACCAAATCCGATGTCCATGCCGTGCGCGACGCCCGCCTCGAGATCTCGGGGGGCGAGCTGGTGACGCTGCTGGGGCCTTCCGGTTGCGGCAAGACCACCATGCTTCGCATGATCGGCGGCTTCGAACTGCCTACCCGCGGCACCATCCACATCGGTGGCGAAGACGTCACGTACTTGCCTCCCAACACGCGGGCGACGGCAACGGTATTCCAGTCCTACGGCCTCTTTCCGCACCTGGATGTCTTCGAGAACGTGGCCTACGGGCTGAAGGTCCGCAAGGTTTCCAAGGAAGAGATCGGCTTCCGCGTAATGGAAGCCCTGGGTCTCGTGGGTCTCTCGGATCTGGCGCGCCGATCCCCGGGGCGCCTCTCCGGCGGGCAACAGCAGCGCGTGGCTCTCGCGCGAAGTCTCGTGGTGCGGCCCCAGGTGCTGCTCCTGGACGAGCCCCTTTCCAATCTGGATGCCCTCCTGCGCGAACAGATGCGCGTGGAGATCCGGCGCATCCAGAAGAGCCTGGGCATCACGGCCATCTACGTGACCCACGACCGGGTGGAGGCCATGAGCCTGTCGGACCGCGTGGTGGTCATGAAGGCGGGCGTGATCCGCCAGGTGGGCACGCCCTCCGCCATCTACGAGCGCCCCGATTCGAAATTCGTCGCCGGCTTCGTGGGCAAGGTGGCCTTCTTCCCCGTGGAGGTGCAGTCCACGGATGGCGCCATCACCTGCGTGCTCGCAGGCGCGACCGTGCGGGCGGGCTCCATGGCTCCGGACGTCACGGTGGGCTCCAAGGCCCTCCTCATGGCCCGGCCCGAATCCCTGCGCCTGGGCAATCCCGGTGAAGGCGCCTGCGACGGCACCGTGGCCACCAACGTCTACCTGGGCTCCAGCGTCGAGAGCTTCGTCACCACGGAGTACGGCGAGATCCTCGTGCAGATCGACGACCCTTCCGAAAGCCGCGTGAAACCGGAAGGCGCAAAGGTCTCCATCGCCTTCGACGAAGCCCGCGTGAGGATTCTGCCGGAAGCGGAAGAATAACCGACAACTCATTTCTGGTTGAGGACGATTGGGGCCAACAGGCTACCGTTTTAGCGCAGCCTTCAGCTCCGCTTCCAGCTTGCCTGAACGAAAGCCTGTCCAAGCTTGGATGACTTTCCCATCCCGGTCCACAACGAGCGTGGTGGGGATGCCTTCGATTCTCCCCACGTCCTTGTCCAGGTGGTCCAGTTTCGCCGGGACGGTCACAAAGAGAGACAGGGAGGGGTTCTGCCTGAAGAACGGCTGAATATCGCTGAATCCGCCACGATCGACGGAGACTGGCACGACGGCATAATCTGAGCCCTGGGCCGCTTGGAGGGCGGCCAGCTCGGGCAGGCTCATGCGGCAGGGTGGGCACCAGGTGGCCCAGAAATCCATGAGCACGACCTTGCCCCTCAATGCGCCCACCGTGCGCACCCCGCCATTCGCATCCCGAAGCTGCAGGCCCGATACGTCCTTCCCAACGAAGGTCGAAACGTTCCCACCGCCGAACATCATGCGGCAGCCGAACCAGAGCAGACCAACGAGACCGAAGGCTATCAAAAGAAGTGAGAACGCAGCCCTCCACTTATCCGGGATCTTCTCTTCCATCCATTCGTTGAACATGCTGCTGTATCGGCGCGTTTTCAGGGCTCCTTGAGTGGACCTCGCGCTGGAAGACCTGGGGGGCATGCCATGACCGTGCGATTCCCGCTATGCTGGCACTCGGAGTGTGGATGTATCCCCTGAACACGGTCGAGCTGGAGTCGGTGACGGCCGCTTCGTAGCGAAGCGGATAGCGGACTTCCTGGAACGAACCTCAAGGCTCTCGACGAACGTGTATCAAGGAGCATTCTCATGGGTAATACCCCACCCTTCCCTTCCATGCCTTTCATGGCCGGCCTCTCGCCTCTGTTGCGCCTCTTCCGGGGCGTCCTGCGCAGAGGCCCGGGCAGCGAAGCCTCCACGCTGCGCGCCCTGGCCCTATGCCCCCTGCCGGACAAGCCCGTCGTGGCCGATCTCGGCTGCGGCTCCGGTGCCTCAGCCCTCCTCCTCGCACCGAAACTCCAAGTGCCCATCCTGGCCCTCGACGCCGATGGCCTTGCCCTCGACAACCTGTGGGAAAGGTCGCAGGTGCTGGGTCTTCTCGACCTGATCCAGCCCCGTTGCGGCGATATGGCCGACCCAGGCATCGCGCCGGTAAGCCTCGATCTGCTCTGGTCCGAAGGCGCCATCTCCCTCCTGGGATGGGCACGGGGCCTCCGCCTCTGGCGCGAGCTGCTCCGCCCCGGTGGGGTCATGGCGGTCACCGATGCGACGTGGCTCATGGATGACCCACCGGAAGAAGCGCGCTCCGCCTGGGCTACCTGGTACCCGGAGATGGGCACACGGGATCGCAACCTCGGCGTCGCGAGGGAGCTCGGCCTGGAACCTCTGGCCCACTTCGACCTCCATTCCGAAGACTGGTGGGCCTATCTCCGGGGCACCGAGTCCCGCTGCAACGAACTGAAGGACTGTGCTGAACTCGCCGATTGCATCGCCGGCATGCGCCGGGAAATCGAGCTGTACCGCCAGCATGGCCACAGCTACGGCTACGTGTTCTACATCCTCAAACGTGTCTAGCGATCCCGGGCGCCATGGCAGACCATGGCGCCCGTCCCTTCAGCGCATCACCTTCACGAGAGCCTGCGTCGCGGCCAGAACATGCCGGGATACCAGGCGCGCCGCTTCCGCTGGCTTCCGGTCCCTGAAGGCCTGGAGGATGGCCCGGTGCTCGTCCTGGGAGCGGCCCTGCCACGCTGCTTCCTGCCAGACCACGCGGAGGTAGCGGTCGGAAGCGCGCCACAAGGTCTCGAGGGAATCCAGCAGGCGCGGGCGTTTGCATGGCGCGTAGAGCAGGCGGTGGAAGCGCCAGTTGGC
>DCFP01000194.1:17564-42302 GCA_002319925.1 Holophagaceae bacterium UBA1801 | reverse complement strand
TGAGCTGGGCGCGGTAGCTGAGGTCCGCGTCCTCGGTGATGGTGTCGTGCTCCCAGCCGCCCGCGTCGGCGATGGCGGACACACGCCACATGCCGGCGGTGCCGGAGAAATTGAAGAAGGCGTTGGAGCGATGGCGGGCCGTGTGCTCGAAGATGAAGTGGCCGTCCAGCAGAATGGCCTGCACCTGCGTCAGGAGGGAGAAGTCACGGTTGAGGTGATCCCAGCAGCCCTGAATGAAGGCGATCTTGTCGTCGGCAAAGTGGGGCACGGCCTTGCGCAGGAAGTCCTCGGTGGGGAGGAAGTCCGCGTCGAACATGGCGACGAATTCGCCCTTGGCGGTCTTGAGGCCGTTGTCGAGGGCGCCCGCCTTGAAGCCAGTACGATCCGTGCGGTGGATGTAGCTGATGTCGTAGCCCAGCAGCCGGTAGCGCTCGCAGATGTCCTGGGCCACCTTGACCGTGCCATCCGTGGAGTCGTCCAGCACCTGGATCTCGAGCTTCTCCCGGGGCCAGTCCATGCGCACCACGTAGTCCATGAGGCGCTCGATGACGTTCATCTCATTGAAGACCGCCAACTGCACCGTGACCATGGGTTCGTAATCGGAACCACCTTTGGGTTGAGGCACGTCTTTCTTGTGCCGATAGTAAAGGAGCAACATCCACAATCGATGTGCACCATAGATGCTAAGAATAGTCAGGATCGTGAAGTAGCTGGCGAGCACGATCGTGCGGACAGTCTCCATTGCTTTTCAACCCTCCTCGCCTGCCGATCCAGGCGATCCTCAATTCTGCCAGCGTTTCACCGAAAAAGCTTTACATGATTCACGGTGATTGTGGGAAAAACGCTTGTCATTTTCACGGTAAATGCCAAAAATCCTTGAAGTGCGGTCAATTTTCATGAGCGGCGAAGGATGCCAGAACCCGAAAACATCCCCAAGACCATCGGAAGGTACGAAATCAAGCGCCAGCTAGGCGCGGGTGCCATGGGATGTGTTTATCTCGCTGAAGACCCTCGCATCAAACGGAAACTTGCCATCAAGGTCGTGAAATTGGATGCCATCCGGAGTGATGGTGACCGCCAGGAGTTCCTTGCCAGGTTCCAGCGGGAAGCGGAAGTCTCCGGCGTACTCAACGATCCGGGCATCGTCACCATCTACGACGTGGGCGATAGTGATTTAGGACCGTTCCTGGCCATGGAATTCGTCCCGGGCAAGCCCCTCGACGGCATCGTGAAATCCGGCGAGATCGCCAACATGCCCCTGCGCGCGAAGCTCCAGATCGTCAGCGGCGTGGCCGCCGCCTTGGATCACGCCCACGCGCACAACATCGTCCACCGGGATGTGAAGCCCGGCAACGTCATGATCACTGAGGATGGGCGGCCCAAGCTCATGGACTTCGGGATCGCGAAAAGGGAGGACGCTTCCCTCACCCAGACCGGAACGTTCCTGGGTACGCCCAGCTACGCCAGCCCCGAGCAGATCAAGGAAGGCCACGCGACGTTGCTGTCGGATGTCTTCAGTTTCGGGGTCATGGTCTTCGAACTGCTCTCCGGGACCCTGCCGTTTCCCGGCGCTTCCATCAACACGATTCTCTACAAGATCGTGAACGAGCCGCCTCTGGAGGTGAAGCCGCCGGTCACGGGGCTGCTTCCCGAAGGCTGGCAGCGGGTCTTCAACAAGGTCCTGGCCAAGAATCCCACGGACCGCCACCCATCCTGTTCCGCCTTCGTGCGCGACCTGCTGGAAGCCGTCACGGAACTCGACGCCATGGCCCGCTCCGAGATCCTGGGTCAGCTCCGCCAGGGCGCGGGCACCATGATCCTGCCTTCCACCATCGTCCGGAACATGGACGAGGCTCAGGCAACGGGCAAGCACCAGGCCCGTGGTTCCAAGGGAGTTCTCCTCGGCGGGATCGCGGCGGTCATTGTTGTTCTGGGGCTGGGGTTCTACCTCTTTGCCGGGAAGAACGGCGAGGAGGTCCGCATCACGACGGATCCTCCCGGCGCGGTGGTCATGGTCAACGGCAGCCCCATTGATGGCACCAAGCCATTGATCCTCAAGGACGGCCAGCGGGTCCAGCTCCAGAAGGCCGGGTTCGAATCCGTGGACTACACCCACAAGGCCGGTGACCGGAGCCCGCAGATCACCTTGAAACCCAAGATCTCCGAAGTGACGCTCCAGACGAATCCTCCCGGCGCGGTGGTCGTCCTGGACAGCCGGAAGCTGGACGGCGTGACGCCGCTGAAGGTGCAGTGGAACGAAGGCATGTTGCACGACCTGACCTTCACCCACCCCACCAAGGGCGATCATCTCGCGGCTCAGTTCGAGGTGGGGGAAGTTCCCACGAAGATCTACGATCTGGTTCCCGCCGGCGTGGTCGCAACGACGGGCGAGGCCAAGACCACGGATCCGAATGCGCCAGGAACGGTCAAATTCGCTGGGGAGTTCACCGTCCGAGTCAAGGTTGACGGAAAGGATATGGGGGATGTCAGCAAGATCTCTCTGCCCCCAGGCAGCCATAAGCTGGAATTGTCCAGTCCCAGATACTTCTACAAAGACTCGAAGACGGTAAATATCGCGGCAGGCCAAACCGAGTCGGTCTCGCTGCCAGGTCTATCCCATTTGATCGTTTCCACGTTCCCCTCCTCGGGAACCGTCATGATCGATGGTGTAGCAACTGCCGTCGAAAGCGACGGAAGCACTCCCGTCCAAGTCGTCAAAGGCAAGCACACAATCAGCATTCAAGGGAAGGGCAACAGTTCGCATTCCGTCGATGTGGACAAAGATAGCCAGGAATTGAAGTTTCAACTTTAGAATGGTTGTCCCGCCGTTGCCGGATCGGTGCACTCGGGCCAGATGTGAATATTTCAAGGGAAGGAGGTCATCGGAATGGAAACGACTGTGCCTCCTTCCTCTAGCCATGTCGAAGACCAAAGGATGACGAAAGGTCCCTGGCGCATCTTGAGAAATGCCGTCCCTGGCGGTTTCTCGAAAGCCGGCCTCCAGCTCATCCTGGCCTGGATCGCCTTCGACGCCCTTTCCGGCGCGGCCTGGGCGCTGCATCTGAAGGAACTTGCGAAGTGGAGCGCGCTGCCCAACTACTGGGGTGAGCTGCTCACGGCCCGGGATGTGTGGGAACTTTGGGCCAATGGCGGGCTATCGCAGGATCCCATCGGGCACTGGGCCAAGATCATCGGATTCCTGTCCCTGGTCTGGATGCTCTGGGCGAGCTGGCGAGTCCAGACGCGGGCCGTGAACTTGCCGGCACGCCTCGCTCCCTGGCTCTGCGGGCTCGTGGAAACGCTCCTCATCGGAATTCCGATCCTGATCCTCGGCTATGGCGTGTCATGGGTCATGGAAGGCGTTGCGTCCATGGGCATCCACGGACTGGGCTGGCTGAATCTGGTGGGGGGAACCCTCTTCAAGCTCGCCTGCGTTTCTACGGTCATGCTCCAGTGGTGGCTGTGCCGGATCGACCGGGCGGGCCTCGGCCAGGAGAACTGGTATCTCGGATCACCCGAAATCCTGCTGCGCCATCTCTATCAAAGCTTCCGCCGGCTCTGGGCCTATCCTGTCCAGTGGGGCACCTTCATCCTTGGCGGGGTTGTCGTGCGAGTGGGGTTGCACTTCCTCGTGTTCCTGTTCGCCTGGAAGCTCGGCGGGGGCAGCTCTTTCAGGGTCTGGTCGTTCCTGATCCTGCAGATCGTCGTTGCCGCGTTCAACGCCTGGCTGCTGGGCTGGTTCCTCAGACTTTCTGCACTCTATTGGCACCATGACGCCAAGGCCCGGAATGAGATTCCTGTTCTCGAGAACGAGCTGGAAGGAGAGACCGAACAAGGTCTGGCCTGATCACCAACTCGTCTCATTGCAAGAGATGTTCCGGAGTCAGGCAGCCCTTGCCGTCTGGCTGTATATCGGGTTGAAGCCTTCCCTTGACGGGGGGTACCCCGGGAGTACCCTTTGGGGCAGGTAAGGTAATTGAGATTTGAAATCCCCCCTGCCAAGGGAACCATTACGGAGGATGCATGGATTTTCTGAAGCCTGATGTCCAGGATCACCTGATGAAGGAACACTTCGAATTCCGGAAACTGATGGAAGAGCACAAGGCTGCGGACGAGCGCTTGCACTACCTGCAGAACAAGATCCGCCTCACTGCGAAAGAGTCCATCGAAGAGGTCGAACTCAAGAAGGCGAAGCTTCGCGCCAAGGAGCGGATCTACCGCATCGTGGAAGAGCACTCGAAAGGGCGCAACCAGTAGGAATCAGGGTTGGAGCCTGGATAGACATGCCCCGGGAAACCGGGGCATGTTCATTCTAGAGGGGCATGTGGTATTCCAGCTCAGCCGATGATTTCCGGCACGAAGGCCTCGCCCATCCAGTAGACGAGTTCCAGGGGATGTTTGACATCCCAGAGCAGCACCTTGCCCAGAGCTCCTGGATGCAGGTGGCCCAGATTTGCGCGCTTCAGGCTGCGGGAGGGATGCAGGGTGACGGCCGTGAGGGCTTCCTCGAAGGTCAAGCGCAGTTGCAGGCAGCCCAGGCGGAGGATCAGCAGTGGATCCAGGCAGGCGCAGGAACCCGGGTTGAAGTCCGAAGCCAGGGCCACTCGGCATCCGGCCTCGATCATCTTCCGGGCCGGGGCCCAGTCCCGCATGCCCAGGAACAGGGTCGTGGCAGGCAGGACGGTGGGGGTGACGCCGGCTTCGGCCATGGCCTTGATGCCTGCATCGGACGCGAACATCAGGTGATCCGCGCTGGCGGCGCCCAGTTCCGCAGCCAGGGCCGCGCCGCCCGTGTCGACGAACTCGTCCGCGTGCATGCGGGGGGTGAGCCCCAGGGCCTTGCCGGAGCACAGTACCTTCCGCCCGTGGTCCGGGGTGAAAACGCCTTTTTCCACGAAGATGTCGCAGAAGCTCGCCACACCTGGGTTGCGCTTCACTAGCTCGGGCTGCCACTCATCGGCGACGACCTTTGCATATCCATCGGGGTCTCCCTGGAATTCCAGGGGGATGTCGTGGGCGGGCATGAGGGTCACGTCCAGGCTCCAGCCCCGCTTCTTCAGCTCACCGTAGGCCTGCAGGAGCCGTGATTCGGATTCCAGGGAGAGCCCGTACCCTGTCTTGGCTTCCAAGTGAACCACGCCTTTGCGGGCCAGTTTGCGGAGACGTTCTTCTCCGATGGCGATGAGCTCTTCCAAGCTCGCCTGGCGGGTGGCCCGCACCGTTTCGCGGATGCCGCCGCCCTCCGCGGCGATCTGCGCGTAGGTCACGCCATGGAGGCGGCGATTGAATTCCTGGCTGCGGTCGCCGCCGAAAAGGATGTGGGTGTGGGGATCCACGAACCCCGGCGAGGCCCACCGTCGCTGGCCATCCACCTGTTCGGCCGCCCGCCACTCTGAGGGCAGGTCCTTCTGGAAGCCTAGCCACGCCACATGCCCGCCATCGAGGGCGATGGCGCCGCCTTCCAGGTAATCCACGGCCCAGGCATGGGCGGGATCAGGGGTCACGACCCCGCGGAGGTTGGTGATGACGGATCGTTTTTTCATTCCCATATTGTGCCCCCTTTTTCCCCAGCCGTGGACGCTCGAGGGAATTGTGAATTCGCGGCACCAGGGAATTTGCGACCCCGCTCTGATACTATTCGATCATTCTGGAGGTTCCAGTGCGGCAGGAGTCGGTTCGGAGTCGGAGACTCGCCTGGGCGCTTTGTGTCTTGGCGGTGCAGGGCGTCATGGCCCAGGGAACATTGGGCACCCAGGCCGCCAAGAACTGGGCTTGGGACCAGGTCAAATCCTGGACCTTCTCGAAGCGGGATCCGCGCGGACAGTCCCTCTGGGAGAACAAGAAATTCTTCGATCTGAACTACAACGAACAGACCGAGCAGCTCCTCGACCGTCTGAACGAGGGCTACAAATCCGAGCGCGCCGCACTGATCGTGCTGGGCGACCGGCCCCTGGAGCAGTGGGCCCGCGTGGCTTTGCGCAAGGCCAGCAATCGCGATGAAGTGGCCTTGTTCCTCTACACCAAGGGTTATCACTATCCGGACAAAGATCCTTACGTTTACATGGAACCCTCATCCCGCGTGGATCGCCCGTGGACTCACGGGTTGGGGCTGCATCTCGATTCGCCCAACACATGGCGATTCCAGTGGATTCCAAATCCTGCGCTGATGCCACGTCTGGAGGCTTCGGGGACCTTCCCAAAGGCACTGGAATCCGCAGCTGAGCCGGGCGTGATCCTGCACTTGAAACAGCTGCGCCCTGGCCTCGCGCGCCTGCAGACCCTGGCGGGCGGGGACTCCGGCATCGTGCCTGCCCTGGCCAACGGCAGTCGTGCCGGGTTCTTCGTGCGCCACCTGGAAGCCTGGCTGAAGCAATCCTCCGCGGCGTTGGCCCCTCTCGCCTCCCGCGAAGCCTGGGTCCTTCATTACGGAATGGCGCGGGACGACGACAGCCCCTCGGATGGCACGCTGGTCTTTCTCCCCGGCGATTTGCCGACGCGCACCAAACTGGCGCTGGAACTCCTCAAGTTGAACCCGACCTCCATGGGGCCACGCACGCGCACGGAAGCCTGGACGGGCCAGTACGGCGGGAAAGTGGACGTGACTCAGGTCCGGGGTGCGGGCGGCGTGCTCCACCTCTGCACCGTGCCTGCAGGCACTTGGATCTGCGATCGCGAAGCCCCGCTACGGGCGGTGCTCTTCCCCGTGGCCAACGAGACCCTGGGCGAGCGCCAGGAGTGGTGCAAGGTGGCCCTCGCGGGCATGCGGCCCCAGACCGAGGTCTCGCTCTGGTTGGTGCCACGCCTTGGTGCCGATGCCTCCTTCGAGCGGACCGCCATCCGCCGGAGGCTTGTGAAAGCGCAGCAGAATACCTGGAACAATCCCTATATCGCCAAGGCCGCTCCCCGTACGGGGACGCTGTCCGTTGCTTTGGGCGCGGGTCCCACGGAAATGCTCATCAACGCCTTCGTCCGCAAGGATGAGGAGATGCCCATCGAGGATCCGAAGATGCCGGCCATCGCCGAGGGCGGCCAGAATCTCACGCCCGATCAGCAGAAGCAGTATCAAGCCGAACTTAAGTCGGCCAAGTCCCGGCGGGAGGCGCGCAAGGCCATGCGTGACGAGACGACAGCCATGATCGGGTTGCTGGATCTTCGCGGCGCGGCGTTGTTCTGGAAGGGCTGGGTGGCGCCGCCAACACTCACGGCCGCGGAGAAGGCTACTCTCGCGAAGTTCAGAAAGCTGCAGAAGGATGTGCCCGAGGAGGCGTCCAAGATGCAGCAGGACGGCAAGGTCGACTTCTTCGCAGGCTTTGGAGAACCGGGCATGAGCCCCAGTGCGGCGCTGGCCCTGCCGATCCAGGCGGGCAAGAGCCCCGCCCTCGAAGCCGCCGTCAAGAAACTATGGCCACGCATGTTCAACGGGCAGATCGAGAACCGCGAGTACGCCAAGGGTGTGCAGATGCATCGCGTGCGCACCGGCCAGGCTTTCACGCCCTGCTATGCCATCGTGAACGATGTGTTGGTCCTCGGCAGTGATGACGCGGCCGTGCAATCAGTGGTGAGCGGGCTGCTCGGCCAGACGACCACCATGGCAGATCTCCAGAGCAAGGCCTTCGGCATCGCACAGATCGATGGTGCTTCCGCTTCCCGGGACCTGGAATCCCTGCTGCTGGCCTATCTCCGTATCAATAACGGAGGCCGCTACTGGTGGTTCGGCGAACCCACCCCCACGGACGACGAAGCTGCCGCGGAAGTGGATTCCACCTTCGGTCCTTTCCTGAGCGCCGTGAAGGGCCTGGGCACACGGACCCTCGAACTGGAATGGACGCCCTCCGGCATGGAGGCCCGGCCTCAATGAAATCGTCGATCTACTGGCCTGCGGGAGGCGCCGTCCTCCTGGCCGTTGCGGCTGCGCTGGTGCCCGTGCATCACCGCGGCTGGATCGAACATTCCGAGGGAAACCCCGTTCAGCACATTGTCCTGGAGAGCCGGAGCCTGCTGGGCTTGAAGCGGAACGCATGGTCGGTCCAGGTGGCAGGGGCCGAGGTTTGGGGCGGCGCGAAGGAAGGCTATTTCCTTTCTCCAACCGCAACCACACACGTCGTAATCAGCGCTTGGCCAGGCTACCGTCAGTCCTTCGACGTGACGCCTATCCAGGAAGGAAAACAGGCCACCTTGCTGGGGCAGGGCGACCGAGATGAATTTCGCACCTGGTTCGTAGCCTTGCTCGAACAACAATTGGAAGACATCAGCCCGGCCTGGGAGCCGGCCCAGCGCGATTGCGCGGGCCTGCTGCGCTTCGCCTTCCATGAGGCCTGGGGGCCGCATACCCAGGCCTGGCGTGAACGCACGGGATTCCCGGCTTCGCCAGTGGCGGGGGACCCCAGTTCAGTATTGGCGGGACCGTGGCGCAGCGCGTTTCCCACGCCAGAAGGCTGGAAACCCTTCGCCAAGGGCGCCTTCCTGCGCACCTATGCCTGCGTGCCCTTGGGCAAGGATCTCTCCGAAGCGCAACCCGGTGATCTGATCTTCTTCGCTCGCGGCGGTACGCATCCCGAGCCGGATCACGCCATGGCCTTCGTGCGCCCCGATATGGACGGGCAGCCCGTGCTGCTCTACCACACGGGTCCCGAGGGTTCGGGACTCACGCGCAAGGATGGCGAAATCCGCCGGGTCCGTCTGGACGAACTGATGCACCATCCCGACGCCGAATTCAGGCCCCTGCCCGAAAACCCAGCATTCCTGGGCCTCTACCGCTGGAAAGTCCTCTGCAACGGATACGAACTCGCCTCTCTTTCCGATCCTTCCCTTTCGAGTCAGCCATGAACCGCTTCCGCTTCATCCTGTCGTTGGTCCTGCCCTTGGCGCTGTTGCTGCCCATCACCAGCACCTCTGCGCCGAAGGTCCCCGAAGCGCCCTGGCGCGAGGGGGGATGGGTGGGCACCTTCGCGGTGCCGCGGCCCACGCTCCCGGGCAAGACCGCCTATCTCGAGGCGGCGGGCCCGATTCCCACGAACGTCTGCGTGCGTGTCTACCACCTGGACGACGCCGATGGCTTCCTGAAAAAACTGCTCACGAAGGGCGGGGAAGAGGACGTCCTTGAAGGCGGGCGCACGGGCCGGGATCCCCTGGACACGCTGCGGGAAGCCTTCCTTTGGGGCGGTCGCCGCGCTTTCGTGACGGTGCATCGCACGGCAACGCAGACACTCCGGGATGTGGCGAAGCAGACGGATCGTTTGGATCACCCCTGGTTGCATGCCAAGGATCCACGGGACGGAGACGCCATTCCTCTCGAAGGCCAGCCAGGCCTCACGCTCGTGACCGAACTGGTGCCGAAGGTGACGGAGGAGATCACGGGCGAGAAGAAGCCCGATGCCAACGATGACGAGGATTCCTACGACGATGATTCCAGTGAAGCAGGGCACCTGAGCCGGGTCGAACTGCCCGCACAGAAGGCGGGCGTGTACCTCCTCGAGATCCTGAAGGGCGAAGAGGCGGCCTACGTGCCTTGGCTCGTGACGGACATGGCGCTCCTCGCCGAGCAGGACGGCGCGAACTTGCGCGTGCAGGCCCTGAATGCCGTGGATGGTTCCATCCGTGCGGGTGTCACCGGCCGTGTCTTCGAGGGCGGGAAGGAGAAGGCCATCGAGTTCGGCTCGAACAATCTGGTGGAAATCCCCGCCAGTCCTGGGGTCCGCCGCATCGTCTTGGCGAAGTCCGACAACAACTTTGCGCTGCTTGCCATCGAAGGGCAGGGCAGTGCGGCGGTGAAGCAGCGGCTCTATGCCTTCACGGAACGTCCCCTCTACCGTCCCGGTCAGGAAGTGAACGTCAAGGCAATCCTGCGCTCCGTGGAGAACGGCGAGAACAAGGTGGTGAAGGGTCTCTCCGAGCTTCCCTTCACGGTCCTAGATCCCGAAGACACCAAGGTCACCGAGGGCAAGGCCAAGCTCCTGAATGCGGACACGGGCACCTTCGGAACCACGGTCCAGCTGCCCGGAGAGGGCCGCCTGGGGCTGTTTCGCGTGATCTTCCAGGGTCCGCAAGGGCCCGCCCAGGCCGAATTCAAGGTGGAGCACTTCGTGAAGCCAGCATTCTCGGTGGCGGTGACCACCGAGAAGACCAAGGTGGGGCTGGGCGATTCCATCTCCTTCGATGTGAAGGCGAGCTACTTCTACGGCGCCGCGGTGCGCAACGCGAAGGCGGACTGGTTCCTCTACAAGATCGTGCCCAAGCGGAATTACCTGGACTACTACTGGGGCGACGACGACGAAGGTCCGGCTCCCGAGCTGGTGGAAAGCGGCCAGATGGACCTCGACGAGAATGGCGAGACCTCCACCGAAGACTACAAGATCACGGAGGAAGGGCTCTGGCGCATGGTCGTCAAGGTGACCGATAGCAGCGGACAGCAGAATTCAGGTTCCTCGCAGGTGCGTGCCGCCAAGGGCAGCATGGCCCTCCTGATCGGCACGGACCGCAGCGTTGCCGCTCCCGGCAAACCCTTCCAGGCCACGGCCCGCGCCGTGGATCTGGACGGCAATGAACTCAAGGGTGTGCCCATCACCTTGAAGGCGACACGCATCATCACGGAGAAGAAGAAGGACTACTGGTGGATGGAACCTTCGGCCTTCAAGCCAGGCGAGGTCGTGGCCACCGCGCCAGGTCCCAAGGCCCAGCTCACCATTCACGAGGGCGGTCTCTTCCTGGTTGTAGCGGAAGCCAAGGACAACAAGGGCCGTGTGGTCACGGCCCAGCGCCTCATCACCGTGGCCGGCGAGGGCACGCCGCTGCCCAGTGTGCGCGACCTGCGGGCCAGTGCGGACAAGCGCGAGTATAAGCCCGGTGAGACGGCCCGCATTCTCGTCCAACTGCCGCGCCCCAAGCTGACCCTCCATTGGGCCCTTGAGAACGAACACCTCGGGGCTCAGCAGTCGCGCATGGTGCAAGGCACGACGACCGTTGTGGAGATTCCGATCACCACCGAAATGCAGCCCAATATTTGGGCCGTGTTCGAGATCGTCGCCGAGGGAAGCCGCCAACTGGCGGAGGTGCCCATCCGCGTGCCGAAACTGGATCGACGTCTCCAGGTGGGCGTTTCCCTCGACAAGGACCGCTACCAGCCGGGCCAGACCATGAAGGTGGCCGTGGACGTGAAGGACTACGAGGGCCATCCCGTGGCCGCGGATCTCAGCGTGGGCGTGGTGGACGAAGCCATCTATGCGCTTTCCGCGGAACTGAATCCCGACCCCGTGCGCTTCTTCCATCCGACGCTGCGCCATGCGGTCATCCGCAGCGGCAGCACCGACTGGAGCTTCTACGATGTGCTCCACCGCCAGCGTCCGGTGTGGAGCCTGAAGCAGACTAAGCGCGGCGAGTTCAAGACCGATGACGCGGACAAGATCCGCCAGAACTTCAAGGACACCGCCGCCTGGGTGCCCTACATCGCCGTCGGCAGTGACGGCAAGGCCACCACGGAACTGGTGCTCCCGGACAATCTCACTGCCTGGCGGGCCACGGCTACCGCAGTCACCAGCGATACGAAGGTGGGCGTGGGACGCAACTCCAAGCCCTCCTCCAAGCCCCTGCAGGTGAGCCTCACGTTGCCGCGCACCCTGTCCGTAGGCGAGGAAGCCCGCGCCATCGCGCAGGTGCGCGATCTCTCCGGGAAGCCCATCAGTGGCCGTGTGCGCATGGAGGTCACCAACGGATCCTTCACGGGCAATCCCGAAGCTTCCTTCTCCATCGTGGACCAGGGCGAGTACAAGCTGTCTCTCCCGCTGTTGGCCGCCCAGGCTGGATCCCTCACGGTCACGGCCTACGTGGAAGGCGGGGGATTGAAGGATGCCGAACGGCGCAGTGTCACTGTGCTGGATCAGCTCGTGCCAGTTTCGGTGAGCGGCTACATCTACCCCCAGGGTCCGGCAAAGACGGTGGACATCCCTATTCCGCCGCAAGCCAAGGGCTCCGCGGCCCTCGTGCTAACTCCCGTCAGCAGCCTGGAGACGCTGGCCGCGCCCTCCCTGCCGTACCTCATCGAGTATCCGTATGGTTGCGTGGAGCAGACCCTGTCCAGCTTCGTGCCCAACATTCTCGTGGCCGATCTCGTGAAGCAGGGCCTCATGCCGCCCATCGACTGGAAGAATCTCGTGAAACTGGACAAGAACATCCGGGACGGCGTGTTCCGCGTCTACGGCTACCAGCAACCGAATGGTGGCTGGGGCTGGTACTCGCCCCACGATTTCGGGGAGGACGCAAACCCGCACACCACGGGTTATGCCATCCAGAGCTTCGCCATGATGAAGCGCATGGGCTATGAAGTGGACGAAAACGTCTACCGGCGCGGACGCCAAGCCGCTGTGAACCTCTTTCAGCAGGCCGCTCGCCAGGCGGACGAACGCAAGCCTGGGGCCGATCTGGAGAAAGGACAGGCGCCCGATCCCTATGCCGATGCCGCCTTCCTGCTGCAGGCGCTGGCCCAGACGGGGGAACCCATCGCGGGCATTGTGGACAGCACCGCGGACAAGGTCCTCCAAGGCAAATGGCCGGGGGATCACGTCCTCGCCATGGTCGCCCTCGCGGCGGCGCAGACCAAGCATCCCAAGACAAAGGCCCTGATCGCCAAGCTGGAGCAAAATAGTGTTCTCAAGGGCGGGCTCGCCCACTGGAACGGCAATATGCAGGACTTCGAGAGTTACTGCTCCGGCGATGTACTGCCCACCGTCATGGCCCTCAAGGCCCTGTCGCTCGGCGATCCCAAGTCGCCCATGATCTCCCAGGGCGAGGCCTACATTTCATCGCAGTTCCAAGGCTACGGCTGGTATTCCACGTGGTCCACGGCCCAGGCGGTGGAACTGCTTCCGTACCTGGCCAAGGTGCGGAAGCTCAACTGGAACTCCGCTTCCATGCAAGCGTCCATCGAGGGCGGTCCCACCTGGGATTTCACCAAGAAGACGACGAAGGACTTCTACCATTGGGGCAGCCGCGAACCGCGGCCGGGCTACTTCCCCATGAGCGAGCCCAAGGCGTTGAAGGTCACGGCCTCCGGCCAGGGTGTCCTCGTGTGGACGTACTCCTATCAAGTGCCCGGGAGTGCGAGCGCGGTGCTCAAGGGCGAAAAATCCTCCGCTCTCCGCATGAATCTGAACCGCAGCGTCTGGAAGCTCAAGACTCCCCAGCAGACCAAGAATGCCGCCCAGGGCTGGGTTCGGGATACCTGGACCGGGAACATGAACGTGGGCGACGAGGCCTGGATGGAACTGAAGGCGGAGGCGGACCGCTCGGCGGATTACGCGATCCTCGAAGTGCCGATTCCCGCAGGGCTCAATCCCACCGTGAATCTGGAAGGCTTCGTTCTCGAAGGCAAGGCCTTCTCCGAGAACGACAACACCGATGAGTGGATCCAGAAGCCGCGCGTCGAAATCTACCCCGACAAGGTCGTGTTCTTCTTCCAGAGGCTCTATCCATGGGATTCTCCGCGGGTGCGCATCCTGCTGCGCGCGGGGATGGCGGGCAAGTACCGGATCCGTCCGGCCAAGCTGAGCCTCATGTCCAACGAGAACCAATGGACCACCTGCGACGGACTGGAGCTGAACGTCAAGGAAGGAGGCCAGAAATGAAAATGCTGCTTCCTCTCATGGTCTGTCTGGGATTCGCGAGCTGGGCTCCCGCGAAGCCCACCCTGAAGCCTCTGTCGCCCATCTACAAACCGGATCTAACCCAGTGGCGCATCGACCTCACCCCCGAACTGGGCGGGTGGATGACGGAGGGCAATCAGGAGATCCACATCAAGCTCGTGGATCCCAAGGATCCGGACCCGCCCAAGGAGGATGAACTCCGCTTCAACGATTACTGGAACGACGAGGCCGAGGACACTCCGGAAAAAACGCCGGAAGACTTGCGCCAGGAGCGGTTGCGCGAGGAAGAGGAAGCCAAGCGTGTCGCATGGCGGGACCGGCATCTGGTCGTATGGCTGAATGGTTCCACGACCCAGCTTTCCGTGCGGGTGGGCTACAACACCTACTACTCCGTGGTTTCCCTGAACGGCGAGAACCGGCTGGAAATCCTGGAGCCCGACTCAGGCAAGCGCATCGTGCGCACATGGTGGGCTTCCGCCGAACGCACGAAGCTCATGATCAGTCAGCTCCGGGCTTCCGATGACGATTGGAGCGGCAATCTGGAGATCCTCGAACCCAATGGCGATCTCGCCGCCCGCGGGAAGCGCACGACTTCCGGCGGCACCCTCACCTGGTCCAACGAGTATACGCATCCCAATCCGCCCCAGGGAACGTACACGCTCCGCTGGACCGGTGGATACCGCGGCGGCAAGCCCTTCCGCGTGGTCGTGGAGGCGATCCTGGACGCGGGGACCGACACGGAGCGCCGCTGGCGCTTCGAGCATCTGGTACTCCCTGGCGCGGGGCCCGTAACCCTGGGCACCATCGATATCGAGAATTGAAGTCCAGCTCTCGATATCGACGAGGAGTCGCGATGCGTTGCAAGGCTACAGTGCTGGGATTGGGCATGGCCTTTTCCACGGCCGTCTTTCCCCAGGCTCCTGCAGCGCCCGCGGCGGAATTCGTGCCCCAGTTGCTCCCTGGCGAAGGCCTTGCCGTCGCGACGCCGGATGGCGAGGTGCGCCTATTCGGGGAAGCCAAGAAGGAAACCCCCATGGGCAGCCTGGCCAAGCTGGCTTGGCTTCGGCTGGAGGGAGAGGATTGGCTCGCCATGGACGTGTCCTACCGATGCTCGGGACACGACGGCACCGACAAATGCTGGCTGGCCCAGGGGCACGGCAAGGTGAACCTGGCCAAGGCGACTCAGGATAGTTGCAATCTCGCCTACCTTTCCTGGGCCCGCGCCGCCGCCGAGCGGTGGAAGAAGGATATTGGCGAGGACGCCGCACGAGTCCGGCTGGAGGACGTGTTCAATCCCTTCCTCGGGAACCGTTTGGCACCCGGCGAGAAAGTCCCCAGCTTCACCCTTGCCTGGGTGGGCGATGGCGATCTTCTGCGCACCAGTCCGGAAGCCATGGCCCGCTGGCTGGCGGATCCGGGCCAGGAGCAGCTCCTGAGCATGTGCCAAAGGCTTCTTCTGGGATTCTTCGGTACCTTCAAACCGACCACATCGTGGTGGATGAAGACGGGGACCGCATGTGTGCCCTCGGATCCCTCCATCACGTCCGCCTGGGTGGCGGGCAGCAACGGGCAGGTGATCGCTGTGCTCCATCTGCCGAAGGGTCGTGGGAAGGTCGAAGGGCTGGCCCGTTTCCGCGCAGTGATGGGCATCCAGGACAAGCCGTGAGAGCCGCATGACCACGGCGTGGTGCGTCTATCTCCTGCGATGCGGGGATGGCACGCTCTATTGCGGAATCGCCAAGGACGTCGCCCTGCGCCTGGAGGCGCACCGCAGCGGCAAGGGCGCCAAGTACACCAAAGGTCGCGGACCCCTGGATCTGGTCTACGTGGAGCCCTGTTCGAACCAGTCCGCAGCCCTCCGCCGCGAACGCGAAATCAAGCGCATGGATCGTGACAAGAAGCTGAAACTCATCCAGCGGTAATGAAGAAGAAGTCGAAACAGGATGAGCAGGATGGACAGGATGAATGCATATCTCGCTTGCTTATCATCCTGTTCATCCTGCCAATCCTGTTTGAATTCTTTTACTTTTCCAGGTTTGGGCAGGCTGTATCAGAAGCCATTTGCCAGGCAGCGGCGGACCTCTTCTTCCAGGGAATCCAATCGTGTCGGATCCGTGGCGGCGATGAAGATGGAGTCGTAGCCAGCGATGGAACCCGCGAGAGAAGGCGGTGCCATGTTGTCCAAAGCCACGGCGAGGGCCTGGGCCGTGCCGGGACTCGTCTTCAGGATCAGCAGGCAGGGCGGCACTTTGCGAATGGACGTGGGTGCCACGGGCATCCGCTCAGGAGCCATCTGCCGGTAAACGCCACGATCCTTGCGGACCTGCAGGCGGGCCAATCGGCGTGAAAGCGTCGAGACCGTCAAATCGAAACCATCCGTTCTCAGCATCGCCAGCAGAGACGCTTGATCCGTGATCGTCTGCTGGGACAGGTGAAGGAGAATGGCATCGTCCAATCGCATACACAGAATTTGCATTGAGTTGCGATTCATTGCAAGCCACGAAAATCACAATGCAGGATTGGAAATAAGCGTGGCCATGATTTCTGTTGACAGCCTGAATCGACGAGCGCAATATTTGCATTGAAGAAGGCAAAAGTTGCGCAAAATTGCGCAAAACAATGCAAAATCAATTCGATCTTGAGCCTTCCTCGCATCAACACTTGGAAGGACTTCCCAGGCAGGCAACCCACCCAGGAGACACCATGGAGAATGCGAGAAGGCTCTACGGATTGTCGGAGAAATCGCCCCTGTTGACAGTGCCGGTAGAAATGCGGAGCCGCTGCAAGCAAGCAAGCTGCAAGGGCAACGAATGCGCGAACTGGCGCTATTGCGGTCCCACGAGCCCCTTCGGCAACTACCTCGACCGCCTGCCGCACTCGTTTGTTTCGGGGCGGGAGTTGACCGCCAAGACGTCGTCCATTTCCGCCTAGGACTCGCGAACGGCATCGGATGCCCTTTCGGTGGTATCCGATGGCGAAACGCGAATCAGCTGGAGTGCAAACCCTGCCATTGGTCTCAGGTTGGAATCCAGCACCTCTCAGCCATCGATTTCCACCGTGTGACCTTGGATCTATTCCGCTGGGCATGAATCTTCAGGGTTCGTGCGCCCGGGCATAGACTGTGGATTCCACCCACAGTCTCAAGCGGCACGGAACGATCCGGTTCCGGCCTGCCGGCGCGAATCGCGATGACCCATGCCCGAATGGAAAAATCAAAACTGCGCTTCAGCCGCAATCTGGCTTTGGCCTTGGCCGGTATCGCGTTGTCGGCCCTCTTGATCCTGCTGTCCGCCAGGCCAAAGCCCTCTCCACCCAGATTCGATGCGGATGAGGCCTATTCGGCCATCCAGACATTGACTGGGCCAGAGTTCGAAGGCCGCATGACTGGCGCTCCCGGGAATCAGAAAGCCATGGCTTTTGTTGCCGCCAAGTTCCGGGAGATGGGGCTGCGACCTTTCGCGAATACCGGCGACTACTTCCAGTCCTTTCAGGCCTATGTACCGGAACTCCTCTCCGTGCCTACCCTCGAAGTGCTCAAGGAAGGGCGCGTCGTCAAGCATTACGTCCAGTATGCGGATTTCCGGGAGACGTTCCGGGGCTATTCCAGACCTGGAGAAGTAGTCGGGAAGGGAGTGATCTGCCATTCGCCGTATCCGCTTCCCAATGCGATGGAATCCATCGTCCTGTACGACAACCTCGATCACGACAAGCTGGACGAGTCAGCGCTAATCAAGCTCGGCGCCAAGGGGCTTCTTCTCAAGGCAGAGGAGAAGAGCGTTGTGGTCCGGAGCGTCAGCACGGATTACCAGGTGCTGGATACGCGGGCAGGGCTCGTGAAATTCGCCGTCACAGGATTCGTGATGGGGGAATTGGAGCGTTTCATCGCATCCGGATGCACCATCCGGATGAAGAGCGACTTCACCATGAAGTGGGTCCCGACGGCCAATGTCGCGGGGTTCCTGCCGGCTGCGGATGGCCGTGTGGATGATGTCGAGGTCATTTCTTGCCATCTGGATCACCTTGGTCTCAAGGTGGGCGGTGGCTACTTCCCGGGGGCTTTGGACAACGCATCCGGCACCGGAGTCATGCTCTCGCTGGCTCGGGCGATTTCGGCGAACCGTTCCAGGCTGGCCAAAGCATTCGTGTTCGTGGCCTTCAACGCGGAGGAGGAATACCTCGGCGGTTCCTGGCACCTCGTGGTGGCGCCACCGCTGGTTCCTCAGAAGGTGGAGGTGCTCAACTTCGACATGGTGGGATCGAAGGACCCGGTGCCGCTCAAGCTGGATTCCGCCATCCTGTCGCCGCGCGAAGACTTTCAGAATCCCATCGTGGCTGATTCCGAAGAAAAAATTAAGGATGTCGCAGAACGAATGGGTCTCTCCATCCAGATTGATCGCAAATCGAAAGATGGTGCCGATCACATTCCCTTCGCCTGCCGTCTCATTCCCGCCATCACCTTCATCCATTTCGCGGAAGGCGACTACCACACGGTCCACGACACCATCACGACCATCGACAAGAATAGGCTTGCCGAGGTTGGTCGCTTGGCCCTGGGGTATCTCGCTGAATCGGCCTTCAGGAGGCCCTTGGAGTGGCTGCTCACTTTGCTCTGCGTGATTGCCGCGACGGCCTTGCTTGGAGCCTTGATCGCCGAGATCTTCCTCCGAAGATCTCGGCGCGGCGCAGGCGGTTCCGGGAGATTGCCGAGGCGGCGGGCGCCGCGCGGTTCGAGATCGCTCTGCCTGATGACACGGATCCTCGCCTGAGCCGTGAAAGCAGAACGGCCTTCGTACGGAGTCCCATCTTTTATGCGGTTCTTGCGGGCGGACTGCCTCTGCTCTGTCTTTCAGGGCTTTTCAAATGCTCCGCGGGACTTGGCAGACAGGAGACATCGGAATTCGCATCGGAAGTACAGCGCTACGAAACCGTTTTGTCAGAGAACAACTGGGTATCTCGGCCGCTAGCGTCCAAAAGCAATGACGCTGTGGCGGAGTTCGTCGCGTCCAAGTTCCAGGAATTCGGGCTCAAGCACTACCGGCCGAAGTCCGGAGCGGGCAAGGAAGGGTATTTTCTGGATGCCCGCGCCCTGGTTCCGAAACTGAAATCGGCTCCAATGCTGCAGCTCCTCTCCGCGAATGGATCGGTCATCCGGAACTACGAACGAGGACGGGATTTCCTGGAAACAGCAGCGGGCCATGGCTGGGGCGGGAACGTGCTGGGGGCCTATCAAGGGATCAAGGCAGCCTATGATCTGACCGGCACAAACGATTCCATTTTCTGTGTCCGCAACTCCGACTACCGGCCATTTGACGAATGGCTTTTTGCGCAGTGGGGCACGAAAGCGTTACTGATCGAGGGGGATCCATCCGCCGCACCAAAGACCGACTACTCGGATGAGAAGGGCAGCCAGCTCCTCAAGGGAAACACCTTTCTGAGATACATCGTTACGCCTGCGGTCATGGACGAGATCCTTGCGCGGGGCAAGCTTGGGGCAAAGCTCCGCTTGGCATGGGATGCCAAATTCGACTACCTCTACCCGAGAGCCGTCATCGGGTGCATTCCCGGGAGCGAGGTGGGAAAGGACAGCGAACTGGTCATTTCCACGGCCTTGGACACGCCGGTCGTCCAAACGGGCAAGCCGCCTACTCAGGATTCCACCTTGTCATGGTTCCTGGCACTGGCCGAGGTCATGACCAACGCACATCTGCATCCGAAACACACTATTGTTTTCGCCGCCTTTAACGGGACTCATGCGGGCCGTTTGGGATCCATGGCCTATCTAGCTTCGGAAGAGCCATTCCGAAAGCAGAGCAAAGCCACATTCAGCGAGAATTACGAAGCGATGAACGGCGCCCTGACCACCTACATCCTGGAGGCGGACAAGGCCACCAGCCGCTTCGCAATGGGCCGGCATGTCGTGAATCTCGTGGCGGGGAACGGAGGCATCACCGAGCTCCGGTTGGGTTCCGACCAGCCCTTCTTCGTGATGCCGGGTGAGCAGCTGGCGCAGGATTTGTCACGCTTGTTGGACAAGTCCCATATCCCGCTCCGGACGAATTTCCAGACAGCCGGTGACGATCACACGACTTTCACGAAGAACCAGAACCCAGCGCTGACGCTCGCCTTGCCCACATCGATGGAACACGTCGAGCGTCCGGGAGCGCTGGCGGATGGTCTGCTGAAGTTCGTGGATATCGATGCCATCGAAACGACGCCCACGCCCCTGGAGTGGCTTTTCATTTTCCTCCAGGCACTGTTCGTCGGAGCCTGCACCCTTTTCATCGCTCGCTGGGTCCTACGGTTCATGGAGGCACGCAAGCCGCACGCCCCGGATCCGTACAATGAGTTCCTCAAGCGGTCCAATCAGGGGCTGGCGGAGGAACGGGGACGCCCTGAGAACTAGCGTCCTCGTCGCATGGCCGCCTGAAGGTTCTGGATGGCGCGCAGGGGATTGGGCGCCTTGAAAACCGCGTTCCCTGCGACCAGCACATCCGCGCCAGCCCTCACCAATTCCTCGGCATTTTCGGCTGTGACGCCGCCATCCACCTCGATCATGAACGGAGCGTTGCGCTCGGTGCGCAAGGCATCCAGACGCTGGATTTTGTCGAAGACCCGCGAGATGAATCCCTGCCCGCCGAAGCCTGGGTTCACGCTCATGAGCAGGGCGAAGTCGAACTCGCCGACCAGATCCGTGAGCGTTTCCACGGGCGTGCCGGGATTGAGCACGACACCCGCCCTCGCGCCAGCCGCGCGGATGGCAGCGAGGGTACGGTGCAGGTGCGGGTCCGCTTCCTGGTGCACGGAAACCCAGTCGGCTCCCTGTGCCACGAACTCCGTCGCGTAGCGCAGCGGCTCCACAATCATCAGGTGGCAATCCAGGGGCAGTTGCGTCTCCTTTCGCAGGGACGCCACCACGGGCAGGCCGATGGTGATGTTGGGGACGAAGCGGCCGTCCATCACATCCACGTGGACGACGCAGTTTCCTGCCTTCTTCAGCAGCGTCAGCGCGTCGGCAAGGCGTGTGAAATCAGCTGCGAGCAGGGAAGGAGCCAGAATGGGTTCATCGGGGCGAAGGAGCATGCACGACTCGAGGAGAAAAACTTAGGTCAGGAGAATGACCAAATGGTCTTCCGTCATTATCTCCTGGAGTGAAGGCTTATGCGATCCCTGCGGCCAAAGGCGCGTCAGTCGCGGCTTTGCTGCGAGCATATGGGATTTCTTGTGGGCAAATCAGGGGCGTTTCCCCTTCTCTGCGAAATAGCTCCTCACAGCATCGATGAAGACGTCAATGTCTGGCTTGCCGATATCCAGGTGCGTGACGAAGCGGGATTCGTAAAGCACCTCGGAGAGGATGCCGCGCTGTGCCAGGTAGGTCTCCAGGGGATGGGCGTCGGCCTCGGGGAAGCGGGCGAAGACCATATTGGTAGCCTGGCTCTGCATCGTGACCTCGGGGATCTCCGTCAACCGTTTGGCGAGATATTCCGCATTGCGGTGATCCTCGGCGAGCCGCTCCACATGGTGCTCCAGGGCGTAGAGGCAGGCGGCGGCCAGGAAGCCCGACTGGCGCATGCCGCCGCCCAATACTTTGCGCCAGCGGTGAGCGCGCTCGATGAGCGATTTCGAGCCCACCAGCACCGAACCCACGGGAGCGCCCAGACCCTTGGAGAAGCAAATGGAGACGGTGTCGAAGCTCGCGCAGGCTTCCGCCAGGGTGATGCCCTGGGCCACGGCGGCGTTGCAGACCCGCGCCCCGTCGAGGTGCGTGGTGAGGCCCTTGCCGTGGGCGAAGGTCGTGGCCTCCCGGATGTACGAAGCTGGCACCACCTGGCCATGGTAGGTGTTCTCCAGCGCCAGCAGCCGTGTGTGCGCGAAGTGGACGCCAAGGCCAGTTCCGAAGGGCTTGATGGCCGCCGCCACCTGCTCCAGCGGCAGCGAACCATCGGCGGCATTCTCGATGGGCTGGGGCACGATGGAGCCCAGGATGGCCGCGCCGCCGCCCTCGTAGCGGTAGGTGTGGGCCTGCTGGCCAACGATGTATTCGTCGCCCCGCTCGCAGTGGGCCATGAGCGCCGCCAGGTTGCTTTGAGTGCCCGAGGGGAAGAAGAGCCCCGCCTCCTTGCCAGCGCGCTCTGCCACTGCGGCCTGCAGCGCCAGCACCGTGGGATCGTCGCCCCACACATCGTCGCCCACCTTCGCCGCCATCATGGCGGCCAGCATCCCCGGTGTGGGCCGGGTTACGGTGTCGCTGCGGAGATCGATGACGCGGTCGGGCATGGGAGACTCCTCCACTCCCATGATCGCGCAAGGCCGCTCAGCTGTGCCCATGGGTCCATGCCAGCGCTTTCCGTGTGAATGTATCGTCGACCTGAAGAGGCCATGGATGATTAGGAGTTCGCATGAAAAAAACTGCTTTGGTGGCCCCAGCGAGCGATGAAAATGGCCTCTCGATCACGAGCGATCAGACCCAGTTCGATTTTTTCGGTTTGGAACACTCGCTGAGGCCTTCATGTCCCTCGGCATTTTTCCTGAAGCCACGGGGAATTTGAGGTTTGAGTTCATCAATGGCTTGGAAGGATTTTTTTCATTTTGAGGCTGCGATGAAGGCGGCCCACCTGATACCCTTGTGAACAAAGGGCGACGTGCTAATCGTAACTCTTTCATAGATGCTGGGAGGATGTGCATGACCAATGCGACGACCGCAACCCCCGGGACGGAGGAGCGCCTGCTCTCCGAGTTCCCGGCCCCGACCATGGAGCAGTGGCGGGAAGAGGTGATCCGGCTCCTGAAGGGCGCGCCCTTCGAGAAGAAGATGCTGGCCGCCACCTACGAGGGCATCACCCTCCAGCCCATCTACACGGCGGAGGATGTGAGGGGTCTGCCCTTCCAGGATTCGCTGCCGGGCGAATGGCCCTACCTGCGGGGTACCGAGCCCCTGGGCAAGCGCATCGCCGGCTGGCTCGTGGCCCAGGAGCTGCCCTTCCCCGACGCCAAGGCCTTCAACGAGGCCCTGCGCGCCGATCTGGAGCGCGGCCAGAACGCCATCAACCTCGTGCTGGACGAAGCAGGCCGTAATGGTCTGGATGCGGATCAGACCGAGCATGTTGGCAAGGGTGGCGTCTCCATCAGCACCTATGCCGATATGGTCCAGGCCTTGGAGGGAGTGGACGCGAACGTACCCGTTCAGCTCGCGGCTTCCGCCGGTGCGGTTCCCGCCGCAGCTTTGCTGGTGGCTGCTTTGAAGGCCAAGAAGGCCGATCTGGCCAAGGTTCAGATTGGGTTTGGCTTCGATCCCCTGGGCGCCCTGGCCTCCAAGGGCAAGCTGCCCATGACGGTGGATCAGGCCTACGATCAGTTGGCCGACCTCACCAAGTGGGCCGTGGCCAATGCGCCGAAATCCCTGACCCTCGTTGCCTGCGGTCGTCCCTACCACGAGTCCGGCGCCAACGCCGTGCAGGATCTGGCCTTCACCATGGCCAGCGCCGTGGCCACCCTGCGAGCCCTGGAAGCCCGGGGCGTGAGCATCAACGACGCCGCGAGCCGCATGCTCATCCGCCTCAGCGTGGGCGGCAACTTCTTCATGGAGATCGCCAAGCTCCGCGCCATGCGCGTACTGTGGGCCCAGGTGGTCCGCGCCTGCGGTGGCAGCGACGAGGCGGCCAAGATCCACCTCCACGCCCGCAGTGGCCTCTTCAACAAGACCCAGTTCGATCCCCACGTGAACATCCTGCGTGGAACCACCGAGGCCTTCGCGGCCGTGGTGGGCGGTGCCGACAGCATTCATGTCGCTCCCTGGGACGCCACGTTGAGCAGCGTGCCCAGCGACCTGGGCCGCCGCATCGCCCGCAATACTCAGATCATGCTCCGTGAGGAAGCCCGCCTGGATCAGGTGGTGGATCTCGCCGGTGGCAGCTGGGCCGTGGAAACCCTCACGCACCAGCTCTGCGTCGCCGCCTGGAAGCTCTTCCAGGAAGTGGAAGCCATGGGTGGCCTGAAAGCCGCGCTGGAAGCGGGCTTCCCGCAGGCGAAGATCGCCGAGGTGGCCGCCGCTCGCCGCAAGGCGCTGGTGCAGCGCACGGACGTGGTGGTGGGTACCAACCAGTATCCGAACGCCCTCGAGGCCATGCCCGAAGTCAAGTCCGTGGATCACGCAACTCTGAAGAAGGTCCTCGGCCCCAAAGCAGCCGCGGCTCGGAAGGGTGCGGTGAAGGGCACCGGCTTCGCCGCCCTGGTGGAAGCTGCCCCCAACGCCACGCTGAGCGAGATGATGACCCGTGGTGAGAGCATCAAGGTCGAAGCCCTGAAGATGCACCGCCTGGTGGAGCCCTTCGAGACCCTGCGCAAGGCCGTGCTGGCCGCGAAGAAGCGGCCCCAGGTCTTTCTCGCCAACCTCGGTCCCGTGGGCGCCTACATGCCGCGCCTGGACTTCACTCGTGGCTTCTTCCAGGTGAGCGGTTTCGAAGTCGCCGACCAGGCCTGGTTCAAGACCCCCGAGGAGGCCGCCAAGACGGCTCTCGAGAGTGGCGCGTCCGTGGTGGTGGCTGTGGGCCTCGATGACACCTATGTGGAAGCCGTGCCTGTGCTCGCCAAGGCCCTCAAGGCCGGTGGTGTGAAAACCGTGCTGGTGGCCGGGATGCTGAAGGATCACGCCGACGCCTTCAAGGCCGCCGGGGTCGACGACTTCATCCATGTCCGAAGCGATGTCCACGCCGTGCTGAGCGGCCTGGCCAAGAACCTGGGGGTGTGCTGATGGCCGTTCCTGATTTCTCCAAAGTCGAAATGACCACCGCCAAGGGCCAGGGCCTCTCAACGTGGAAGGCCAAGGCGGGCGATACCAAATCCCTGGAGTGGATGACCAACGAGCAGATCAAGGTCAAGCCTCTTTACAGCACCGAGGACATGGCGAAGACGGAGCACCTGCCGTACCTGGCGGGCATCCCGCCCTTCCTGCGCGGACCCTACGCCTCCATGTATGTCATCCGTCCCTGGACGGTGCGGCAGTACGCGGGCTTCTCCACGGCGGAGGCTTCCAATGCCTTCTACCGGCGCAACCTGGCGGCTGGGCAGAAGGGCCTCTCCGTGGCCTTCGACCTGGCCACGCACCGCG
>DCFP01000194.1:17056-17304 GCA_002319925.1 Holophagaceae bacterium UBA1801 | reverse complement strand
ACGCACCGCGGCTACGACAGCGATCATCCGCGCGTCGTGGGCGACGTGGGCAAGGCAGGGGTGGCGATCGACTCCATCCTCGACATGAAGATCCTCTTCGACCAGATTCCCCTCGACAAGATGAGCGTGTCGATGACCATGAACGGCGCCGTGCTGCCGATCCTGGCCTTCTACATCGTGTCGGGCCTGGAGCAGGGCGTGGAGCTGAAGCAGCTCAGCGGCACCATTCAGAACGACATCCTCAAGGA
>DCFP01000194.1:2644-16775 GCA_002319925.1 Holophagaceae bacterium UBA1801 | reverse complement strand
CGCAACACCTACATCTACCCGCCCAAGCCCTCCATGCAGGCGATCGCCGACATCATCGCCTACACCTCGAAGAACATGCCGAAGTTCAATTCCATTTCCATCTCCGGCTACCACATGCAGGAAGCGGGAGCCACGGCGGACCTGGAGATGGCCTACACCCTGGCCGACGGCATGGAATACGTACGCGCCGGACTGAAGGCAGGCATGAAGGTGGACGAGTTCGCGCCGCGGCTCTCCTTCTTCTGGGCCGAGGGCATGAACTACTTCATGGAAGTGGCGAAGCTCCGCGCCGGGCGCCTGCTGTGGGCGAAGATCCTCAAGGGCTTCGACTGCAAGGATCCCAAGTCCATGGCGCTGCGCACCCACAGCCAGACCTCGGGCTGGTCGCTGGCCGAGCAGGATCCCTTCAACAACGTGGTGCGCACCTGCATCGAAGCCATGGCCGCGGCCCTGGGCCACACCCAGTCCCTGCATACGAATGCTCTCGATGAAGCCATTGCGCTGCCCACGGACTTCAGCGCCCGCATCGCCCGCAACACCCAGCTCTTCCTCCAGGATGAGACGGGCATCTGCAAGATCGTGGATCCCTGGGGCGGGGCGTTCTACCTCGAAAGCCTCACCCACGAGCTCGCACGCTTGGGCTGGAACCACATCCAGGAAGTGGAAAAGCTCGGCGGCATGGCCGCGGCCACGGAATCCGGGCTGCCCAAGTTGCGCATCGAAGAGGCTGCCGCACGGCGCCAGGCCAAGATCGACAGTGGCAGCGAGACCATCGTGGGCGTGAACAAGTACCGGCTGGCCAAGGAGGATCCCATCGAGATCCTCGATGTGGACAATGTCGAGGTGCGCCGTCAGCAGATCGCGCGCCTGGAGAAATTGAAAGCCGAGCGCAACAACGCCGCCGTGCAGTCCGCGTTGAATGCCCTAACCAAGTGCGCCGAGACCGGCGAAGGCAACCTGCTCGAACTCAGCGTTGAGGCCGCCAAAGTCCGTGCTAGCCTGGGCGAGATTAGCGACGCCCTTGAGAAGGTCTGGGGCCGCCATAAAGCGGAGATCCGCATGGTATCCGGTGTCTACGGTTCCGAATACGCCAAGGGCGACGAAGTCGCCGAGGTCCGCGCCCTGTGCGACGCCTTCGCCAAGGTGGAAGGCCGCCGTCCCCGCATCCTGGTGGCCAAGCTGGGCCAGGACGGCCACGACCGCGGCGCCAAGGTGGTCGCCACGGCCTACGCCGACCTGGGCTTCGATGTGGACATGGGTCCCCTCTTCCAGACGCCCGAAGAAGCCGCGCGCATGGCCGTGGAGAACGACGTGCATATCGTCGCCATGTCCAGCCTCGCAGCGGGTCACAAGACACTGCTGCCGACCCTCGTGGGCGAACTGAAGAAGCTGGGCCGCGAGGACATCATGGTCGTCGCCGGCGGCGTTATCCCCGCCCAGGACTACGAGCAGCTCCGCCAGGCCGGCGCCGCGGCCATCTTCGGCCCCGGCACCAACATCCCCCACAGCGCCAAGGTTGTGCTCACCGAGCTGGATAGGCGGCTGGGACTGGGTTTGATCAAGTAGTTCGGAAAGATCGCGAAGTGGAAGGGAGCCGCATGGCTCCCTTTTCCTATCCGCCTTGTCCGGCGTATTGGGCGAGTGCGAGATCAATGGAATGAAGCCCACTCCAGAGATAAAAAGAACCTACGTGCGGAAGATCTACACGATCGTCGGCGAGCAGGACATCTGAACATCCCCGCGTTCACATCCTGTTCGCGGGCAGATCGCCGTAGAGTCTTTCCCTGCAGTCCGGGCAGATGCCGTGGGTGAATTCGGCTTCGGAGTGGTCCCGGATGTAGGATTCCAGCTGGTGCCAGGAGCCTTCATCGCCGCGGATTTTCTTGCACGCGGCACAAATGGGGATGAAGCCGTGGAGCTGCTTCAGCTCCGCCTGTGCCATCAGCAGGGCGTTGTGTTCATGCCGCAGTGATTTCTCGGAATCGACGACCTGGCGGAAGAGCCTCGCGTTCTCGATGGCGATGGCCACATAGGCGCCAATGGCGCGGATGGACTCGACCTTGCGCTTGTCGTAGGCGTTGGGCAGGTGGCTCTGGACGCTCATCATGCCGACCACCTTCTCGCCGATCATGAGCGGTACGAAGACCATGGACTGTTCCGTTCGTCCCGTAGCCAGGATCTCGTTCCGGGCGCTGATGTACTGGCGATACTCGGCCTCGAAATTCCCGATTAAGATGTCGCGGCGGTGCCGGACGCACCACCATCCCATGGTCTCCTCGTCGGCAGCGCAGCGGAACGAGGCCTGGCGCTCTCCGCGGACCATCACGAGCCGGTAGTCAAGAGTCCGTTCCACCTCGTTCACCAGGGCGATCAGGAGCGTGGGCGCGTCCATGAGGCTGTTGATGGTGGCGTGCAGGTTCTCGAGGATTTCTTCGAGGTTCAGGTTGGCGGTGATTCGCTGCCCGATCTCGCTGATGGCGGAGATCTGGTTGTAGAGAGTCTCGAAGTGGCGAGCCTCCCGCCGGGCGCGGTCGTCGTGCAGGCCGAGGATCCGGCGCGAGGTCTGCTCGCTCTTCATGGCATCCTTCAGCGCCGTGTGACGCATGAATGCAGCGAGGGCTTTCTGACTGCCGCCGCAGGCCTGCCAGGCCTGGTACAAGGCCCTCTCTCCATCGGCTTCGATCTTCCGCGCGCCAAGTTCTTTCGCAGACGCAATCGAGATCTCGATGTCCGCGATGGCTTCTGCGTGCCGGTTCCGCGTCATGGCGAGCCGTGCCCGGGTGAGCCGGAACCGCGTGCCGTACATGCGCTCTCCGGCACTCTCGCATTCCTCGAGTCCGGAATTCGTCGTCGATTCCGCTTCGTCCAGCCGACCTGAATCGAGGTACACATCAGCCAGGACCTGCCTCGCTTCGAGTGCGTCGTGCCGCGCATCGCCTGCCGTCCGGATACCCTCCAGAAGCTCCCGTTCCGCCTCTTCGAACTGTCCGAGAGAACGGTATATGGAGCCGGTCTGGATGTGCCCGGACGCGATATTGAAGGATGCGATGGGGTAGTCTCTCCTGCACTGCTCGATGATCAGGAGAGCCTCGCGCGGCTCCTCGAGAAGGCACAGGCACTCGGCGGTATTCCAGCTGGGCGCAGCCATCAGGTCCAGACGGCCAGCCTCGGTGGCTTCGCTGATCGATTCCCGGTAGCAGTCGAGGGCCAGATCGTAGACACCAAGCCCGACATAGGCGACGCCGAGGGCATTGAGGCAGCGGGCCATGCCTACGCGGTCGCCCAGGTTCTCGAAAATGGATCGCGCGGATTCTGCGATACGCGCGCCCTCCTCGAATTCATCGGCATTGATGGAGAGCCAGCTGGACCGGAAGAGCAGCCAGGCGGAACCAGAAGCGTCCCCGGCCGCCTGGGCCTTGGGCAGCAGCAGGTCGATCAGTTCCCGGGCGGTCCTGGGATCCTTGCGGTCATTCTCGTCCAGCCAAGCCCGGGCGGCAGCGACCTGCTCCGAGATATGGTTCGCACCGGCAAGAATCATCTCCGGGGACCAACGCATCTCGCTCATGATTTCATTATGCCACTTGGCCAAGAGGGCGATCAGCAGGCAATCCAGACGTGCGGTGATGGCAGCCGGATGCGGTGATCACGTGCGAATATCCCCATAGAGTCGGGTCTGGCATTCGGGGCAGATGCCGTGGGTAAAAACCGCTTTCGAGTTATCCCGGATGTAGGTTTCCAGCTGGTGCCAAGCCCCCGCGTCATCCCTGATCTTCTTGCAGCTTGCACAGATGGGGAGAACGCCTTGGAGCTGCTTCAGATCTTCCCGCGCCTTCAGCAGAGCCTCGTGTTCCTGTCGCAGGGACTTCTCCGAATCCACCGCCCGCTGGTAGAGATCGGCGTTCATGATGGCGATGGCCAGATAGGAGCCGATGGCCCGGATGATCTCCACCTTCCGCGCATCGTAGGCATTGGGGATGTGGCTCTGCACGCTCATCATGCCCACGGCCTGATCGCCCACCATCAGGGGAATGAACACCAGCGATTTCTCTATGTTGCCGTCGATGGACAGTTCTTCGTAGGCACTGACGTACTGGCGGTAATCCTTCTCGACGTTGCCGATGATGATGTCCTTGCGGTGGTTCACGCACCAACAGCCGAAGGTGTCTTCCGTGAGCTGGCACGTGAAGCCTTCCTTGCGCTCGCCACGGATCATGACCAGGCGGTAGTCCAGACGCGCCCGCTTTTCATCCATGACGGCGATGACGAGCGAGGGCGCGTCCATGAGGCCGTTGATCAGGCTGTAGATGGTTTCCAAGGTGCCGGTGAAATCAAGGTTGGCGGTGATGCGCTGTCCGATCTCACTGATGGCGGAGATCTGCTTGTAGCGGTTCTCGAAGTGCCGGGCTTCGCGCCGGGCGCGGTCTTCGTGCAAGCCATGGATGCGTCGCGTGGTCTGTTCGCTTTTCAGGAGATCCTTGGTCTTGGCGTGCCGCATGAAAGCTTCGAGGGCCTTTTCGTGGTCCTCGGCCGCCTGCCAGGCCTGGCAGAGGGTCCTCTCCCCCTCGGCTTCCACCTTGCGGGATCCGATTTCGCGGGCGCTGCGGACCGCTGCCTCGATCTCGGCGATGGTCTCCCGCGCCTGTCCCGTCTGGATGAGCAAGCGCGCACGGCTCAGGCGGAAGCGGACTCCCAGCAGGCGCTCGCCAGCCTGGGCGCAATCCTCGATGCCTGCGGCGACCAGGATCCCGGCCTTGTCGAACCGGCCCGCGTCGATCTGCACCTCGGCCAGGGAATGCCTGGCTTCCAGCGCGTCATGGAGCGCGTCGCCCGCCGCACGGATCGCCTCCAGCAGCTCCCACTCGGCCTCCTCCAACCGTCCCAGGGCCCGGAAGATCCGTCCCGCCGTGGCGTGGTCGGAGGAGATGTTGTGGGCCGCCACGGTGTGCTCCATGCGGGAGCGCTGGATCACCTTGAGGGCCTCACCGGCTTCCTCCAATTCGCAGAGGCTTTCCGCCATGTTCATACTGGCGGTGCAGGCCAGGTCCTTGCGGTTGATCAATTCCGCCAGGTCGAGGGAGGCCCGGAAATAATCCAGGGCCAGGTCATAGATGCCGAGCAGGTGGTTGGCGAATCCCAGGGCGTTGAGGCAGCGGGATTGCCCCTCCCGGTCGCCCAGGTCTTCGAAGACAAGGCGGGCCGGTTCGATGATGGCGATGGCCTGCTCGAAATCGTCCGCGTCGATGGCGAGCCAGCCCCGGGTGAAATCCAGCCAGGCGATCCCCGCCGTGTCGTCGGCGGCCTGAAGCTCGGGTCGCAGGTGCTCGATCAGGTCGCGGCATCCCTTCGGGTTGATCCGGAGGTTTTCGTCGAGCCAAGCCCGGGCGATCAGGATTCTTTCGGAGGCAAGGCGTGCCCCGGCGAGGATCCTTTCCGGATTGCCCTGCGTTGTGTTCATGGGCGCAAGTATGACATCCACATACAAATCCGGGGAATGCTATAAGACTTCCTCAAGACATACGCGATTCCGGCCCGTGCTCTTGGCATGGTAGAGGGCCTTGTCCGCCCGTTTCAGCACCGATTCGTGGCTGGGATCCGCCGGGCGGATGACCGCGATACCGAAGCTTGCGGTCACATGGAAGCCGTCACCGCTCTGGGCCTGGAAGGACCATCCTTCCACGGCTTCCCGAAGCCGTTCCGCCAGGATGATGGCTCCGTCAAGATTGGTTTCCGGAAGCAGGATGACGAATTCCTCTCCGCCGAAGCGTCCCACGAAATCGCAGCCCCGGACCTTCTCGGTGAAGATGCGGGCGAGGGCGCGGAGGACCTCGTCGCCGACGTCGTGACCCCGCTTGTCGTTCACCTCCTTGAAGTGATCCACGTCGATCATGATGATGCCGTTGGCGGTCTTGTAGCGCCGGGTCTTGAGGTAGGCCTCCTCGAGGGCCTCCGTGAAGCGCCGCCGGTTTAGCAAACCCGTGAGGCAGTCGAGGGTGGCGAGCCGCTGGATCTGGCGGAAGAGCCTGGTGTTCTCGATGGCGATGCCGATGTAGCCTCCGATGGCGCGGATGGTCTCCACCTGCTTCTTGTCGTAGGCGTTGGTGAGGTGGCTCTGGACCGTGAACATGCCCGCCACCTTGTCGCCCACGATGAGGGGGACGAAGACCAGCGATTTGTCCGGGTTGCCATCGATCACCAGTTCCTTGAAGGACGGAACGTAGCGGTGGTACTCCGTGTCGAGGTCGCCGATGAGGATGTCCTGACGATGATTGACGCACCAGCAGCCGAAGGTCTCCTCGCTGAGGGCGCAACTGAAGGGCTCCTGGCGGACACCGCGGATCATGACTAGGCGGTAATCCAGGCAGGCCCGTTCTTCATCCACCAGGGCAATCATCAGCGTGGGCGCGTCCATGAGACCATTCACGGCCTCGTAGAGGGTTTCCAGGGTGACATCGAGATCCAGGTTCGCGGTGATGCGCTGCCCGATCTCGCTGATGGCGGAGATCTGCTTGTAGAGCTTCTCGAAATGGCGGGCTTCCCGCCGGGCGCGGTCGTCGTGAAGGCCCAGGATGCGCCGCGAGGTCTGCTCACTCTTCATGGTGTCCTTGAGCCTCGAATGCCGCACGAAGGCCGCGAGGGCCTTCTGATATTCCCCACAGGCCTGCCAAGCCTGGTACAGCATTTTTTCCGCATCCACCTCGATCTTGTGGGCGCCGATTTCCCGGGCGGCCGCGATGGCCGCTTCGGCATCGCCGATGGCCTCGCTGTTCCGGTTCCGGAACAGGGCCAGGCGCGCCCGGCTCAAGCGGAATCGGGTTCCCAGCATGCGTTCACCGACGACGTGACACTCCACAAGACCCGCATCCACAAGCTTTTCCGCCTCATCGTAGCGTTCAGCGTCTAGATGGACATCTGCCAGGATCTGCTTGGCTTCAAGGCAATCGTGAACGGACGACCCGCTGGTCTGGATGGCGTCCAGCAGCTCATGCTCCGCCTCTTCCAGCCTGCCCAGGGCGCGGTAAATGAGCCCCGCCTGACTGTGAGTGGCCGCGAGATTGTGGGGCGCGGTGGTGTATTCCTTGCGGCAGTGTTCGATGATCTGGAGGGCTTCGTTGGGCTCTTCCAGTGTGTAGAGGCACTCGGCCATGTTCATGCTGGCGGTGCCGCACAGGTCGCGGCGCCCGACTTTCTCCCCTTCGCTCATGGATTCCCGGAAGCAGTCCAAGGCGAGATCGTAAGTGCCGAGGGTGAAGTGGATGAAGCCCATCGCGTTCAGGCACCGGGAAAAGCCCTCGCGGTCGCCGAGGTCCTCGAAGGTGGACTTGGCGGTTTCCATGATCTTGAGGCCGGGCTCGTAGTCGTCCGCATCAATATCGAGCCAGCCCTGGAAGAACTGGAGCCAGGCCACGCCCTGCGCGTCCTTCGCGGCCCGTAGCTCGGGCATGAGGCGTTCGATGAGGCTGCGGGAGGTTTTTGGGTCGTTCCGGAGATTCTCATCCAGCCAGGCGCGGGTAACGGCGATGCGGTCCGGGAGCGAATTGGCCCCATCAAGGATATCTTCGATCGCCTTGGTTTCCTGATCCATGGCCCCAGTATGCCAGCGCCAGGGCGCTTCCTTGAAACTGGCCCATCGAGCGGCGCTCCCCAGGGCGGGCTACCATGGAATGGTGAGGTCCCATGAGCACGCTCCATCCGGATGATCCCAGTCACGCGTTGCACGTCATGCCTGGTGTGAAGGGCGGCCACGACGGTCTTCCAGGCCACCTGCGGATGACAGTGCCTGTGTCCCATCACCACCGGCGGCGCTCCGTGCCGGTGGCCGAACTGGCCGAAGGCGTACTCGGCGGAGACCGGGTCATGCTGGCCAGGGCCATCACGCTCATCGAATCCAACGCCCCGGCCCATTTCGAACAGGCCCAGGATCTGTTGACGCGGCTGCTCCCCCACACAGGCGGCTCAGTGCGCGTGGGCATCACCGGCGTGCCGGGGGCGGGCAAGAGCACGCTCATCGAGGCCCTGGGCATGACGCTGGTGGAACAGGGCAAAAAACTGGCGGTGACGGCGGTGGATCCCTCCAGCATCGTCACGGGCGGCTCCATCCTGGGCGACAAGACACGCATGGAACGGCTCTCAGCCCATGAGTCCGCCTTCATCCGCCCCAGCCCCAGCGGTGGCGCCCTGGGGGGTGTGGCCCGCAAGACCCGCGAGACGATCCTGCTTTTTGAGGCCGCCGGTTACGACGTGGTGTTCGTGGAGACCGTCGGCGTGGGGCAGAGCGAGGTCACAGTGCGGTCCATGGTGGACTTCTTCCTGCTGGTGCTGGCGCCGGGTGCCGGTGACGAACTGCAGGGGATCAAGAAGGGCGTGGTGGAACTGGCGGACGCGGTGCTCATCAACAAAGCCGATGGCGCCAGCCGCAACCTCGCTCTCATGAGCCGGGCCGATTACGAGCGGGCCCTGCACTACATCATGCCTTCCACGGAAGGCTGGTTGACGCCGGCCCTGGCGGCCTCCGCTGCGAACGGTGAGGGTTTGCCGGAGCTCTGGACCACGGTGACCGGGTTCCTGAATCACACCCGGAGCCGCGGCTTGTTCGAACAGCGGCGGCTCGATCAGGAGCGCGCCTGGATGCGCGCCATGGTGGAAGAGCAGCTGAAGGAACGCTTCTTCTCGAATCCTCGCGTGCAGACGCTGCTTCCCGAATTGGAACAGGCGGTGACGGGCGGCACTTTGCCCGCCGCCAGAGCCGCCGCGCGGTTGCTCAAAGCATTCGACGAGGCATGATCCTCCCTTGCAAACTCTGCGACACTAGCACCCATGGCCCCAGACGTCCGACGACCCATTGATCTTTGGCTCCTGTTCTTCACGATCATGCTCATGACCGTGGGAATGGTGTGGGTCTATTCCGCGTCGGCCTTCAAGAATTCCAGCACGTCCACCGCCTTCCTCGTGCGCCAGCTCATCGGCGGCGGCATCGGCATCGCCATCATGATGGCCCTGAGCCAGACGGATCTCAGCAGCGTCCGCGAGAACCCGAGGCCTCTGCAGATCGGCTACGGGATCATCGTGATCCTGCTCCTGATGGTCTTCTTCTTCCCGGCCGTGAACCACGCCCACCGCTGGATCCGGGTCATCGGGCAGAGCGTCCAGCCCTCGGAACTCTTCAAGCCCTTTTCCGTGATGATCGCCGCGTGGTGGATGATGCGCTACCAGGATGCCTGGTCCCGCCATCAGGATTCCATTCCCAAGCTCATCCTGCTTTGCCTGATCCTGGGTTTACCTCTCGTCTTGATCGTCATCGAACCCGACTTCGGCACCACATTCCTCATCACGCTCGTGGTGATGCTCGTGGTCTTCCTGGGGGGCGCGCCGCGGTGGATTTTCGCCGCCGGGATTCCGATCCTCAGTGCGGTAGGCGCGGCCTTCATCTGGCTCGAACCCTACCGCCGGGCCCGAATGTTCAGTTTTCTGCACCCGGAAGCGGACCCCTTGGGCATGGGCCATCAGGCCATCCAGAGTCTCATCGCCGTGGGCAACGGTGGGGTGACCGGAGTGGGCTGGGGCGCCAGTATGCAGAAACTCAACTACCTGCCGGAGGCCCACTCGGATTTCATCTACGCTGTGATCGCGGAGGAAGCCGGACTCATCGGATCCATCGTGGTTCTCTTCCTGTTCGTGGGCATCCTCTGGCGCGGCTACCACATCGCCCGGCGCGTGCGGGACGGCTACCTGCGCCTGTGCGCCATTGGATTTACCATGCTGCTGGTGCTGCAGGCCTTCATGAACATCAGCGTGGTGCTCAGCCTCGCGCCCAACAAAGGCATCCCGCTGCCCTTCATCAGCTATGGAAGCTCCAGCCTCATCGCATCGCTGGCCTCCCTCGGTCTGCTCCTGGCCATCAGCAAGGAAGCCAGTGAATAGGCAAGAACGCTTGATGGCAGCTGGTCCCATTCAGCTTAAAATTACCGGCAGGAATGATTTCATCGGTGGATCGCTTCATTGATGCAGTCGCGTTTGTCATAGGGCCGATGATGAAGTTCGCATGTCCAAGGTTGCCGCTTCCGGGTGGATCGCCGGTCCGCCGGATGTTCTGGGCCCTTTGCCTGCTTCTGGCCTTCCCTGTTCTCGGTGCGGACAAGCCCCTCAGTCTGGAACTGGTCATGCACGACTACCCGCCGCTTACTGGAGAAAAACTGCCCTACGGTGGCATCCTCACGCACATTGTGAAGGAGTCCTTCGCCAAGACAAATGTGACCGTCAAGGTTGTATGGGTGCCCAACAACCGGGCTATCACGGGAGTCATGGACGGCTTCTACGATGGCACGTACGGATGGGCCCATGCCCCGGACCGGGACGCGAAACTGCTCTATTCGAACAGCGTGTTGTACAACTTCCGGATGGTCTTCTTCCAGCGCAGAGGCGAGAACTACCCATGGAAGAAGCTGGAGGACCTGGGCCCTTACCGAATCGGCGCGACCATGGGCAACCACTACTCGGATGAGTTCTCGCAATTGCAGGCCGCCGGCAAACTGAAGGTGGATGAAGCCTCCGCGGATGCGTTCAGCATGAAGAAGCTCGCGGCGGGGCGCATTGATTTGTTTCCCATGGAGCAGGAAGCCGGACTGATGCTTGCGGACCTCACCCTGACGAAGGACGAGCGGGACAGGATCACCTTCCAGCCCAACGCCCTATGGGAGATCGCGACCTACGTGGTGATTCGCCGCACGCATCCCCAAGCCAAGGAATTGCTCAATCGCTTCGATCGGGGTTTCAAGGAACTCAGCGCCACCAACCGGCTGAAGGCTATCATCGAGGAAACCAAGCAGGCCATTCGCGAACAGGGGCAGATCCAGTAGGTCGATGGAGTCATCTTGCCGGCCTCAAGTGGAAACCAGTTCGACCAGCCGGGAATTTGCTGACGTCTTGGCGAGAAGTCCAGGAAAGACCACAGGGGCGTTGACACGGCCCCCTCTGCGACATAGGTTTTAGGTCTACGACCATATATTCATGGATCTGGCGGGGATCAACACGTCTGTTTTTCCTCGCAGCCGACCCAGTGGCCCAACCCGCTCTTTGCTGTTTGAAACATCGGCGGAATTTCCATTCTCAAGGAGGGATTAACATGAAGAGAAGAAACGTCATGACCGCGCTTATTGCTTGCGCATTCACACTGGCCATGAATGCAGCCGTCAATCAGACCGTGGCCGCCCCGCCCAGCCAGGTGACGCAGCCCTACATGACCGCGGCCATAGATCACTTGAACAAAGCAAAGGCGATCCTTGGCTTGACGCAACCTACGGCCAAGCTCGACAAGGATGCTGTCGAGCAGATCAAACAGGCTCGGGCCAGCCTGGAAAAAGCGGAGGCCAACAAAGGGGGATTCCGTGGCAGCGCCTTCAAACTGATCGACAAGGCGTTGAAGGCTGAGACCAATGCAAAGGCGGGGCCTTTACTCGACCAAGCCATTGGAGAGGTCAAGAAGGGAATCGATTTCGCCAACAAGGCCGCCGAGAAGGCCAAACCCCCTGTCCAGAAAAATATGGTGGCTGCGATGGACGCACTCGAAGTGGCCAAGAAGCAGTTGATGGACCAGAGGGTGGGGACCAAGCCAAGCAAGGATGTCATCCTGCAGTTGAACAAGGCCCAGGCCTCCCTGCAGCAAGCGGAAGCCAACAAGGCAGGACACCGCAAGGCTGCGATGGATCTGATCACGCAGGCCTCGAAAGCGGACACAGCTGATTCAGCTTTGAAATTGGTGACTTCGGCTATCGATGAAATCAAGCTGGGAATCGCCGCCGCGGACAAGGGGCAGTGAAGCCCGTTTGATCAATTCCACCACGTGCCAACATCTTTCCCAGGGCTATGGGACCACCCCGAGCGGCTCGCTCGGGGCCTCCTTGGCCTGATGGTCAACAACTCCGTAAAAGTCACATTCGAAGAAACCAAACAGGCTATTCATGCGCGGAGGCAAACCTCCAGATTACGCGGGCTGGCAGAGTGGATGGCTCGGTAAGAATCAGTAAAAGTATGGTTGTAATGTCTTTAATTTCTTGACATCCAACCCCCATCTTGGATGGGGCAGGTAGCGTTCGATTGGGGTTGTCAATGACACCCAAGGACATTTATCTGGATATCCAGAACAAGCTTGGAGTGGTCCCCGAATTCGTGAAGTCCATTCCGGATTCGTTGCTGGAGCTGGAGTGGGACCTCCTGCAGCGCGTCCAGATGGACGAGGGAGCCATTCCCAACAAGTAACGGGAGCTCATTGGCAGCGGCATCTCGGCCGCCACGAAATGCAAGTACTGCACCTGCTTCCACACCCACTTCGTGCCTACCAGGTCTTCATGGTTCAACGTGGTGGAACGTAATTCCAGCGACATCACCGAGCACCACATCCGGCGCGGTGTGTGCCGCAGCGTCGACGAACTGGAATGCACGATCCTGGAGGCCATCGACCAGCACCACGAAGCCCCCAGACCATGCATCTAGGCGGCAAAGGCCAAAGGCATCCTTGCCAAAGTCATTCGTGCCCGTGCCGCGCAGAATGGCTCTCGTATTCCTGGGAGCCTACGCTAGAAAACGCTCACAGGAATCATGGTCGGGCTGGCGCCCCCACCTTGACCACCTCGTTTGTTGTTCTTAGCGCTTGCAATGGTGCCACCTCTGGTGGCGAATCCCACCGTGTTATCGAAAATATCGTTATTGGAAAGACGCAGGGTCGAACTCCAGGCAATATCAAATGCCGTTCCATTGAAGGCAATGTAGTTCCCTTCCGCGTTGATGATCGCATTCGTTTCAGCCTTGAGGGCGATCGTGCTGGATGTGACCCTGGAATGGCTGATTTCCAATCTCCCGGATCGTGCGTAAATGGCGACTTCAGACGCGCCTGCGATCTGCACGTTTTCCAGGAATGCATGGATAGGCCCCGATCCAGGCTCGATGTAAACACCCTGCGGGCAGCCATTGATAGTCGTGTTCTGCACAAGGAGAGTTCGTGCCCCGGCATTCCGAGTCCCTAAGCCCATGTTGAAACCGTTTATGAAGCAATCCTTCACTAGAAGCTGGGCCCCAGAGTGGTACCAGATTGCAGGGTCGCGTGCCGTTGAGGCAACCATGGAAAACCCTTGCAGTGTGACGGAATCCGTGGGGCCTGCAGCCACATTGATTCCTTCGCCACTAGAGCAGATGGTGGCACGCCCGCCGCCATCAATGGTGATCGCGTTGTAGATATTTAAGCTACCAAAATCCCCCGGCGTTAATACCGAAATAACTCCTCCAGGGGCTGTATTGTAATAAGCCTGCCGAAAGGTGGCGTAAGGGGATTCGATCGTGCCGCTGCCGGTTGTATCGCTCCCGGTGCTGGAAACCCATGTGTGATCGAGAGGGCTGGCCAGGGCTGACATGGTGGCTGCCAAAAATAGACTTGCCGCGGTGATCATCAGGGAACAGCGGTGCAATGACATGGAATTCCTCCTAATTGAAAAGGTTTGGGGTTTGAAGCCCGGGTGACGAAATGATTCCGTCCATGAACTAGACCAATGATCGATCAATCATTCGACAGTGCACTAGCTGGTGCAATAAATGGATCGAAGATCACTCACCGAATTGGGATTTGCAAATATGGAGTTTGTCCTCAGGCATTGTCAGCAAGGCAAGGCCTATAGGATTACGTCCCTGATTTTGGGAAGACCATGCGTAGCGAGATCAGAAATCGGCTGACCGTCCTACGACGCTTACGTGACGATCGAAGGTGCCGGGTTGCCTCGGGGTGCCTCAAACCATCGGTTGTCGCTTATGAAGATAGAGTGTTGGTGCTTTCATCTCCCGAGGTTCCGGCCGATGGCGGAACAGATGCCGTCCAGCTCCCGCACGAGCTGGGTGAGCATCTCGGGATAGAGGGCCTGGGGTCCGTCGGAGAGAGCCTCTTCGGGGCAAGTGTGGAACTCCACGATGCAGGCGTCGGCGCCTGCAGCGACACCGGCGCGAGCGAGGGGGATCACCTTGTCGCGCACGCCGATGGCGTGGCTGGGATCCACCACCACGGGCAGATGCGTGAGCTGCTTCAGGACGGGAACCGCGCTCACGTCGAAGGTGTTCCGTGTGGCCGTTTCGAAGGTGCGGATGCCCCGCTCGC
>DCFP01000194.1:0-2390 GCA_002319925.1 Holophagaceae bacterium UBA1801 | reverse complement strand
GTGCGGATGCCCCGCTCGCAGAGCAGCACTTCGTAGTTGCCGCCGGACATGATGTATTCGGCCGCCATCAGCCACTCCTGGATGGTGGCGCTGATGCCGCGCTTCAAGAGGACGGGCTTGCGTACCCTGCCGAGGGCCGCCAGGAGCGCGAAGTTCTGCATGTTGCGCGCGCCCACCTGGAGCACGTCCACGTAATCGAGCATGAGCGGAATCTGGGAGGGATCCATCACCTCGCTCACCACGGCGAGATCATGGGCGTTCGCGGCGTCGCGCATCCACTTCAGGCCTTCCTCGCCGTGGCCTTGGAAGGAGTAGGGCGAGGAGCGGGGCTTGAAGGCGCCGCCCCGGAGCACGGGAATGCCCGCTTCCTTCACCAGGCGCGCCATCTCGAAGATGTGTTCCCGGCTTTCCACGGCGCAGGGTCCAGCCATCATGACCACGGACGTACCGCCGATGGTGGCCCGACCCACTTTCACCAGCGTTGGGTGCGGATGGAAGGAACGGCTGGCGAGTTTGTAAGGCTCCGTGAGGGCCAACGCCTTCTTGACGCCGGGCAGATGGGCGAGTTCCTGGCGTGCGGTCTTGCTGATGGGCTCCACGATGCCGATGGCTCGCGAGCCCTCACGGTCCGAGCGATGGATCGTGAAACCAAGGGCCATAAGCCGGCCTTCCAAGGCTTCGACGACTTCCGGAGAAGCCTTGGGATCAAGAATGAGGAGCATGGCGTCTTCCTTCGACGGGAACTCCCATCATCCAACCAGGGCCACGGTTTCATCCAGCGCTTTCCGATAGGGCTCCAGAAATTCCTGGGCCGCCCGTGGAAGCGCGCGAGTCTCTGCGCAATCCCCCAGGGCGCGGAGCAGGGCGCTGCCCACAATGACGCCGTCGCAGGCGGCAGCCATTTCCTGGGCCTGCAAGGGCGAGGAAATACCGAAACCTGCCAGGAGCGGGATCGCAGTGTGCCGCTTGATCCGCTGCAGGAATGGGAGCGTGTAGTCGGCCAGGGCGCTGCGGGCGCCCGTGACGCCGAAGACCGAAACGCCATACAGGAAAGGCGGGTTCCGGCGGATCAGGGTTTCGAGGCGATCCTGGGGCGTGTTGGGCGCCACCAGCTGCACAAGGGATGGTGCGTCAGGCAGCAGGTACTGGGATTCCGGCGGCAGGTCGGGAATGATGCACGCGGCCACATTGGCTTCCCGCGCGCGTCGCGCGAAGACCTCCGGTCCCATGCGCAGCAGTGGGTTGAAGCTGGACATGAGCAGCAGCGGCGTGTCGTGGCGTGCCGTGAACTGTCGCGCGATGGCGAGAGCTTTCGGAAGCGTCATGCCACCCGCGAGAGCGCGGCTGGAAGCAGCCTGGATGACGGGGCCATCCATGAGCGGATCCGAAAAGGGAATGCCCAGCTCGATGGCATCGGCGCCCGCTTCCGCGAGGGCTTCGAGGATCGGCAGCGTGTCTGGTTCGCTGGGGAAGCCAGCGCAGAGATAGGGCACAAGGAGTTTGCGGCCAGATGCGACGCGGTTTTTCAGGAGTTGATGAAGAGTCATGGAAACACCTAGAAAATCCTGTGGAACAGAGATGGGTCAATGAGTGGCGCTGGGGCATTCGTTTGTTTTTATCCCCTTCATCCCCTGCATCCTTGTTTGAAAGTCTTTAAAAGCGGAATTAACAGGAATGAAGGGGATGAAAAGGATGAAATAAAAAGCAAGAACATCCTTGTTTCACCGCTTCCCAGTGCGAAGCAGGAACTCGTCCAGGTCCTTGTCTCCGCGCCCCGAGAGGCACACGACGACGAGTTCATCGGTTGCGAAAGCATCCCTGTTGCGATCGACCCAGGCCAGGGCGTGGGAACTCTCGAACGCGGGTACGATGCCTTCCAGCCGCGACAGCAGCGCGAACATCTCCAGAGCTTCGTCATCGGTGGCGCTCTCGTAGCGCACCCGGCCGGTGTCCTTGAGGTAAGCGTGCTCGGGGCCGACGCCGGGATAGTCAAGCCCCGCGGAGACGCTGTGAGCTTCCTGGATCTGGCCATCGGCATCCTGCAGCAGGTAGCTCATGGCGCCATGCAGCACGCCAGGCGAGCCCATGGTGAGCGTCGCGGCATGTTTTCCATCCAGGCCTTCACCCGCCGCTTCCACGCCAATCAAGCGCACAGCCTTGTCATCCACGAAGGGATGGAACATGCCCATGGCGTTGGATCCGCCTCCCACGCAGGCCACGACGGTGTCAGGCAGGCGGCCGAAGACATCCCGGCACTGCCGCCGCGTTTCGCGGCCAATGAGGGACTGGAAGTCGCGCACCATTCGCGGATAGGGATGGGGTCCCACCACGCTGCCGATGAGGTAGTACGTGTCCGAGACATTGGCCACCCAGTCGCGGATGGCCTCGTT
>DCFP01000003.1:2768-3142 GCA_002319925.1 Holophagaceae bacterium UBA1801 | reverse complement strand
CGATGCCTTCAGCTTCTTCAGGGCCTCGTGGGCCTCGAGTTTCTCCGCCCCCACCTGCTCGCCTGTCTCTGAGAGAGCACTCGCCAGTTCAAGACTCGATTCCATCTGGCTGGTGAAGGGATCCGCTTCTAGGTGAGGCCCCGTAGTCTGGAACAATGTGAAGAGCAGCCCTTTCTGTGCCCGCACAGCCCCCCTAGCATCGGTGCGCAGCTCGAAGCCCTCGCCCCGCGGGGTACCGCTGCCGCCGCTGCGGGGATGCACGAGGTAACCAAGATTCAAATGGGTGACCTCATGGTCGCTGGCAAGACGAGTCCTGATTTGGTTGGTCGTATCGTCCAGAATCAGCTCATTGCCGCCACTGCCGTGGTGCATCT
>DCFP01000003.1:0-2517 GCA_002319925.1 Holophagaceae bacterium UBA1801 | reverse complement strand
TGCCGCCACTGCCGTGGTGCATCTGCGACCGGATGCCCGAAAGCGCCTTTTCGTTGGGCAAGGCGGAGACATCGCTGAAGCTCGTAGGGAGCTTCGCACGGTTGTGAGCACTTCCGGATACGATCGGCTTGTCCGGGTCTCCCCCCAGGAAGTCGATCACGACCTCGTCGCCGACCCGCGGCAGGAAAGCGCCGCCAAAGCCATGGCTGCCCCAGGTCTCCGCTTGGCGGACCCATGCGGAGTCAGCATCCGTGTTACTGGCCCCTGCCTCGGGATGGTCCGCGTCCCGGGCAAACAGGAATTGAACCTTGATGCGCCCCAATGGATCCGTGTGAACCACGGACCCAGATGGTCCGACGACCCGGGCGGTCATCATTCCCGGATGGAGAGAAGGGATCTGATCGGGAAGGACTGGAATGCCCCTCCGGACGCAGGTGAACCGATTGGCGTAAGGAACGCAAGACCTCGGGACCATTGGGTCGCGTCTCAACAATCCACCCAGACCGCCCTCCAGGTCTTTGGGCAGGTTGTTTTCGGCTTCAACCTCGAGGCTGGTGACCAGGAAGTCGCGATCCTGGGGATCATCCTGGTCGTGGATGGGATGCTGGGTGAGGGTGAACCACGTTCCTGCGCTGGCGCTGCGAACGGAGCCTAGAGCTTCAAAGTTTTTGGCCAGCCCTTCGATGGCCTTCATCCGCCGTGTGGCGAGTGAAGGGAGGGTCTCTGGATCCTCGCCATCCAGAGGCCGGTGGTGCTGATATTTCTCCAGGGTCGATGCCAGATCATTGGCTCCATCCCCCTGATCAACCTGATTGTCTTCGCTCGCCTGGTTGATGGAAGCCGAGGTGTAGTCCCAGGCCATCCGAGTGGTGGAGCCTGCCTGGAGCTTACGCTGACCACGCCACTCGGTGATGGCATCGGAGCTTTCAGTCCCATCGGAACGATGGAAGCGCATGGTCTGGGATTCATTCACATCAAGCGTGTACTCATCATCGAAAAGCACCAGGACATGCTGAGGATGGTCGTGGGTGCTGTTCTTCGAAGGTTCGACCACATACGAAATCCCATCCCGGGCCCAGATGCGCTTCAGATAGTCGAGATCGGTCTCGTTGAATTGCATCCAGAAAGGCCGGCTAGCGTAGTTCTTCGTGCAGCGGTAATCCACCGCGAGTGAGGCTTTCAACACCTCGTTCCCTGATAGATGGTCGGCGAGAATCCGCTTCGTCAAATCGAGAACGTCGATATCCATCCAGACACGAGCATTGATGCGCTCCCTCAATACATCCAAACCGGATTCGATGGTTAGTCGGAAATTCGCGAATCCTCCATCGGCTCCTTCCTGATGCGCCGCGGTCACGAGGCCGCAGATGGAACGCTCACCTCCCGTATCTATGAAAATCGCCACTTCAATGGGAATTCCGAGGAATGATTTGAGCTCAAAGTAGGTGTTGCTTGAAAGGCATTCCAGCTCGTAGCGGAATCCCTGATTGATGCCTTCATGCCCAGTGAGCCGATGAGGCAGAAGGAGATTTTCCGGAATCACGCTGTCAGCTGAGAGATGGACCTTGAGGAGTCGATTGCTCTGATGATAGGCCGCTGCGAAGGAGTCAAGGAGAGATGAAGGATCATTCAGCCGGGGCAGCGGGGAAGGCAAGCTGCCAAAGGTGTGATCCATCAGGCTCATGAGTCCTGCCTTTCATGGAGTAATCGTTCTCCGGAGACATAATTCTCGCTATGCGCAAGCTCACGCCGGTGCGGATGTAATGACCGTGCTGCATTCGCTTCGAGTGGAAGGAATGAGCAATATTGGCAGTCCCAGGGCCGGATGGGAAGGCGAAAGTCGCTGGCAGATTCTGCAAAAGCGTTATTTTCATGCTCCGTTTGTCTGCTTCATCTTCAGCGAACAAGCTGGATTTCACTTACACCGCAATGGGCGCGTGAGACCCCTGAATGACTCCGGCAATCTCGGTGCCGAACCGCAACCTTCGATCTTTTCCGTCCCAAAAAGCAGGAGTGCGGTCGAACAGGGCCTGGGCCGCGCTGTCGCGCTGGATTGTGAAGAAGTTCCCGGGACATCAAAGATGCGATGGCAGTTGGGAATGCTGTCATCCCTGAACACCGCGATTCAAGGCGCACTTTGTTGAAGTGCTTGAAGTGCCACCATGGCCGCTTTCGCCGATCCAACGGGAACGAAGATATGGTCGTGGTAGGCCCCTGCGATCACATTGCAGCTGATGCCCGCTTGGCCAAGGGCCGTGGCGAAGGCCGCCGTCAGGCCCACGGCCTCGAGATCCGAGTGGACCATGAGGGTGATCCAGGCAGCACGGAAGGCCACGGTCAATCCATGGTGCGCAGCGGTTTCCTCGGGCACGACGATCGTGATGCCTTCTTGCTCCCGGATCGAGGCGATGGGCGCCAGTTCTTCCACCGGGGTACCAAGGGGCATGACGGCAAAAACATAGACTCCTTCGTGGAGCACCGGCTCCATGAATTGAATCAGATTTGAAAGGGTCGAGA
>DCFP01000200.1:5378-18019 GCA_002319925.1 Holophagaceae bacterium UBA1801 | reverse complement strand
TGGCCCATGTGCAGGTTGCCGGTGATGTTGGGTGGAGGGATCACGATGGACCACGGCTTCTTGCCGCTGGCGGGCTGGGCTTCGAAGATCTTCGAGGATTCCCAGGTCTCGTACCAGCGGGTCTGCGCTGTCTTGAAGTCGAAGGCTTTGTCCATTTCTCGCATTGCAGGTCCTTATCTCAGATCAGAATCGCCAGGAGGGCGCGTGTTGCGCCCGGTTGGGTATCGTGTGGAGAACCGCGCCAGGTCATCCGCGGAAGCGGAGCCTGGCCATCATACGGTGACCCGCGTCCACAGGCCGGTTCCCACGCCACTAGGGGCCGGGGATGCATGGTGGCGGGATCGTGTCATGGGTTACAAACTCCAGTCACAGCTTATCACGGAGCCCCGTGGGTGGCTTTCCGGAGACCGCCGGGATGGTTCGGGGCATGGTCAGAGCTCCGTGCCTTCCGATAGAACCTGCAGCACCTGACTGTAGGCAAAGAGCCGGTTCCTCTGACCCCCCGTGACCTCCCGCACGATGCCCATCGCGACGAGGGACTGCAAGGCCTTGTTGACGGTGGCGGGGGAGAGCTTCGTGACCGTGCCCAGGTAGGCGGCGGAGCTGATGGGACGGCCCTGGAGCTGATGATGCACCTGGAGCAAGGAACCCGCCGAGCGCCCGGTAGCCTGGATGCGTTCCCGGTCGGCGGCGAAGAGCGCCAGGAGCCGCTGTGCCGTGACCATGGCGCTCTCCGAGGTTTCGGCCACGCCCTGGAAGAAGAAGTCCAGCCAGGCTTCCCAATCGCCCTGGGCGCGCACGGCCTGGAGCAGATCGTAGTAGGTGGTGCGGTGTTGTTTGAAGAAGAGGCTGAGGTAGAGCAGGGGCTCCCGCAGTACTCCCTCGGCGCCGAGAAAGAGGGTGATGAGGAGGCGCCCCACGCGGCCATTGCCATCCAGGAAAGGGTGCATGGTCTCGAACTGGACATGGGCTAGGGCGGCGCGGGTCAGGGGATCGGTCACGCCGGTCTCCCCATGGAGGAAGCGCTCCCAGGCCTGAAGACAATCCGGCAGCTCCTCGGCGGGGGGCGGCACGAACATCGCGTTTCCGGGACGGCTGCCGCCAATCCAGTTCTGGCTGGTGCGGAACTCCCCAGGTTGTTTGGCACTGCCGCGGCCCGTGGCAAGCAGCACCTCGTGGATCTCCCGGATGAGCCGGAGGCAGAGGGGGAAGCCCTCCTCCAGCCGCCGGAGCCCGTGATCCAGAGCCTTCACATAGCTGGAGACCTCACCCACGTCGTCCACGGGCAGACCCGGCACCTGCTGATTCTCGAAGGCCAGCAGGTCCGACAGGGAGGACTGGGTGCCCTCGATCTGGCTGGAGAGCACCGCCTCCTTGCGGACGTAGCTATAGAGGAACAGAGCTGGATCCGGGAGCAGGGCCGTCACGCCATCCAGGCGCCCCATGGCCAGCGCCGCCCGCTGCTGGGCCGCCAGCAGCTCGGGGGTCCACTGGATGGGCGGATCCGGGGGCAGCGGTTTCGGGATGAAGGCCCGCACCGTCTCGCCGTGCGTCGTATGGCTGGCGTAGCGCCCCGTGATGCCCCGCTTCATGGTGACCTCGGAATCTAAAACAAGCTTGAAGCTTATTTTAGAAACATGGCTATTCTTAAAACAAGAACTTTCCCGAATGGGAGGGAATGTCATGAAGCGGTATTCGATCCATGCCTACGAATCCAGGTTTGGGGAGCCCGTGGCCCGATTGCTGGCCGAGGCGCGGCGGGAACGCCGACGGCTGTTTCCCATGCTTCCCTCCGGCCTCGATGATCCCTCGACTGCCGGCCGCATTCTGGAAAGAGCGAGGCCCGGTGTCGTCGCCCTCGCCGAGGATGGCAGCCTCTGCGGATTCCTCTTCGCCGAGCTGCGGGATGATCTCATCTGGGGACCATCCCTCGTCTCCGATCCCGATGGCTGGGCCCTTGCGCCAGGGATAGATGCGCGTGTGCTGGCACGGCTTTATGGAACCGTCTTCGGGCGGGTCTCCGAGCATCGCGTGCACGTTTCGGCCTGGGATCGCACCGCGCTCGATGCCTGGTTCCACCTGGGCTTTGGACTGGAACAGGCCTACGCCGTGGCACGGCTCGATGACCTGGAAGCCGAGGCCCCGCCCGTGGCGGACGTGACCATCCGCAGGGCGAAGCCCGGCGACGAGGACATCCTGGGTGGCCTATCGCCTTTGATCGCAACGATGCAGGCAGGAGCCCCAGTCTGGGCCGGAGCGCCCGCGCAGTACCTCACTGAAATCCGCGAAGGATTCCGGGGGCTGGCCACCGATGCCGAGGCCATTGTCCTCCTGGCCCTCCGCGGTGAACGCGCCGTGGGTTACCAGGCCTGGTTTCCGATGGAGGCCCATCCCATCGATGGTCCTTTTACGAATGCTGTGGAGCTCTCCGTGGGAGCCACGGTACCCGGGGAGCGGGGCACAGGTGTGGGCCGCCTGCTCACTGCACACGGCGTGTCCGAGGCCCGGAAGGCTGGCTTCGCATGGTGCTTCACGGACTGGCGCACCACCAATCCACTCTCGTCCTCCTTCTGGCCCGCGCGCGGCTTCCAGCCCTTCCTCTACCGGCTGACGCGAAGACTCAGTCCCTTGGCGCTCGCGGAGCGATGATTTTCACGATCGATAAAAGCGCCGGTCCGGCTTCCACTGGGCGCCCAGCCAGCGGTTGAATTTGGGGCAGGCTGTGGGCGTGCCCCTGCCGCCGGCCTCCGGATACACGGTCATTTCGCCCAGGACCACCCCGCGGGTCGTGTCGTAAAGATCCACCCGGACGAAGTCCAGGCCACGGCCCAATCGCTCCGCGGCGGCCACCATCTCCCGGAGACATTCGGGTCTTGCGGGGAAGGGATCGGGGAGTTCCGTGTAACGGGTGAGTTCGATCTGATTCCATTCCGGATCGAGGAAGATGTTCTCGCCCCTTTGCCGATAGCTGGGCGAACCCACATTGATGGCTCGGACCCTGCCGTCAAAGGTGTAGAAACGGAAGTCCTTGAGTTCGCCTCCGTCTCGCGGGAAGAGAATCTCTTCCACCATCAGTTTGGGCGCCATCTGAAGATAGGCCCATTCCTCGGCGCGGTAGGGCGTGCTCAGCCACTCCCGGCACTGCTGGATGCATGCCTCGAGAGAGAGCATTCGAGAAGCAGCAGTGGCTTGGCTGATTGCACCATCGCCATTCAGCAAACCACTGCCATCTCCGAATAAAAAGAACTGCGAGTCCACCCGGAGGATGTTCCGGCCACAGGCATGGTTCGTCTTGAGGAAGCAGTCCGATGGAAGGGCATGAAAGGGCAGATCCTCCACCGTGTCGGACACGAAAAGCAGTGGGGCTGTTTGCACGCCCCGTGCCTCGGCATAGCTTCGCAGGGCGAACTTGTCCTGCACGGTGACCAGTAAAGGATTCCGGTCGCGCCGCATGCGTTCCCTGACTTTGCAGGCGAAATCGCGCGCCACCATATCTCGCATGATTTCCCAGATCGTTCGGCGAGGCATTCCCATGTCCCGTCACCGAATCTGGGAATTCAATGAAATGCAAGGTGGACGCCAACTCATGTTCTGTCTCAACGGAAGCCAAGGCGCGGCACCGGATTTCCCGGAATGCCAGCGGGGGAGATGGAACGTGATCGCGCCATGGAGCAGCTCGCGAAGAAGCAATTCTTGAATAGCTAAAGGTTTCGAGGAAGTTTGCATGCAGCAAGTTCCTGCGTGGCTCCAGGCTAACATGGGGCGCTCTATTGATTTGCCGTGATGTGGCTGTCAGGGCCGTTGTGCCGGTCGTTGCTCAAGCTCCCGGAGCGCGCATTCGGGGCAAACCGTATGGCTGAACCGAGCATGGCTATGGGATGAAATATAGGTTTCCATCTGCTGCCAAAGACCCTGTTCCTGGCGAATCTTCTTGCAGTGGGTGCAAATCGGGATGAAGCCCCGGAGCGTATCCAGCTCCTGGTAAAGGTCGAACATCCTAGTAGCGACTCGAAGGCGGGCACGGAGGATATCGGCGTTCACGGGCAAGAAGAGCACGTCATCCACCTCCGCGGCTGCCGCCTGATCAAACGGGAAGTCGGGGCCAGGCGGGATCAGGAGAATGATGTAGACGTATTCGGATCTCACCCTTTCGCGAACCTGGCGGCAGAGTTCGAATCCGTCTAGATCCGGAAATTTCAGATCCGCGATGATCACGGGGAAGGGATCCGCTTCGTGACAGGCAATGGCCTGTTTTCCGGAAACGACGTGAAGAACAGTGTGGCCCGCCCTTTCGAGGAGGAACTGAATCTGGTTTCCACTCCGCGAACTGTCTTCTGCGAGCAGGATGCGCATGAATCACCGCCGGGCCGATGGAGAGAAGGACACAGAGCCGATTGAATCGAGGGATTGCAGAAAGGCCGCCAGGCGTTGTTCTGTCATGAGCCGGAAGTCATCGAGCAACCTCGAGGCGCCTTCGTGCAGATCGGGACTCATCCGCATGCATCGGCGCCGGGCCTTGTCGATGAGACGGGATCGGAAATCTTCCAAGGGAGCCAGATTGATGGGTCTGGAGAGTGCCGTTTTGGCGATCCGCTCCTCGAAGGCATGGATGCATCGCTCCAACCGCTCCCTGAAACGCTCCATTTCCAGGAGGTGGTTCGTGATGGTGAAGAAGTGGTGGCCCTTGACCGCCAGGGCCACCACTTCCGGGGTCATGCGCGGTCTTCGGAGGAAACTCCGGAGAAGATACATCCAGTAGTCGAGAACGTAGGATGAGAATGTCTGCCGCCAGAGGGAGTAAACGAAGGCACGGACTTCCACCATCCGGATCTGACGGATGGCATGTTTCCCGGGACGCATGCGCTGGATCTGATCGTAGCAGCGGGCGAAGTAGCGGCGGGGTTTGTAGATCTCGGTGAGGACTTGCTTATAGCCCTTGAGCAAGGTCTGGACGTCCATCTTCGGCACGAAGTTCAGCTCGACCTCATGGGTGTTGTTGCCACCTTTGGAGGTGCTGAGAATCCGGCCTTCGGAAGCCAAACGCTTGTATAGCCGCGTCCTCGGGAGAGCTGTGAGGAGACCCACCATCGCCGTCGGAATGGCGGCCTTCTGGATGAACCGGATCTGGCGGTCGAAGATGTCGGGGCGATCATCATCGAAACCCACGATGAATCCGCCAGCGACCTCGAGTCCCTTCCGTTGGATCATTTCGATGCTCGTCAGGAGGTCGGCTCGGCAATTCTGCTCCTTGCCCACAGCCTTGAGCGTTGCCTGCTCCGGCGTCTCGATTCCCACGAAGACCATGTTGAACCCGGCCCGGACCATGTCCTCCATCAGTGCTTCGTCGGAGGCCAGATCCAGAGTTGCTTCCGTGTAAAGGGAGAACGGGAAGCGCCGCTCCTCTTGCCAGCGGATTAGGCTGGGCAGTAGCCTGCGCACGATCGCACGATTGCCGATGAAATTGTCATCCACGATGAACAAGGATCCGCGCCAACCGCCTTCGAAGAGCAGGTCCAGCTCCGCGAGGAACTGCTCACAGGTCTTCGTCCTCGGGGCATGGCCGAACAGCTCGACGATATCGCAGAACTCGCAGTGGTGAGGACACCCTCGGGAGAATTGGACGGAAGCGCACGCGTAGTTGTTCCGGTCCACCAGATCGAACCGGGGCGGCGGCGTGCGGGAGATGTCTGGATGGGTCGGATCCCGATAGCAGGATTTCAGATGACCGTTCCGGAAATCCTCCAGGAATGTAGGAAGATTGACTTCCGCTTCTCCAAGGACGAAGTGGGCCACGCCATCGATGGATTCGTGGCAACTGGTGGGGTAGGGGCCACCAGCCACGAGCGGGCGCTTCACTTCGCGGCAGAGATCGACCAGACGTTCGAAGGAAGGTTGCTGAACGAGCATGGCGGAGGCGAAAACGATGTCAGAGGCCAGGATTTCCCGCTGACTGATCGGCTCAACGTTCATGTCCAGTATCCGAATGTCCCAATCAGAAGGCAGCATGGCCGCGACGGTCAGCAGCCCGAGCGGCGGGAACGCGGCCTTGCAGCCCAGGAACGGCAGAGCGTAGCGCATGCTCCAGTAAGTCGGAGGCATCTCCGGGTAGACCAGCAACGCCCTGGTGCCCATGATTTCGTCCTCGGGAGGGTACCTTGGCCAAGGGTACGTCCAATGCTGAGAAGGCACCAGTGGAAGTGGCCGCCAATTCCACCATTTCAGGTATCCCTTGAGGTTCCAGCCTGTTGAAATTACCTTGACGACCTAATTGAATCCCAGGACATGACCCCTTCCGACCGCCACTATTCCCCCGCGCTCCGGCGCGGTCCTCTCGCGGATCCCTTCACCTACTCGCTCTATGCATGCGCGCCCTACCGCGGCTGCGGCCACGGATGCGCCTATTGCGATGGGAGAGCCGAAAAATACTACGTGGAAGGCGAGTTCGACCGGGACATCGTGATCCGGGAGGATCTGCCGGAGCGACTCGCAAGGGAACTTCCAAGTCTGCGCGAATGGGGTCCGGTGAGCCTGGGTTCCGGCGTTACGGATTCCTATCAGCCATGCGAGAGAGAGCACCGCGTCACACGGCAACTAGCGAAAGCTCTGTCATCGATGCCGGACCACCGGGATATGGGAGGCATGGGTCCACTGCCCGTGGTCATCCTCACGAAATCCGCTGGCATCCTGGACGACCTGGACGTGTGGTCCCGCGTCAACGCTCGCTCGGCCGTGCTGGTTCTCGTTTCGATCACCTCGCTGGACGAAGGTCTGAGAAGAGATTTTGAGCCGGGCGCATCCTCCTTCGAGGACAGATTGGATGTCCTGAAACGCTTCAAAGCCGCAGGCTGCTTGACCGGAGCGCTGACGATGCCCTTCCTGCCGGGAATCAATGACGGCATCGACTCCATGCACAGGCTTTTCGCTGCGCTCAAGGCGTTGCGCGTGGACTTCGCACTGTCAGGGGGTTTGACGTTGCGGCCGGGGAGACAGAAGGAGCATTTCTTCCGAGTTCTGCAGGACACGAGGCCGGAATTGATGGACGAACATCGGAAAATCTACCGGGAAGAGCGGGCTTCCGGCGCGCCCTTGCGGTCGTACCAACTGGAGTTGATGGCGAAGATCAACGAGGCGAGGCGCGGTCTGGAACTACCGTGGATGCTGCCCCACCGAGACCTGCGGCGATTGCTGGAGCCCCACGATGAACTGGCCGTGCTCTTCCGGCAGATGATCGAATTGTTTCGCGGCCGGGGAGTGGATATCAAGCGATTGAGCAGTGCCTTGACTCGCTACGAAGCCTGGTTGAAGGAACGGCGTACCGAATTTCGCAGGCACCGGAAATTGCCGAGCAATTGGCTTTCCGAGCGTCTGCGATCAGCCCTAACCTGCAGTGAACTGGCGCAGGTTCTGGACAATCGCAAGCTCACAGACTTCGCTGGCAGAGTCATCCTGGATCGCGCAATTCTGGATCCGCTGACTTTGCGCCTCGTGGATTCGCACGAGGAAATTACTCCTCGACATTCAGCCGATAGCCAACACCAGCTTCAGTGAGGAAATACCTTGGCCTGGTTGGATTCGCCTCCAGCTTGTTGCGCAGCTGGGCCATATAGATTCGCAAGTAGTGTGTTTGGCCTTCCGCGCCAGGACCCCAAACATCGGCGAGGAGCTGGGCGTGGGTGGCCACTTTTCCGGCGCGCTGCACCAAGGCTTCCAACAGCTTGTATTCCAGAGCCGTAAGATGCACGGAATTACCGTTGACAGCCACTTCGCGTTTCTCCAGGTCAACCCGGAGGCCACCATGCTCGAAGATGGGTTCGGGGCGCAGGCTTTGAACGGAATGGCGCAAGGCGACGCGAATGCGCGCCAAAAGCTCCGAGGCGCCGAAGGGTTTCGCAAGATAGTCGTCCGCGCCAAGATCCAGTGCCTGAACCTTCACGCGTTCCTGGTTTCGGGCTGACAGGATGATCACCGGCCGGCGGCTCCAGGAGCGGATCTCCTCCAGCACCTTCAACCCATCCTGATCCGGCAATCCCAGATCCAGGAGCACAAGGTCGGGGTTATAACTCCGGGCCATGCTGATGCCTTCCGCCGCGGTGGAAGCCTGGATCACTTGATAACCCTGGTTGAGGAGGGTGGGCGCAAGAAAGCGGCGGAGGGTGGCCTCATCTTCGATGATCAGAATTAGGGGCAGAGCCATGGGCTACTCCTGGATCGGGATGTCATAGTCGGACAGAGCTGGGGGCTTGCCGTCGAGGGGCAAGGAGATACGGAAGGCGGCGCCGCCTCCTGAGCGCTCCTCCGCCCAGATCCGCCCCCCATGGGCCTTGGCGATGGCGTCGCATATGGCGAGGCCGATGCCTACCCCTCCCTCGCCTACGCTGCCAGGGACCCGGAAGAATTTGTCGAAAACCCGTTCCCGAAACGCTTCGGGAATACCGGGACCGCGGTCAGCGACCTCCAGTTCGAGTGTGTTGTCGCTCCCCCAAGCCCTCAGATCCACAGGGCTCTCCGGGGCGTAGCGACGGGCATTCACCAGCAGATTGATGAGGAGCTGTTCAGCCAGCGCCTCGTCCAGAGGCACGAACGGCAGGTCCTCCGGGATGCTGACGCGCACTTCCATCCCTTTGCCACTTGCTTCTGTGCGGCGCAAGGCCGCTCCCACCACTTCATCCAGAGGCTGCCACTCTTTCCGGGCGCGGATGGTCCCGCTTTCCAGCCTTGTCAGATCCAGCAGGTTGGAAAGGAGTTGGGCTAGGTGCTCACTTTCGTCATGAATCATGGCCAGCATGTCCCGCCGAGCGGATGTAGGGAGGGAGTCCGAGGGCAAAAGCAAGCTGCTGGCTGCTCCCTGGATCGCCGCGAGGGGCGTGCGCAGGTCGTGGGAAACAGCGCTGAGGAGCGAGCTTCGCATTCGCTCCGTCTCGTTTTCCAAATGGGCGGCATGGGCGGTCTCCACCCATCGGACCCGCTCAAGCGCCAGGGCGCCCTGGACGGTGAACGCTTGCAAGGATCCCCAAGAGGCTTGGGAGAACCGAGCATTCTCCGAAAGCTTCAGTTGCAAAAGTCCCTCGGTACCGCGCGTGCTGGCCAACGCCACAAAGTAGCATCCATCCTTCCACAAAGGTTCGAGGGGATCTTCCCGCACGGTGGTCTGTCCGAATTCGGGCAGCAGGACGCTTGGAGGGGGGCATACAGGCATGTCGGTGGATTCTGGCAGGCATGTCCAGGTGTCCCTCTCCGCGGGGATGAGCAACCATGCTTTGGCCTGGAAGAGGCTTTGAAGCCTTTGGACTAGCACCTCGGCCACTTCCTGCTCCGTGGAACAGCGCGCCAGTGCCCGACCCAGCAGCATGAGCAGGACCATCTCCGCTTCTCGGCGACGGCCTGCTCTGGTCTCTTGGCGCAGTTTGCCCACAAGATCGACCAAGACCTGTACGACGAGCAGCGTGCCGGAGAAATATAGAAACTTAGGCCAGTCCTCAATGGTCAGGACACCTCGTGGCTGGTCAAAGTAGTACGCGTAGATCAGAAGGCTCTCGATGGTGGCAGGCAGCGAGAACCGCCAGCCCCATCGATGGAGGATGAAACCCACACCGATGGCGAAGACACCTGGGATCGCGGGGTAGCCGCCCACCACGGAAAGGGCCGCAGCGAAGATTCCGCAAACGATGAGGAGCACTCCTGAGGCCGCCAGGATGCTCAGCGCATCGGACCACGTGCGCGGGGCGGCATCTGTGGCAGTTGAGACATCCAAGGGCAATACCACGATGCGGAGATCGTGGGTCCGTCTCAATAGCTCCTGGGATTTCGCATGCTCCAGCCGATCCCAGGGACCACTCCCCCGGCTCCTGCCCATGACCAAGGTGGAGGCGCGCCATTTCTGTACGACGACCGAGAGACCGTTCACGACACTCGATGATTTGATCCAGACGACTTCGGCACCCAGTTCGTGGGCCTCTTGCAGCCACACCCGGGCCTGATCAGCCTCTTCCGCGGTCTCCCAACCAAGCACTTCCACATGCACCGCGATCCAGGGCCGCCCTTGCTCTCGTGCCATGCGGAACGCAGCATGCACGAGACGCAGCGTTCGAGCCTCGGAGCCAAGGGCTACCAGTATGTGGGAGGTCTCATTGGAGGGGGAGGAGGGCATTCCGGAGGTGTCTCCTGGATCATGCTAATCATGTCATGAGCCGGTACGCCAAGAGGCCGCGCCTTCGCGCGGCCCCTCAGGGCTGGATTGGATGATGGCTCAATCCGCGACGATATAAGCTTCCTCGCCGTGAACGGCGGTGTCGAGACCCTCTTCCTCCTCCTCAGCCGTTACCTTCACAGTGGTGACCTTGTTGATGAGCCAAAGGGCTGCGTAGCTGAAAGCGAAGGCATAGACAGCCACAATCAGGACGCTGACGGTCTGCATCAAGAAGAAGTGGGTGCCACCACGGAGCAATCCATCCGCCCCGCCCGCATTCCAGAGTTTGGTGGCGAAAATGCCCGTGCAAATGCATCCGGTGACACCACCCACACCGTGAACGCCCCAAACATCGAGGGCATCATCAAGCCCCATGTGGTTCTTGAATTCGACCGCGAGGTAGCAAACGACGCTGACAATGACGCCGATGATCACAGAACCGGTGATGCTGACGTAGCCAGCAGCGGGAGTGATGGCGACGAGACCCGCCACGGCGCCGGTGAGGAGACCCACGAACTTCGGCTTCTTCTCAAATTTCCAGGCGATGAAGAGCCAGGTGATGGCGGCGATGGAAGCGCAGATGTCAGTGTTGATGAAGGCGGTGATGGTGACACTGTCTACCTTCAGTTCACTGCCCGCATTGAAACCATACCAGCCGAACCAGAGGAGACCGGTGCCCAGGGCCACGAGGGGGATACTGTGAGGGCCCTTGTCCTGGAACTTGCGCTTTCCGACGAACAGGACGGAGGCCAGGGCGGCGAAACCGGAGGATGCGTGCACGGCCGTACCACCGGCAAAGTCGAGGACGCCCCAGGAGGCAAAGAGCCCGCCGCCCCAGACCATGTGCGCGATGGGGAAGTAGACGAAGAGCATCCAGAGGGTGAGGAAGATCATGTAAGCGTGAAACTTGATTCGATTCGCGAAAGCGCCGGTGATCAAGGCGGGTGTGATGATCGCGAACATCATCTGGTAGACGAAGATGACGAATAGAGGCATTCCGCTTGCCGCGTGAATGCTGGTAGGCATTGCTCCATTCAAGAAGGCCAGCTTCAGGTCACCGATGATGGCGCCTTCGCCTCCACTGAAGACCAGGGAATAGCCGCAAGCCCACCAAAGGAATGTGGTCCAACCCATTGATACGAAGCTTTGGATCATGATGGCCAAGACGTTCTTCCGCCCGACTAAGCCGCCATAAAAGAAGGCTAGCCCAGGCGTCATCAACATCACCAAGCTGGCTGCTACCAGCATGAAGGCCACGTTGCCGGTGTCCAACGTAGGGGTCATGGATTCTCCTTAAATAGTAATAAATTTGGACAATTAATAGTAAAAACAGTTAAATAGCATAATTCTAATTATGGATATATTAAAACAATACAATATATCCAAATAAAACTAGATTTTTTTAATTAATGCGACAGCAGATACCTCGTCCTGTATCCCTGAAAGAACACAAGTTCTCGGGAGGGTTTCGGTTTCCTGACACAACCTCTCACTTGGAAAGGCTGATGTTGTCTTCAAGATTTTTAATACGACTGGATAAAAAGAAGCTGTAAAGGGTTGTATAAAATTAAGTATAAAAATTGCCATGCGGTGCCATTACGCATCACAAAGGTGATAATCGTATGGAAATAATGAAAAACATCAACTTGTTGCCGTTATTCAACGACCCGATTTGGAGACGCCGAGTAAAGTTGCCAGGAGCCCACGGTTGCGTTTCCGTGGAAGGGTGGTGGGTAGGAAGTGGAATAGGTGGTCGCGAGTCTGAACCTGCGGCAGGATGCCGGAACAAGCCTGGAGTCCCGTTTTAGAACCCACGCCATTCCAGTTTCCTAGCGCGGACTGCCCAATGGACGGCAAACGCGATCCAGTGGCTGTGCATAAAAAAGCCGTAAAGATTTTGGTAAAAATGTCATAAAAATCGCCTCTTGGGTTTTAATGTCTTCGGCTCTCTCCGCGGCGGGATGCGACGCCCGGGGTTCAATGCCACCCAATAGTCCCTAGATTTTTTCCCAATGTGTTTCCCCAAGGGTTTTGGGGCAGCGTGAGTTTTATTTCCGCCAACCCCCTATTTCTTCTTTCCCCTTTTTCTAGGAGGTTCCGTGAATCCTGCCACCATGCCGATCAATACCGGCAATACCGCGTTCATGCTGCTTTGCAGCAGCCTGGTGATGCTCATGACACCGGGCCTCGCGTTCTTCTACGGCGGCCTGGTGGGCCGCAAGAACGTGCTGGCCATCATGATCCAGAGCTTCGTGTCCCTGGGCTGGACCACCGTGTTGTGGTTCGCCTTCGGCTATTCGATGAGCTTCGGCCCCACCATCGGCGGGATCTTCGGTGATCCCACCTACTACGCCTTCATGCGCAACGTGTCCCTGGACAGCATGTTCACGTTGGGCGGCAGCACGGCGGGCATCCCCCTCATCGTGCACATGGCCTACCAGATGATGTTCGCCAT
>DCFP01000200.1:0-5103 GCA_002319925.1 Holophagaceae bacterium UBA1801 | reverse complement strand
GCGCTCATCACCGGCGCCTTCGCCAACCGCGTGACCTTCAAGGCCTACTTCCTGTTCCTGACGGCCTGGCTGATCTTCGTGTATTTCCCCTTCTGCCATATGGTCTGGCATCCCGATGGCATCCTGGCCAAGTGGGGCGTCCTTGACTTTGCGGGCGGCATCGTGGTGCACAATACCGCCGGCCTGGCTGCCCTGGCTTCGATCCTCTACGTTGGACGCCGCAAGGTGGTCGAGAACGTCGCCCACTCTGTGCCCCTCATCGCCCTGGGCACCGGCCTCCTGTGGTTCGGCTGGTACGGCTTCAATGCCGGTTCCGAATTCCGCGTGGACTCCGTCACCGCTTCGGCCTTCCTGAACACCGACGTGGCCGCCTCCTTTGCCGCCGCCACCTGGCTCTTCGTGGAATGGATAAATGCCAAGCAGCCCAAGTTCGTGGGCCTGCTCACCGGTGCCGTCGCGGGTCTCGCCACCATCACTCCATGCGCGGGTTACGTTTCTCCCGCAGTGGCGGCTCTCATCGGCATCCTGGCCGGCGTGATCTGCTACTACGCCGTGGCCCTCAAGAACAAACTGGGCTGGGACGACGCGCTGGACGTATGGGGCGTGCACGGTGTGGGCGGCTTCATCGGCGTCATCTTCCTGGGCGTCTTCGCAGCCAAAGCTTGGAACCCCGCCGGTGCTGATGGCCTGCTCCAAGGCAACCCCAGCTTCTTCTTCAAGCAGTGCGTGGCTGTTGTCGTCTCCAGCGTCTGGGCTTTCGTCTTCACCTACTGCATGCTCTGGATCATCGACCGCATCACGCCGGTCCGCGTGGAAGCCGAGCATGAAGAGAAGGGTCTCGACGCTGGGCTGCACGGCGAGGAAGCATATCCGCAGGGCCTGTAGCTTGATCGCAGTAACTCGAACCGCCCGGCCTTGGCCGGGCGGTTTGTTTTCCCATGATTTGGTTTGGTTTCACTTGCCCAATCGTTTGAAAGTGCGTTCGATCGCCCGCGACCAAATCAGCATGCGTGTCACCATTCCCTTTTTGCGCGGCGCGAACGTAGCCTCGATTCCGGCCATCTCCTTACCGATTTCGACATGAATGGATTCGGACTTTGGGATCGCAAGAATCTGTGAGTGGTAAACACTGCGATGTCCCGTCATCAGGAAACTGATGACACATGCGACCGTCGCATAGGGAGCGATGGCCGGGCCGAACATCTCCACGGCCAGGATGCTCGCCGCTATCGGCGTATTCGCGCAGCCGGCCAGGACACTCACGAAGCCCATGGCTGAAAAAGTGGCAAGGTTCAGCCCCATCAAACGGGCATATACCATTCCAGAAGTTGCCCCCACAAAGAAAATCGGAGTGACAACGCCTCCGCTGCCGCCGAAATTCAAAGTGATCGAAGTGCACAGTGGTTTCAACAGAAAGGCATACCAAGGCACGGCTTCACCCCGCAAACACTCTTCAATGGTTTCGAGTCCCAAGCCCAAGTATCGAGTCGAGAAGATTAGGGCGATGACGACAAGCGCAGCCCCGCCGATCAATCCTTTGAATGGCTCCCAAATGCGGACCCATCGGGCGCATTTCTCCCCCAACTTTAGGACCTCGATGAGCATCATCGAACAAAGCCCAAAGAAGATACCTGCCAGGATGACCTTCAGGAAGAAGGTTTCGTTGAAAACGGGCACCAGCTTTACGGGATGGTAGAAGTATTGAATGCCAAGCGCTGAGGAAACTTGATAGGAAGTGATTCCGGCGATGAAAGACGGCAGCAGAACATCGTAGAGAATCGTGCCTACGAAAAGCACTTCCACCCCGAAAATAGAACCAGCGATGGGCGTTCCAAACACGGTGGCGAACCCCGCGCTGATGCCGCAGATGACCAGTTTCTTGCGGTCATGCGCATCGAATTTCATGAGACCCGCCAGAATGGAGGAGACTCCGGCACCGATCTGGGCACAAGGGCCTTCCTTGCCGGCGGAACCTCCTGCGCACAAGGTAATCAGCGTGGCCACGAGTTTGACGGGGACCACGGCTGCCTTGATATGCCCGCTGTGCTTGTGGATGGCCTCGATGACTTTTTCCGTTCCATGGCCTTTTGCATCCGGGGCCAGATACCGGATCATCAATGCGCTGATGAATAATGCGATTGGAAGGATTACGAAAGCATACGGGTGATTCGTCCCGAGGGCGGTTCCCCAACCCAGCAGTTTCAAGAACACGGTCACAACGAGGCCGATGAGAGCCCCGACCCCAGTTGCCAATACCACCCATTTCAGAATGCTGATGAACAGGATCGACTCTTCCGCCAATCGTTTTCGCATGGTTTGAACCCGTATGAAGGCGCATCAGCGCTGATTCGCCCGGGAATGAGTATTCCTGGCGCTGCGGCTCAAGTATGGGATGGCGACTAATAATTTGCAATACAAACCATTTTAAATGCAAATCAAATGAAGTACAAACAAATGTCCCGGTACCGATTTTGGAGCACGCATGTCTGCGATCAACCGACCCGTTCCTAAACGCCAACTGATCCACGAATGCATGCAGGACCTGCGCCGGATTGTGAAGGCCCTGGAGAACTATTCGCGATCGGTAGAACGTAACTTCGGGCTCACCGGACCCCAGCTATGGGCGCTATGGGAATTGGGGCATACCGGACCACAGACCCTCAAGGCTCTTGCCGCCCGCATGCATCTCGATCCCAGCACGATGGTTGGCGTTGTGGACCGCCTGGAGTCGAAGGGAATGATGGTACGGAACCAGGACCCCACGGATCGCCGGCGCCTCTCTTTGACCCTTACAGCCAAAGCCGAGGCGTTGCTGCACTCTGCACCGCATCCGGCACAGGGCCACCTTTTGGCAGGTCTCCAACGGTTGGACCGCTCGAGAGTCGCACTATTGAATGAGGCGCTCCATACGATCGTGAGGGTTCTTGGAGCGGAAGGATTGGAGGCCCCATTCTTCTTCTCTGGGAAATAAAAACCCCTTCCGAAGAAGGGGGATTCCGGTTCGCGATATAGGCCGGGTATGAATCGTATCCGTTAGTAGCCCATTCCGGGTCCGCCCATGCCGCGGCCCTTCATCATGCCCCGGTGGAAGGACTGGAGTTTGTCCATTTCGGCGCGCTGCTCAGGCGTCAGAACTGCGCGGATCTCGTTCTGCATGGCGCGGCGGTCCAGCAGGAGGTCGAAGTCCCTATCCGCCTGGGCCTGGTAGAGGGGCTTGAGCTGAGTGGCCGCCGTGTCCGGGTTCTTCAGGGCTTCCTTGAAGGACTTGTGCGCTTCGACGGCCGCCTGGACCTTGGCCTTGATCTCGTCGGCGTGCTTGGCCTGGATGGCCTGGATCTGGGATTTCTGGGCATCGGTCAGCTTTAGGTACTCGGCCATGCGGTCCACCATCCGGGTCTGGCGCGGGCCCATGCCGGGGCTGGGCATCGATTGGGCAGCGAGTGGAACAAGACCTAGTCCAACCACGAGAGACAATCGGGTCATCATGGCGATCTCCTTTTTCGGATTTGGGGAGGTTTCCCTTCGCCACATTTGATCTGTTTAGTGAATCAAAGGTTGAAGAGGATGTCCCGAACTGTGCCGTACCCACGAAAGGCGCTTAGATGAATCGTCTTTCCTTTCATTCCACAAAATGAAATTGGATCCCTGCTTGTTTCTTCATTGCCCCTTGGATTCCCTTGGCCCCCCGGCCGCATGGAGGAGAACTCGTGCTCAAGGACGCCCTTCGCCAGGACCTTCAGGCGCTGTCGCTGGAGCAGCGCATAGCCCTGTTCCGGAACATCTACATGGCCCGGCGGATCGATGACCGGGAGATCGCAGGAAAACGGCAGAACAAGGTCTTCTTCCAGATCAACGGCGCCGGGCACGAGGCCATCCAGGCCGCGGCGGTCATGTGCCTGCGCCCAGGCTACGACTGGTTCTTCCTCTACTACCGCGATCGCGCGTTGGCGCTGGGGCTGGGCATCAGTGCCAAGGACATGTTCCTGGGTTCCGTGGGCTCCAGCTTGGATCCGGCCACGGGAGGCCGCCAGATGCCCACCCACTGGACCTCCCCGAAGTTGAACATCTATGCCTGCTCGAGCCCCACTGGATCCCAGTTTCTGCAGGCCGTCGGCGTGGCCGAGGGCGTCCTGCGGGCGGAGCAGAACCAGATGACCGAGGAGTTGGGAATCCACTCCGATACCGTGGTGCTGGCGACCTCGGGCGATGGAACCTGCTCCGAGGGCGAATTCTGGGAGGCCCTCAACAATGCGGTGAACCTGAAACTGCCGGTGCTGTTCCTCATCCAGGACAACGGCTACGCCATTTCCACGCCCACCTCGGTCCAGTACGCCGGTGCGAACGTGGCGGCACTTTTGAAGGGCTGGGAATCCCATGGCCTGCTGGTCATAGACGAAGTGGACGGCTGCGATCCCCTCTCCAGCTACGTCGCGATGCAGCACGCCACCTCCTACGTGCGCCAGCGGCTGGGGCCGGCGCTGGTGCGCGCCAAGGTCATCCGCCCCTACTCCCATTCCCTCTCGGACGACGAGCAGCTCTACAAGACGCTGGATCAGCGCGCGGCGGAGCTGCAGCGCGATCCCGTCGCCACGTACGCGCGAAAGCTCGTGGAAATGGGCGACCTCACGGAGGCGGAACTGGAGCGATTGAAGGAGGAGATTCAGCAGGAGATCGAAGCCGCGTGGAACGAGGCAGAGCAGGCCCCTGCACCAGAACCGGCGACGGTGCTCCGCTACCTCTACAGCGAGGAGGTGGATCCCACCTCGGCAGCCTTCGATACGGAGGATTCCGCCGCCGTCACGGATCCCAATCCCAAGACCATGATCGATCTCATCAACACGACCTTGAATCGCGAAATGGGCCGAAACCCGCGCATCCTGGTCTTCGGTGAAGATGTGGCGGATGCGACGCGGGAGGAGATCCTCAAAGAGGTGAAAGGGAAAGGTGGTGTCTTCAAGGCCACCCACGGGCTGCAGAAAGCGTACGGAAGCCATCGCGTCTACAATTCGCCTCTGGCGGAAGCCACCATTATCGGTCGGGCCATAGGGCTTGCCGCTCAGGGCTTCAAGCCCGTGGTGGAGATCCAGTTCTTCGACTACATCT
>DCFP01000118.1 GCA_002319925.1 Holophagaceae bacterium UBA1801 | reverse complement strand
GCGGAATGGGAATATGCCTGCCGAGCCGGAACGGCCACCGCCACGGCCTTCGGAAACACCCTGACCTCGCGCCAGGCAAACTTCAACGGTGAGGAACCCTACGAGACCGGCGAGAAGGGGCCCAATTTGCGAAGAACCACGCCCGTTGGCAGTTACCCACCCAATGCGTGGGGGCTCTACGACATGCACGGGAACGTCACCGAGTGGTGCTGGGACTGGTTCGCGGACTACGACCCAGCGAAGGCGAAGGATCCCCGCGGTCCTTCTGAACTCCAGAAGCAGCGTGTCTTCCGGGGCGGTTCCTGGTTCAGCCACGGCAGCGATGTGCGATCCGCAGCGCGCTTCGGCGACGCACCTTTTTTCCGCCTGGACATGCTGCCCGGTGGATTGAGACTCGCCCGGAACGGGAATTGATCAGACCAGCCGCCGTCCCTCCAGGGCGCGGCCCAGGGTCAGGTCATCCGCGTACTCGAGATCCGAGCCGATCGGCAGGCCCAGCCCGATGCGCGACACCTTGAGGCCCATGGGCTCCAGGATCCGCGCCAGCCACGTGGCGGTGGCCTCTCCGTCCAGGGTGGGATTGGTGGCGAGCACGATCTCCTCGATGCGCCGATCCTCCAGCCGCTTCAGCATTTCCCGGATCTTCAACTGGTCCGGCCCGATACCCTTCAGAGGAGAGATCAGGCCGGCCAGCACGTGATAGCGGCCCCGGAACTGACCACTGCGCTCGAAGGTGAGCACATTGGAAGCCTCGGCCACCACCACCAGCACCCGGGGATCCCGCTGGGGATCCTCGCAGATGGAGCAAATGGGCCGGTCCGTGAAAGCGCCGCACACTTCGCAGAACCCGACACGATTCGCCGCCTGATGGAGCAGGTCCCCCAGGTGTTCCATGGCCTGGGGACCTTCCTTGAGCAGATGCAGCGCCATCCGCTGGGCGGACTTCGCGCCCACCCCTGGCAGCTTCTGGAGCGCCTCCACCACAGCTTCGAGGGGGGCCGGCAGTTTCATCGGCTACATCTTGAGACCGGGAATGTTCAGACCTCCGGTGAGGCCACCCGAATACTTGGCCATGGCATCATCAGCCTTCTTCGCCGCGTCCTTGAAGGCCGCCAGGATGAGGTCCTCCAGCATGCCGGGATCCTCGGGATCCATGACGTCCTTGGCGATGGAAATGCTCTGGAGGTCCTTGGCGCCGTTCAGGGTCACCTTCACCATCTCACCGCCGGCGGTGCCTTCGGCCCTTAGGTTTTGCTGAGCGTCCATTAGTTTTTGCTGCATGACCTGGGCCTGCTTCATGAGGAATCTCATGTCCATGGAGGGACTCCTTTTCCTTTTTGTCGCGATGGAAGGTGGGCAGATGGAGATGGGGCAGATTCGGAAGGTGCAGGTGCAGCTTCCGGATGCGTTCCGCGAACTTCAGCATGCCGTAGTACCCGATGGGAAAGGCGAGAAGACTGATCACGAATCCGCCGAGTAGGTAAGGGGTGAGGATCGGCTTCACCCGGCAGAACATCGCGTCGAACCCCTCTCTCGATACGAAATTGCGCCAGTCCAAGTGATGCCAGCGGATATTGGAAAGATCGAGGTGCAGCCCGCGGCCCAGAAGGATGTTGCCCAGATAAGTGCTGACCGTGGCGATGGGAACCATGGTCCATGGATTGTTGAGGAAGGTGGCTGCGAAGATCAGGGGTTTGTGCAGTTTCTTGAAAACCACGCAGAGCAGCAACGTCAGCCAGGTGTGCAGTCCCAGGATGGGATTGAACGCGATGGAAAGGCCAAGGGCGAAGCTGACGGCAATCTGTTTGGGAGTAAGGTCCGGATGCAGAATCTGGTCTCTCAACCGAATCCAAATCCGCGTGTTTTTCAAGTAATCAACGAATGCAGAAGAACTCAAGGAGGGCATGACGGCTCGAAGTGGTTAAAACTTTGGTCCGGGAGGGGGACCGCTCTCGTTCCATCATAGATTAGAAGGGGCCCAGAACCCGAATCCACCGCGGTGGCTACCCTCCTCAGGGGCAAGCCGAGCCGCGATTCCAGAGCTTTTTGAGGAATCGAGGCAGTAAAACATCGGGAGTAATCCTCGCCACCCGCCCATTCTTCCTGGGTGAGACCCGGTTCAACGGTGATGCTCAATCCCGAAGCCTCCGCCAGCATCCGGAGATCCTTGCTCAAACCATCGGAAAGATCAATGCAGGCGTGGACTTCCGGAATCCCGGCCAACCTGAGCCCCAGGCCCAGATTCGGCGAGGGGTTCAAGTGGGCCGCGAGATCTTCGTCAGGCTGTTCCGCCTTCCAGCGCGCGCCAGCCTGCAGTTTCTGGAGACCCCGCAGACTCCTCCCGAGCGGTTGATCCACGAACACGCCGTCGCCGGCCTGAACCTGGTCCCGGCGCAGCCAGCGGCTGGCCTCGCCAAAGGCGGTGATCCCCAGCCCCAAGCCGCTGTGCCTGCCCACGGTGTCGCCGCCCAGCACCGGTACGCCGAATTCGCGTGCGGCTCCCGCCAGACCCCGCAGAAAAGCATCCAGCCATGCGGGATCGAGGTCACGACCGAGGGCCAGCGTCAGCGTGAACCCAAGGGGCCTTGCGCCGCTGGCATCCAGGTCGGAGAGATTCACCACGAGCAGCTTGCGGCCCAGCATCTCGGGCGGATGCCATACCATGCGGAAATGCTGCCCTTCCTCCATCAGATCCGTTGTCGCGAGCAAACGGTGTCCCGGCGCCACCGCGGGGATCTCGCCGCAGTCATCCGTCAAAGCCTCCCCGCCGGGAAAGAGTTCCTGGATGCGGGCGATGAGATGGGATTCGCTCAACTTCTGCATGGTCCGTTCCCAGTCTCACATATTAGGAGCCGCGTCAAAATAAGCTGT
>DCFP01000082.1 GCA_002319925.1 Holophagaceae bacterium UBA1801 | reverse complement strand
CGCGGGCGTAGACCTTCTCGAAGATCCGCGGCACCGCAAGAAAGATCTCGGGCTGCGTCTCCTGCAAATCCTGGGCGATGGTCATGTGGTTCTGGGTGTAGTAGATGGAAACCCCGCAGTGGAACATGATGTAGTTTCCGGCGGTGCGCTCATAGACGTGCGAGAGGGGCAGCACACTGAGACAGCGTTCTCCCTTATGTGGCTGCAGCACCCGGAGCACGGCGTGGATATCGGAAACGATATTTCCGTGGCTAAGCATGGCGCCCTTGGGGTCGCCCGTCGTGCCNNCGGATCTTCTGGAACACGATCTTGTCCACCAGGGCAAACTTGAGGTTCACCAGGAAGCTCGATCTTCCCTGTTCCGCAAGCAGGCGCTTTTCTTTGGCAGCCTCAACGCCCATATCAAAGAGCTTCTTCTTGAGGCCCCCGGCATCGTTCACCTTGGTGACCACGGTGTCGTACACCTTGTTGAAGATGCGGGGCACGGCGATGAGGAACGTGGGCCTGACCTTGGCCATGTCGGAAACCACGGTGTTCGTGCTCTCCATGAAGCCCATGGAAGCCCCCAGGGCCGTGAAGGTGTGGAGCTCGCCGAGGCCGAAGCAGTGGGCCCAGGGCAGGAGCGAGAGCGAACGGTCGTTTTCGTTGTAGTCCGGATATGCCACTTTCCGCGCATGGTGGTTGCTCGTCCAGTTCATGTGCGAATAGAGCACGCCCTTGGGGTCGCCCGTCGTGCCCGAGGTGTAGATGATGGTGAGCAGATCCTCGGGGCGGCGCTCCCGACCAACGGCGCGCACCTCGGACGGGCGGGCATTCTGCGAGGCCTCTTGGTTGAGGAGGTCCTTCCATTTCAGGATGGTGCGTGCCTCCACGTGCTTGGGCTCGCCGCTGATCAACACGGCGGTCTCTAGATCGGACAACTCGTCCCAATGAGACAGGAGCTTCGAGAGCTGATCATTGGTGGAACAGAAGATCCAGCGCGCACCGCTGTCCTTCAGGATGAAGGCCGTCTGAGCGGGGTTCTGCGTGGGATAGATTGGAACGGTGGGCAGGCCCAGGATGGCGCAGGCGAAGTCCACCATGGCCCACTCCGGGCGGTTCTCGGAAAGGATGGCCACTCTCTCGCCGGGTTTGAGTCCGTGATTCGCGAGCGCGAGGGCCAGCCGCTCCACCCTTGTGAGCAGTTCCTGGTGCGAGACGGGGCGCCACTTCCCGTGCGATTTGTAGGCAAGGGCGTCGGGCAGATCATGAGCGACCGCTTCGTAGAACAGCTCGGCGATGGTCTGAATCAACCTGGAACTCCCGGAGCGAATAGTAGCAGGGAATTCCGCGTAGACCGGGACCGAGGTAGGCTGATGGCAGCCATGGTCGAACACTCCCAGCCCCTGATGGAAGCCGTGATGGCCTTTCACTTGGAACAGCGCGCCCGCGGCGTGTCTCCGCACACCGCCCGTGCCCAGAAGGGGGATCTCGAGAAACTGGTGGCCCACGCAGCCAGTCATCGCTGGGAGGGCTGGGAGGTCAAACCCCGGGTGCTGCGGCGCTTCGCGCTGGAACTGGGAGAGCGTGGCCTGGACCCGGCGAGCCAGGCCCGGACCTTGAGTACGGCGCGAGCCTTCTTTCGCTGGATGTTCGAGACTCAGCGCATCGCCTCCAATCCGGCCACCGGCCTGAGGAACCCCAAACTACCCCAGCGGCTTCCCGCCTTCCTGACCGAGGATGAAAGTAATTCCCTGCTGGCGTTGCCGGAGCCCGTCGATTTTTCCTCGTCGCGTCTGCGGTGTTTGCTGGAATTGCTCTACGCATCAGGGCTGCGTGTTTCCGAACTTACCGGTCTGGATCTCCAGGATCTCCTGATGGAACAGCGGACCTTGCGTGTTTTGGGCAAAGGGCAGAAGGAACGGCTGGTGCCGTTTCACGCGGGAGCCGCGGAAATCCTGGAGACCTACCTCGCCCATCGTGGGCGCTTCCTGGCGGAAAAGGGATTGCCCGCGAGTCCCGCGCTCTTCTTGAACCAGAAAGGCGGGCGTCTCACCCCCACCAGCGTCCGCACCTTCCTCTCCCAGGTTCTCGAGCAGACCTCCGTTCGCGCCAAGATCAGTCCCCACGCCCTGAGGCACAGCTTCGCCACCCACCTCCTGAACCGGGGCATGGACCTCCGCGCCATCCAGGAACTCCTGGGCCACGCCAGCCTCAGCACCACCCAGCGCTACACGCACCTCGATCTGGAACAGCTGGCGAAGACCTACGAAGGCGCACATCCAAGGGCGAAAAAAGCAGGGATCAGGGGTCAGGGGTCAGGGGGCAGTTAAAAGAAGAAGCGCGGCCTGTGGCCGCGCATCGACTTTTCCTGCCCCCTGTACGCTGCTCCCTGCGCCCTTTATTTCAACGCTTCCAGCGCTGAATCGATCTGCTCGGAGACCTGCATGATGTTGCTGTTCATGCTTTCGATCTCTTTGGTGAGGTTGCGCACGGATTCCACGGACTTGGTCATGTGATCGGCCACGACCATGAAGCCCTTGCCGTGGACGCCGACCTTGGCAGCCTCGATGCTGGCGTTGAGGGCCAGCATCTGCATGCTGGACATGATCTGGTTGATGCGGGACACCAGGTTGCGGCTGCCTTCCAGGCTGGTGTTGATCTCGGTCTTGATCTTGGCGAGAGGCCCGGTGACACCTGTGCGAAGGCGCTCCATGTTCTCGTCTTGGACCTGGACCACCACGCGGGCAGCATGGTGGGTCACGACGTGGGTATTGGTTCCGGTGGTGAGCTGGATCAGTTCGTCCTGGGCGGTATCCTTGCCCGTCACCTCGAAGACGATGTCACAGGAGGTGCGCTGCAGTGCCTCGGGCAGATCGGTGAAGGTGCGTATGTCAGCGGCCCGGGCGGCTTCAATGGCCGGTGCATCCTGGTTGGGATCCACCACGAAGGCCACGCTGGCGATCTTGCTCGCCTGGAAGAATTTCAATAACCCATGCCCCGCTCGCCCGCCGCCGACGATTCCAATGGTGTGATCCTTCGCGCCGTACCAGTCGCTCATATTCCAGTCCTCTCATTAGAGAGAATTTCGTCCACAGTGAAACGGAACTTTATTTTGAACCAATCGATTTTGCCTATTTCAGACGCTGCATCGCTAGATCGATCTTCTCGGATACCTGCTGGATATTCCCGTTCATGGATTCGATTTCGTGAGTCATTTTGCGCACGGCGTCCACGGATTTGGCCATGTGATCCGCGACAACCATGAAACCCTTGCCATGGACGCCCACCTTGGCGGCTTCGATGCTGGCGTTGAGGGCCAACATCTGAAGTCCGTTCATGATCTGGTTGATTTGGCTGACCACGTTGTGACTGCCGTCAAGGCTCTGACCGATCTCCTTTTCGATCTGAGTGATTTCCTCGATGAACTGGGACCTGATTCTCGTCTGGTCTTCCTCGGTGAGGGTCAGGATCACCTGGGCCACCTCGTGGGACACGATCCGGATATCCCGGCCTTCGGCGGACTTGTTCAATTGCTCGATGACTTCAGGCCGTCCCACCAACTCGAAGACGAAATCGGCGTGAGTACTTTTGATGGCGAGATCCACCTCGGTGTAGGTCGGGACGCCAGCCTCCCGGGCTGCGACGATGGCCGGGGCCTCGGGCCTGGGGTCCACCACAAAGGCAGGACGGGACTGCTGGCTGCGGTGCAACAGATTGAAAAGCATGTAACCGGCTCTGCCACCACCGACGATTCCAACGGCGCGATCGACTTTTTCTTGAACCATGGCCGCAATCTCCTGCTCATTCGTCATGAAGTGTCTGGTCAGCCTGATTATCGGATTTCAGGGGCGCGCTCTTGACTATCGGCATTCTCTGCTTGGCCCGCGCCTATTAGCTGATAAAGCAGCAGTAGGGGCGCGTTCCGCATCGAGCAGCAGCCTCCGGCGGGACTCTGAGGTATGATCTCCCTTTCACATCTGCGTGAAATCGAAAGGACATGGCGTGGATTTGGTCGTAGATCGCATTTGCCAAGAACTCTCGCTGCCCCGGGCCGGTGTGACCGCTATCGTGGCACTGCTGAACGAAGGGAACACAGTCCCCTTCATCGCGCGCTACCGGAAGGAAGCCACCGGATCGCTGGACGAAGTGGCCATCCGGGCGGTGGAAGACCGCGTCACGTACTACAAGGAACTGCTGGAACGCCGCGAGACCGTGCTGAAGAACGTGGACAAGCAGGGTAAGCTCACACCCGAATTGAAGGCCCGTATCGAAGCTGCCTGGAGCAAGACAGAGCTCGAGGATCTCTACCTGCCCTACAAGCCCAAGAAGCGCACCAAGGCCACGGATGCCAAGGAGCGGGGCCTGGAACCGCTCCTGGATGAGCTGCTGGCGGACGAAACCGGCGCCGATCCCATGATGCTGGCGGCGCCCTACGTCAAAGCAGATCAGGAGGGCATCCAGACTCCCAGCGCCTGCGTGGAAGGCGCCGGGCACATCCTGGCCGAGCGGTTGGCCGAGGATGCCGATGTCCGGGCATGGCTCCGGCAGGAGTTCCACGAGACGGGCGTCATGACGGCCGTATTGCGGGAGGAACGCAAGGAAAGCAGCGAGGCCCTGCGTTTCAAGCCCTACTGGGACTTCAAGGAAGCCCTCAAGAAGATGCCCGGGCATCGCGTGCTGGCACTGCGCCGGGGCGAGAAGGAAGAGATTCTCACGGTGAAACTCATCGTGGACCGTGAGAAATACGTCACCATGCTGGTTTCCAAGGTTCCCGCGAATCCCAAGTCCGGCTACCGGCCTTCCCTGCACGGGGTTTGTGAGGACGCCTTCGACCGCCTGCTGGCGCCCACCATCGAGACCGATGTGCGCATGGACGCCAAGAAGAAGGCGGACATGGAAGCCATCAAGGTCTTCCAGACCAACCTCGATCATCTGCTGCTCGCGCCCCCGGCGGGCCAGCGCTGCACCCTGGGCGTGGATCCCGGGATCCGCACCGGCTGCAAGCTGGCGATCATCAACCGCCTGGGCCAGTTCATGGAGTCCGCCACCATCTACCCGCTGGAACCCAAGCGGGACTTCGAAGGCAGCCGCGCCATCCTGGAACAACTGGCCGCCAAGTACCCCCTGGAATCCATCGCCATCGGCAATGGGACCGGCGGCCGCGAGGCGGAAGCCTTCATCCGCGAATGGCTCAAGGACACCGAGCGCACGGCGGTCGTATGCGTGGCCGTCAGTGAAGCGGGAGCTTCGGTCTACAGTGCTTCCGACATCGCCCGGGAGGAATTCCCCGAGCAGGACGTCACCGTGCGCGGCGCCATCAGCATCGCGCGGCGCTTCCAGGATCCCCTGGCCGAGCTGGTGAAGGTGGATCCCAAGAGCATCGGCGTGGGCCAGTATCAGCACGACGTCAACCAGACCGCCCTCAAGAAGAGCCTCGACGAAGTGGTGGAGAGCTGCGTGAACCGCGTGGGCGTGGACGTGAACTCCGCCTCCTACAAGCTGCTCGCCTACGTTGCGGGCATCGGCGAGTCGCTGGCCAAGAACATCCTCCAGCACCGCTTCGAGCACGGCGCCTTCAAGAAGCGCGAGCAGTTGATGGAGGTCTCCCGCTTCGGCGAGAAGGCCTTCCAGCAGGCTGCGGGCTTCCTGCGCATCCACGATGGCGAGGATCCCCTCGATTCCAGCGCCGTGCACCCCGAGAGCTATCCGGTAGTGCAGCGCATCTGCCAGCTCACGGGCAAGACCGTGCCTGAACTCATCGGCAATGATGCCCTGCTGGATGGTCTCGACCCCAAGACCTTCGTGGACGAGACCTTCGGTGTGGAAACCGTGCGGGACATCATCGCAGAGCTTAAGAAACCCGGCCGGGATCCGCGCCAGCGCTTCGAAGCCGTGCAGTTCATGGAGGGTGTCAACAAGCCCTCCGACCTGGAGCCCGGCATGGAGCTCCAGGGCCTCGTCACCAACGTCACGGAATTCGGCGCTTTCGTGGACATCGGTGTCCATCAGGACGGCCTGGTGCATCTCTCCGAAATCTCCCACACCTTTGTGAAGAGCCCCTCCGACGTATTGAGCGTGGGCCAAGCCGTGAAGGTGAAGGTGCTCACCGTGGACCTGCAAGCCAAGCGCATTGGGCTTTCCATCAAGGCCCTCCTGCCCGTGCCGGCAGGTCAGCGTTCCGACGCGCCGAGGGGAGAGCGTCCCCATCATCCGCACCGTCCGCATTCCGATCGTCCCCGGCCGGATCAGCGCCCCAAGGGCGATCATCCCCGGCATGACGGGCAGCCGCGACAGGCAGAAGGCCACAAGCCCGCGGATGGGCAGAAGCGCTTCGATGGGCACAAGCCCGCGGATGGTCATCGCCGCCGGGAGGAATTCAAGCGCGAGGAGCGGAAGGCCGAACCGGTGTCCCGCAAGCCGGAAGTGAAGGGCGCGAGCCTCGAGGATCTCCTGGCCAAGTTCAACAAGGGCATCCATTGAAGAAGCTGCCATTCCTCCTGCTGACCGCTGGTTTGATCGCGTCCTTGGCGTGCGATCGCATGCTGAACCAGCGCCGGAAAACGTCGTACGTTCCCTGGCAGGAGGGGCTCACGCTAATCTTCGAGAACTTCGAAGATCCTTCCATGACTCCCGAACAGCGGCTCCAGGAGCGCATCCAGCGGCGCGTATCCACGTCCAAGGAAACGCCCAATGGCCGGCGCGTGACCATCACCGAGACCACCCTGAAGAGCAACGGCTCCATGGACTACTGGAGCAAGGATGGAAGCTGGGTCGTGATGCAGGGCGATACCCCCCTCATCGCCATGCTGCCTGAAGGCTTCCCGAACAGCACCGATCACTGGGAATACCGGAGAGCGGACGGCTCCAAGGTACCCGCGTATTCCTTCCAGATCATCGGCCGCGGAGCCCTGCAGAATCCCGATCTGAAGCTACCCGATGACTTCGATCGAATTGGCGTCTGGGTCGAGATGACGCTTGCCGGTGGTTCCAAGTACCGCTTCTTCTACCTTCCCGATATCGGCGAGGAGGAGAGCTGGATCTTCAAGAACGGCCAATGGGCGCTGGCGGATCGGCTGATCTCCCGGGGTTTCACGGATGCGCCTCCGGTCAAGACGGACGCGAACAAACCGTAGGATGCGGGTGATCCGATGACACAGAAGAAGTCGGCCGCGCCGCTGCCTGAGGGCGCCGTGAAGGGTTCCATCCGGGACAACCTTGAGGTGGTCTGCTTCGCCATCATCCTGATCCTGTTCTTCAAGACCTTCGTTGGACAGCAGTTCGTGATCCCGACCGCTTCCATGCGGAATACCTGCATGATCGGGGATCACCTGTTGGCGGACAAGTTCATCTACGCCGTGCCCCAGTGGGACTGGGAAGCCAAGCTCTTCCCCATGCGCCCGGTGGAACGCGGCGACATCATCGTGTTCCGCTACCCCATGAACCGGAGCAATGATTTCGTGAAACGCTGCGTGGCGCTGCCAGGCGACACCATCCAGATGAAGCACAAGCGCCTTTATGTGAACGGGAAGCTGATCACGGGAGCCTTCGAACATCACTTCGGAGACATCCCCGAGAAGGGCCCTTTGGCTGGCCCCTGGCCCCTCTCCAGGGACGCTGGACCGGCCCAGGTGCTTCCGCCCAACTGGAGCGCCCCCATCGATTGGCCCTATTCACGACCCGAGATCCAGGACATGGATCAGCAAGGCATGGACCCTCTCCCCGGTGGTTTCCGGGATGACCTGGGACCCGTCAAGGTGCCAGATGGTTTCATCATGGCCATGGGCGACAACCGCGATAACAGCAGCGATAGCCGGTTCTGGGGCTTCCTGCCCATGGATCATCTCCGGGGCAGACCATTCATCGTGTGGTGGAGCTACCGCGAAGGCGGCAGTGACGACCAGGATGCGCGACCCAAAAACGGGCCTGGTGATGTCCTCAGGGACTTCTTCGATGGTGCCAGGCACTTCTTCTCTTGGACCCGCTGGGAACGGACCGGCACGATTCCGCGCTGAGCCGATTGAGCATTGGGTCGATGCCCTGTCATGCTAGAGAGGCATTTGATCCGGAGCAGGCATGGCGAAGGCGGAAAAAGAGGACAAGGTGGAGATCGTCGTTCCCGAGGGGGCGGCCAAGGGCTCCATCCGCGACAACGCCGAGGTGATCTGCTTCGCCGTTCTGTTGATCATGTTCTTCAAGACCTTCGTGGGTCAGCAGTTCACCATTCCCACGGCCTCCATGCGCAACACGCTGATGATCGGCGACCACCTACTGGTCAACAAGTTCATTTTCGCCACGCCGCAGTGGGACTGGGAAGCCAAGCTCTTCCCCATGCGCAAGGTGGAGCGCGGCGACATCATCGTGTTCCGCTATCCCATGGACCGCAACTTCGACTATGTGAAGCGCTGCATCGCGCTTCCGGGCGACACCTTCGAGATCAAGGACAAGCACGTCTACATCAACGGCAACCTGGTCACCGGCGAGTTCGAGCACCACTTCGGCGACATCAAGGAAGTCGGCCCCACCGCCGGTCCCTGGCCCTTGACCCGCAGCATGGAGCCCACTGATCCATCCACGGCTTCGGTGGTGAGGCGGAATCTTGCCCCAGTGGCGGCCGGTGTCTGGCCCTTTGGCGAAAAGGAATACCTGACCATCGATCGCCAGGGCGAGTCCCCTCTGATGGAAAATCCATGGCGAGACAATCTCGGCCCATTGGTGGTGCCTGAAGGGCACGTGCTCGCCATGGGCGACAATCGCGACAACAGCCTGGACAGCCGCTACTGGGGCTTCCTGCCCATCGACCATCTGCGCGGACGGCCCTTCATGATCTGGTGGAGCTATCGCGAAGGTGGCAACGACGACACCAGCGCGGATGTCCCCAACGGCCCCGGCGATGTGGTGAAGAATTTCGTGGAAGGCGCCCGCTACTTCTTCACGCGCACGCGCTGGGAGCGGTCAGGCCACATTCCCAGGTAGGCCTTCATGCACGAGGCAATGGCTTCCGTCCTCACGCAGGCGCTCGGACCCTTGGTCCTGGTGGGTGGGGCGGTGCGGGACCGGCTATTGGGCCGTGAGGGTGCCGACTGGGACCTCGCCACACCACTGATGCCGGAAGAGATCATGCAGCGGGCGAAGTCGGCCCATCTGCGTGTCATTCCCACCGGCCTTCAGCACGGAACCGTCACGGTGGTGATCGAGGGCGTGCCCATCGAGATCACCACCTTCCGCGGCGATGGACCCTATCTGGATGGCCGGCGGCCTGCCAGCGTGACCCTGGGCGTGGGCCTGGAGGAGGATCTCGCACGCCGCGACTTCACCATCAATGCCATGGCGCTTCCCCTTGATTCCTTGAATGTGCCTGATTGGAAAGACCACATCATCGATCCCTTCGGTGGGCGTGCTGATCTGGAAGCAGGCCTCCTCCGGGCCGTGGGCGATCCCCTGAAGCGCTTCGAGGAAGACGGTCTGCGCCCACTGCGGGCCTGCCGGTTCGCGTCCCAGCTGGGTTTCGACCTCGTGCCGGCAACCCTCCAGGCCATCTCCAGGCGCCTCGAGGTCGCTGGAAAGGTCTCCGTGGAGCGGGTCTTCACGGAATTGGACAAACTGCTTCGCGGGAAGGATCCTGCGCGCGGTCTGCGGCTGCTGGAGCAGACCCGGCTGCTGGATTTGTGGCTGCCGGAACTGAGACCCATGGTGGGTTGCCCCCAGAACCGGCACCACCGGCTGGATGTCTGGGAACACACTCTGTTGACCTTCGCATGCGAAAAGTCGGCCAGTCCCGCCCTGCGCTGGGGGCTGTTGCTCCACGATGTGGGCAAGCCTTCCACCATCACCGTGGATGAAAAGGGCGATGTCCATTTCTACGGCCACGAGAACGTCTCGGCGACCATGGCCGTGGAGATGCTTGCCCGCCTCAAAGCCCCGATCCAGTTGAGGGAGAGGGTGCAGGGGCTCATCCGGCTCCACTGCGAGCATCCCGATCCAAGTTGGAGCGACGCCGCCTATCGCCGCCTGCTGAAGCGGCTTTCCGAGGCGGAGATCGAGGTCACCACCTGGGAACTCTTCCGTCTGGCGGACCAGTATGGGAAGGGCTGGCGGGACACCAACCGAGCGCCCAATGGCAAGCTGGGAACCGAATGGTGGGCCGAGGTCGAAGCCGAGTGGTATGCCATCGGCCAGCGCCTGGAAGCCGTGCGTTTCCCGGGCATGACGGCCAAGGAATTACTCCTGGATGGCAGCGCGCTCATGAAGTTGGCAGGGAAAGGCCCCGGCCCTTGGATCGGCCATCTGCAGAACTACTTGCTGGAAGCAGTGGTGGAGGACCCAGGCCTGAACCGTCCCGAGAATTTGGAGCAGCTGGCCCGAGTGTGGCTCAAGGAGCATGCCTGAGGTCCAGAGGCCATTGATTGTGCCAAGTCACCCGCAGCAAACAGGGCGCGGAAATGGTTGCCATTCTTCCATCAGTTTCCGGGGCCTGAGTGAGGTATCGGCCAACAGAGTTTGAGCAAGCGACGGGCTGATTTCGCTGCATTTGGACCGAGGGGAAATTCCCCGGAAATGACCAAATCAGGGTCTTTATAATCCCGTAGCCTAATCCTCATTGTCCTCGAGCCAGAAGCCATGGCCTGCAATATCCTAAGCAGCCCTTTATTGCTTTTAATGCGACGAGACACCGTAGCCTGAAACGCTTGGCCCGGCTCTTCTTGCGTATCGCCGGATAACTCTCCGGCCACAAGATCGACGGCAAGTTCCTCACTGACTGTGTGCTTTCCTTTAATGACATCGATTCTTAGCAATGGCGCGAGGGCGGCGTCGTTGTCCGGACCTCCATACTCGTCCCAGTGGAATTGAGGGATGGTCTGTTCTGGATTTCCGAGGAATATTCCAAAGGAAAGCACATGCTGTCCTACCGTTCCGCCCATGAAAATAGCACCATTTATTGGTCCATTGGGTGTGTCAAGCGTCCCCCTGGTCCAAGCGATGCGCAATTGTTTTAATATTTGTCCGTGGTTGGTGGCGTTACGAATTTTCCAGGAATCTTGAGCAGCCAAGCATGGTGAGACTAAAAAACTCACCAGGAGCAACTTTTTAATAATATTTGTCAGGCTCATTTATCTGCTCGAAACGTGTACACGCTTTGGAAATCGGTCATTTGTCAGGGACAAGAACAACAAAGTAGTTATCAGCATTCCAGTTGTATTTTTTTTGAGCGCCGTGTTTCAAGTAGCGAGCATGGACCCCGTTTGATTCCTTGAATTGATCAAGGATTCCCATTTCTCCATTCTGGTCGGGAAGTTTAAGGCCAACATGCCCTTTGCCCCGCTCATTGACGTACTTCCCATCGATAAACGCAGCGATGACCGTTCCTTTTGGTGTGTTGTCATCCACTTTTGGACCCGGTTTCCAGACTGTTGTCGATGGGAGATATGCCACTGCCTTGGCAAAATCCGTACACCAGCCGTCACCATATTGAGCATGGCCATTGAACTGGTCCGGATCCACTACTTCTACGCGGTGATAGCCATTCAAATCTCCAGTTGATGCGATGATGTTTTTATTGGCAATTTTAACTTTGACTTGGCTTGCTTTCTGGGTGTTTGATTTTGCGGTAGCTATCGGTTGCGCGGCTGTTTTACCATCAGACGGAGATGCCGGGGCTGACTTCGAGGATTGTGGTGTTGGAGCGGGATTACTCACGCGGATGACTCCAGCAAATTGCAAAGTGGGTTGATGCGATAGAACTAAATTATTAAAAGAGTTTTGATTTTAGCTTGTATTTTTTAGATATCGTTGAAACCTTGGACCATGTGCTGCCATCCGAGGTTGATTTTTCTATTAAATAGCTTCCTTGATTTTCAATATATTTAAAGGATTGCTGTGTTCCAGTCATTTTCGCAATATGGTCATCTATTGCAGGGATAAATCCGTATTTAAGTTCCATATCCGAATCATTGGATTGATTCCAAGTCGATCCGCCATCAGTTGTCATGTAATATTTTGCAGCAGCATTATGTTCTTGGATTTTTATTGCACCTGATTTCTGATCCAAGAATCGAATTTTGAATTGATCTATCAAACCGGTCGAATTCTTTACAAAATTCAATGGTGCATGCTTCCAGGTTCCGCAAGGATCATCACTGAATAGAATCTCATTGGGAACTGCGACACCTTCTTCTTCGTTTCGTATCGTCAGAATCCACATGCGGTTATCACTAACTGTCATGTCAATAATGCTTGCATTGTTGATTATCAAATTGGAATTATTCCAAGTTTGTCCATCATCCATCGAAATCAGCAGGATGGAAACTTCCTTCTGGTTTTTATCAATGTATTCAGCACCTATCAAAAGCTTGCCGGGCGCTTGAATAATTTTAGAGAAGACCAGCTCAACCATGTGGGTCTTCTCGGAAGAATAGCAACGGTATGCAAATATTGTTAATAATAGTGCACATGCAACTACGATGGCTTGTTTCACGGCTGATCCTAATAGTTGGAAATGGTATCGGTGATATATTCATATTCCTTTAGCTTGGAAAGCATGTAATCCAGCCTTGCTTGATCATTCTTGCTTGAAAACATCGCATCGTGAGCCAATAGGATAAGCTTATTTCTCGTTTTTGTTCTGTTTTCGTCAAAATTGTTCTTAATATTTTGAATCACTACGTCCGGGCTCTCTGTGATTTTCCCGGGGCCTTTCCATTCCAGATCCCAGCCAAAAATGGAATATCCTTTGCTCGCAAGCAGATTGGCTTCGTCCTTGCTCGCCCAGGTTGGCAAACCATGCCACCTTTTACCAAAAGATGTTTGCGAAATGTCTCTAACACGCCAAGTGTTATTTCCAGGAAAACGAATTTTCTTATATTCCTTTTTTATCTCGAGTGCGTTTGAAATGCTTTGGCTTCCATCTTGATAATTATCGACGATATTCTTGTTAAGACCATTGTACATCACCAGTGGCAAGTGGGTCTGACAGTGATTTGCAATTTCAATATCGCTGTCCTTGCCAAGCGTTTTTACAACAGTTGTAGTAGTTGCATCAATATTGCTTCCGATTAGAAAGAAGGTAGCTTTGAATTCTTTAGTTTTAACTGTATTATATACATTCATTGTTCCGGAATTTGGCCCATCATCATAAGTAAGATAAACGATTTGGGTAGGGCGTAAAAACAGTGTCGCGCTATTAAAGCTTTTGAACGATTTTTCAATCTCATCAATGGTTACAATGAAATAGATTCGATAAACTTGTTCATTATGCAAATGAAGGGTTTTTTTAAAATCAATTATATTGATTGAGTCATTACTATTCGAAGTAGTTTTATTTTCAACACTATAAAAAGTGTTGGCCATGATTTCATTTTTTGTAATAGTGCATTCAATACTGCATAGTTTTAAATCTTCGCCAAATCGATATAAATATAAATCTATTTTCGCAGTGGTATTGTCCGGCACGTTCTTGGTTGAAATATAGAAAGGAGCAATGGTCGTATCTATCCTCGCCCAGTTTTTCTTATATTCTTTCTTGCCCCACCATCCATCGCATATTTCTATTTGCTTCTTTTTAATAGTTACGACCTTCTTGCTATCCTGAATTTGATTCAGCGTTGTCTTGCTATGTGTGCTTGATTCGACTTCATTGTTTGCATTTGGGAGATCGAATTCTGTCATGCCTTATTCTCCAGATGGATCAAGCATGGTGTTGTAAAGTGATGTCTGGATTCATTCATTTATTATGATTTTCGATATATAGCTTCATCTCTAGTGGAGTCGGACCCGTATTGACGCGATGTGTCCGTCCCTTAGCGTCGGTTTTGCCGTGAATCACACTCCCATCCTCCACCTCGATACGGTATGGGACCCCAGGCATCGGTTCGTCAGTCTTCTCATCGATCACGACGAACTGCTCATCATAAACTCCGTCTTCGATGAACAACTTCATCGTCTTAGGGTTGTTATCTGTAACACGAAGCGTGCAGCCATCACTATCGGTTACACCGCGAATGACCCTCCCCTCTTCGACTTCGATTCGATAATTCAAGTCGGGAATGGGTTTTCCGGTGTCTTCGTCAAGCACCTGGAATTGATCGTCGTATACCCCATTGAGAACCAGTTTGGGTAGGCGAGGGAATTGTGGTGGCTCGGTCTGGGCGCCTCCGAAATTCAGGTTGCTGTGGATGTTGATTGGACCTGCCATGTAGAGATTCACGTCTTTATCGGTGAGCTCGATCTGGCACCGGCCGGCGGTGACTTTTATGTACCGTTTGGCCGACACCTTCAGCTCGTCCGTGGCGGAAATGAGCTTCACACTCTGATCTGCGAGAATCTGGACATTGCCATCATGCGCCTGGATATCGAAGTTCTCCTTGCCCGCGAAGAGCTTGATCCCGTGTTTCGAGACGAAGGCGCTCCACGACTCCTTGATGGCCATGACAAGCTTCTTGCCAACGCCGATGCTAGTATCTTCGCCGCTCGTGATATGCACATTGCCATTCGCGCTCAGGATATGACTGGCGGGAGTGGCGCTCAGGGTGCCGTCGGGACTTGCAAGGCCGAGCACGGGTGCCATGAAAGCCGGAACATCATTTACGGCTCTTCCATGACCTTGGTGGTGTTTCGCCTGAGCCGATTCCTTGAGCTTCTTCAGGGCATCGTTGGCCTCGAGTTTCTCCGCGCCCACCTGCTCGCCTGTCTCTGAGAGAGCACTCGCCAGTTCAAGACTCGATTCCATCTGGCTGGTGAAGGGATCCGCTTCTAGGTGAGGCCCCGTAGTCTG
>DCFP01000130.1 GCA_002319925.1 Holophagaceae bacterium UBA1801 | reverse complement strand
TGCCTGGCGCGGCGACGAAGGCGCAGGCGCTAGCGCCTATCAAAACGTGTCCGGCTTTTGCAAATCAGTCACACTCGATAAAATCCGTGAGCAGGGTCACGTACTCACGCCCGGCCGGTACGTGGGCGCGGCAGAGGTCGAGGATGACGGTGAACTGCTTGCTGACAAAATGGCGCGATTGACTACGACTTTGCACGAGCAGATGCAAAAAGCCGGACGACTGGATAAAGCCATTGAAGCCAACTTGAGAGAGTTAGGATATTCAGGCCAGGAGGGTGAAAATGCCGCTTGATTTGCAAAATTTTGAAGATGCCATCCGGTCTCTGACCGCGGCGCTGGCTTCACAAGCTGACACGCCTTACCCCGAGGACACACCGGAATGGGAATTAATGCGCGATGGCGTTATCCAGCGTTTTGAATATACCTTTGAACTAGCCTGGAAAACCCTCAAGCGTTACCTGGAAGAATACGCTTTGGAGAAGGCGGATAGTTTCTCCAACCGCGACCTGTTCCGCCGGGGTTATGAATTGGGCCTGCTCCATGACGCCGAAGTGTGGTTTGATTATTTGAAAAAGCGCAATCTGACCAGCCACACCTATAACTCCGCAACAGCGGGAGCCGTTTATCAGGCCGCGCGAACATTTGCCCCTGATGTGTGCTTTTTGCTGGCTCAATTACAAGAGCGCACCCGATGATTGACTTGCGCCCCGACTTGCTCCAAGTGGTCGCCGACATCCTGGCGCGGCATGTGCCGGGACTGGAAGTGCGCGCCTTTGGCTCGCGCGCGCGCTGGACGGCCAAAGAGCATTCTGATCTTGACCTGGTGATCATGTCCGATGCGCCCATGCCATTGGAAACGCTGGCGCGATTAGAGGAAGCTTTCGGCGAATCCGATCTACCCATGCGGGTGGAGGTGTTGGATTGGGCAACGCTTGGCGACAACTTCCGCCGCATTATCGAGCAGGGCTATGAGGTGATGCAGAAGGCTAGCGGGAATAGGGGGATGGCGAGTTATTGGACTGTCTCAATGCTCTCTGATGCGCCACTCGAAATAATCGATGGCGATAGAGGTATAAACTACCCGAAGCAAGCGGACTTTCACTCGATCGGACATTGCCTATTCTTAAATGCAGGGAATGTAACTAGTACCGGATTCGATTTTTCAGATTGTGCTTTCATCACAGCTGAGAAAGATGCTATTCTTCGAAAAGGAAAGTTGAATCGATATGATGCGGTGCTAACAACGCGGGGCACCGTAGGCAACATCGCTTACTATGACGATTCTGTTCCATTCGAGCACATCCGAATCAACTCAGGGATGGTTATCTTTCGAGTACGAACGTCTGATCTCTTGCCTCGCTATCTATACCTATTCGTCCGATCGTCTCTATTTCGAGCGCAAGCCGATGCTCTACAAACGGGCAGCGCACAACCGCAACTCCCAATCAGGGACATCAACAAGATAAGAATTCCGATCCCTCCGCTAAACGAGCAACGCGCCATTGCATACATCCTCGGTATGCTCGACGACAAGATCGAACTCAACCGCCGCATGAACCAGACCCTGGAGGCCATGGCCCAGGCCCTCTTCAAGTCCTGGTTCGTGGACTTCGATCCCGTCCGCGCCAAGGCCGAAGGGCGCGATACGGGATTGCCTGCGCATATCGCGGAGCTGTTCCCTGATTCCTTCGATGATTCAGAACTTGGAGAGATCCCACAAGGATGGAGAGCTGGAACGTTAAAGGAACTGACTGTGAAGATCGGTAGCGGTGCAACACCCAGAGGAGGAAAGGAAGTTTACGTCGAGGAAGGTATTGCATTCATTCGCAGCCAGAATGTCTATGATTCTGAATTCGTGTGGGACGGACTGGCCTACATCACAGCGAAGCAGGCCGATGATCTTACTAACGTCGAAGTCGCGAAGGGGGATGTGCTCATGAATATCACCGGAGCATCAATTCTCAGAACATGCATCGTGCAGCCGAGCGTGCTTCCGGCCCGAGTGAATCAGCATGTTGCGATCATCCGGGCAAAACCCGGAATCCCAAATCGCTTCCTACACATCCACCTTCTACAAAAATCTACCAAGGATTATTTGCTCGGCATGAACGCCGGAGCTAGCCGTGAAGCGGTAACCAAGGGGCACATCGAATCTGTCCCAATCCTGGTTCCTGCACCAACCGTTTTGAATCGATTCGAAAACCTGACGGATGCTTGGTCACGCAAAATAGAGCGGAACACGGCAGAGATACGTAACTTGACGGCCCTCCGCAATATGCTGCTGCCCAAGCTGCTTTCCGGTGCTTGCGGGGCAGGTATTGACTGGAGTTTTGCCAGGGGTTGATTGATGGACATCACTTTTCACTTCCCACCCGAGCTTTTTCAACTTTTGATCGACACGGTTCCAAAGCTTTGCAAATCAAAACAGGACCTGCTTCTCTTCTTTCAGGGCGCTGGTGTTCCAAAACGAACATTGGGGCCCTATCAGCGACTCTTAAATGCCGATAAGTCTGAGTTCAACAAATATTTAGTCACTAGAGAGCTATTAGGCAAGTTAAATGAACAAGGTGAGCAAGCCCTCGCCATAAGGCGTGAACTGTTAAAACGAATCGTTGAATTCGATGACTTCACTGTATGTTGGGAGAATGATCGTGCTGCTGCTCGAGGTTTGGTCGCCCAGGTCCGTGATTTGATCAACGTTAAAGATAGTTTTACTCGGATGAGCATTGAGAAAGATACAGAGAGACGCCGCAGGCTCGAGGAACAGGACGCCGCAGCAAAGGAACGGCAACGGCTAAAAGCAGAGCGAGATAAAGTCAAAGCGGATTTGTTTGCGCTTTTCGGGGAAAGGGATGCTCATAAACGAGGTAAGGCATTAGAGGCAGTTTTAAACCGCCTCTTTGCCAGTTGTGGTCTTCTCGTAAGGGAAGCTTTCACAATAAAGGGTAAATGCGGAGAAGGTATCATTGAACAGATAGATGGCTTAGTCGAGATTGATGGCATTTTATATCTAGTTGAAATGAAATGGTGGAACGCACCCCTTGGATCAGCGGAAATTGCACCACATCTTGTGCGTGTCTTCAGTCGAGGCGGGCAGGTAAGGGGCCTTTTTATTTCTTATACCGATTTTACCGATTCAGCTATTTCTCAATGTAAAGACGCCATTGTGCAGGGAAAAGTCATTGTGTTATCCGTGCTTGAGGAAATTGTTTCCCTTCTGAATCAGGAAGCTGACATGAAGGTTTGGCTCAAAACGAAAGTTGATGCGGCTTTAGTTGATAAGCAACCTTTCTATCGTGTTCGGAATTAAGCAAAATGCCTGCCTTCACCGAATCAGTTGTCGAAGAAGCTGCCCTGGCGTGGCTGGAGGGCCAGGGTTATTCCATTCTCTACGGTCCCGACATTGCCTTCGGTGAGCCTTCCTCTGAACGCAATGACCCGGCCTTCAAAGATGTGATCCTGGAGGGGCGCCTTCGCTCCGCCCTGGCCCAGCTCAACCCGACCCTTCCCGTCGAAGCCTTGGACGATGCCTTCCGGAAGCTCACGCGCCTGGAAGCTCCGACCCTGATTGAGCGCAACCGGGCCGTGCATCGGCTGCTGGTGGATGGAATCAACGTGGAATACCGGCGGAAGGATGGTTCCATCGCCGGGGCTCAGGCGAAGGTGCTGGACTACGATCAACCGGACGCCAATGACTGGGCGGCCGTCAACCAGTTCACTGTGGTGGAAGGGCAGCACAACCGGCGCCCGGACGTGGTTCTCTTCGTGAACGGCCTCCCTCTGGCCGTGATCGAGCTGAAGAACCCCGCCGATGAACAGGCCACGATCCAGACGGCCTTCCGGCAGTTGCAGACTTACCAGGCCCAAATCCCAGTCCTCTTCGCCACCAATGCGGTTCTGGTGGTCTCCGATGGGGTGGAGGCACGCGTGGGCACCCTGGGGGCTGGCCGGGAATGGTTCAAGCCCTGGCGCACCATCGGCGGCCAAGAGGACGCGTCGGCCCGCTTGGTGGAGCTTCAGGTTGTGCTGAAGGGCGTCTTTCAGAAGCGCCGCCTCCTGGATCTGGTGCGCTTCTTCATCGTCTTCGAGGAACTGGGTGACGGGAAGCTTGTGAAGAAGATGGCGGGCTACCACCAGTTCCATGCCGTCAATGTGGCCGTGGAGGAGACCCTCCGTGCGGCCAAGATCATCTCAGAGGATCGCGTCCAGGAAAGCTCCGGCAATTACCATGCGGGCGGACGGTCAGGCGGCGAACCCGGCGACCGGCGCGTGGGTGTGGTATGGCACACCCAGGGCTCCGGAAAGAGCCTGTCCATGGCCTTCTACGCGGGACGCATCATCCTGCATCCCGAGATGGCCAATCCCACGGTCGTGGTCCTCACTGACCGCAACGACCTGGACGACCAGCTCTTCGGCACCTTCGCCCGGTGCAAGGATCTACTGCGCCAGGACCCCAAGCAGGCGGAGGACCGTACGGACCTACGGAAGAAGCTTTCAGTGGCCTCCGGAGGCGTGGTCTTCACCACCATTCAGAAGTTCCTGCCTGACGAGCGAGGGGACCGGCACCCCGTTCTCTCGGATCGCCGCAACATCGTGGTGCTGGCCGACGAGGCCCATCGTAGCCAATACGACTTCATCGACGGCTTCGCCCGGCATCTTCGAGATGCCCTTCCCAACGCCTCCTTTATCGGCTTCACGGGCACACCCATCGAGCGGGCGGACGCCAGCACGCGGGCCGTGTTCGGCGACACCATCAGCGTCTACGACATCCAGCGGGCGGTCCATGATGGCGCCACGGTGCCCATCTACTACGAAAGCCGCCTGGCCAAGCTAGAGCTGAAGGATTCGGAGCGCCCCCACCTGGACCAGGACTTCGAGGAGGCCACCGAAGGCGAGGAGGTCGAGCGCAAGGAGAAGCTGAAGAGCCGGTGGGCGCAGCTGGAGGCCGTTGTGGGTTCCGAGAACCGCATCCAGCTCATCGCCCAGGATCTGGTGGACCACTGGGAGAAGCGCCTGAGCACCATGGACGGCAAGGCCATGGTGGTCTGCATGAGCCGCCGGATCTGCATGGCCCTCTACCAGGCCCTGATCAAGCTCCGCCCCGAGTGGCACAGCGATTCGGACGAGGAGGGTGTCCTCAAGGTGGTCATGACGGGTTCGGCCTCGGATCCTCTGGAGTGGCAGGGGCACATCCGCAGCAAGGCCAGGCGGGAGGTCATGGCCCAGCGGTTCCGGAAACCTTCCGACCCCTTCCGCATCGTCATCGTGCGCGACATGTGGTTGACGGGTTTTGACGCTCCCAGTCTACACACGATGTATGTGGACAAACCCATGCGAGGCCACGGGCTCATGCAGGCCATCGCCCGTGTGAACCGCGTGTTCAAGGACAAGCCCGGCGGCTTGGTCGTCGATTACCTGGGGTTGGCGGACGAGCTGAAGCAGGCCCTGGCCACTTACACAGAGGCCGGAGGCAAAGGGAAGACCGCCCTGGATCAAGCTGAAGCCGTGGCCCTGATGCTGGAGAAGGCCGAGATCTGCCGCAGCCTCTTCCATGGCTTCGACCATTCCAACTGGATCACGGGCCGCGCCCAGGAGCGCTTGGCGCTGCTTCCTGAAGCCCAGGAGCACATCCTGGCCCAAGAGAACGGCAAGGATCGGCTGCTGGCGGCAGTCACCGAATTGTCTCAGGCGTTCGCCTTGGCGGTACCCCACGAGGCTGCCATCGCCATTCGGGACGAGGTGGGGTTCTATCAGGCCGTGCGCTCGGTGCTTGCCAAGCGCGAGGCTGGGGATCAGCGATCCGACGAAGAGCTGGACCACGCCATCCGGCAAATCATCTCAAAGGCTGTGGTCTCGGACCAAGTGGTGGACATCTTCACGGCGGCCGGGCTCAAGAAGCCCGATATCTCCATTCTGTCCGATGAGTTCCTGGCCGAGGTGCGAGGCCTTCCCCAGCGGAACCTGGCCGTGGAACTGCTCCAGAAGCTGCTGAAGGGAGAGATCCGCACACGTGCCAAGCGGAACGTGGTCCAGGCCCGGTCCTTTGCAGAGCTATTGGAACAGGCCGTCCGCAAGTATCAGAACCGCGCCATCGAGACGGCCCAAGTCATCGAAGAGCTAATCCAACTGGCCAAAGAGATGAAGGCGGCCGACGCCCGCGGGGAATCTTTGGGCCTCAGCGAAGACGAACTAGCCTTCTACGATGCCCTGGAGACCAACGACAGCGCCGTGAAGGTGCTGGGAGAACCCACCCTCCAGGCCATCGCCCGGGAGCTGGTGGAGACCGTGCGGAAGAACGTGACCATCGACTGGACCCTGCGCGATAACGTCCGTGCCCAGCTTCGCGTGCTGGTGAAGCGGATTCTGAGGAAATATGGTTACCCGCCTGACAAGCAGGAGAAGGCCACGGCAACCGTGCTGGAGCAGGCAGAGGTGATCATGGCGGACCTGATGGAGTAGGGGCTGGGCATCCAGGCCGATTTCCAAAATTTTTGGATCCGGTCGAACCATGGAGGAAAAACCGATGACCACGGCAAGTCCTTCAACTGGCTTGGAACAGTTCCTGCGTATGATCACCAGCATCCGCGAGGCGTATGCCTACGCGGGCTTCAGCTACCACGCTGTTCGGGATGGATCTTGCCTAACTATTCTTCATGCCAGGCTTTTCCTGGATACCAGCCCAATAAGTGTTGCTCGAAAGAGGGTGGCCTTTTTGGATCAGGAGGTTGGGTATCTCTCCCTGGAGGATCTGAACCTCGGAGTATTAGAAATCATCAACCGGCTGGCTGAGAGGAAGCCACTTGATCTCTTCGGGGAACAGCTGCTCTTCCCGCTGGAACCTGGCATGGCGCCGACTTCTTCTTTCAGACCATTGCATGAGCTTGGATTGCCGACTAAACGGCTAGCTGTCTTAACCCTGACCGGGGCGCCCATTCGCAAACCCAGATTCTCTATGGATCTGGATTGGGAGCTGAAGGCAAACAATCCACCTTATGACAGCCTAACGGAGCTGCTTTCGGAGTTTCGCTTGGCGGGTTATTCAGGTGATTTTTCTTGCGTTGAGATTCCTGCAGCCCACGTCGCGGAAGTAGATCTCCAATCGCGAGTATCTGGGGATACTGCCAAGCCTGGAGTCATCCTTCCCCCAGGAGCGGACAGGCAGTTCCTAAGCCTCGGTGTCATCATTTACGATCAGGGTGTCGGTGTAGAGCGCCGGCTGATCTCAGCGGATCAACTCGAATGGACGCCATGGGAAGTCGCAAACCTTCCCAAACATCAGCATGGAGTGGCCACGCTGAGAATCCCTGTGGGTGCCACTCTCAAGTGTTTTGCTGTATACAAGGGGATAGTCCAGCACACGACCTGGATTGGAGATCCAAGCCTTTTCCCAAACTGGCGGAGAACTGCCTACGACTGGGCAGATCCCCAATTCGAAGTGCTGCGTGATTGCCTCTTCGAGGAGAAGAGGGAAAGAAAGGAGAGCCAGGATTTTGAGGTCGGAGTGGCCAGTCTTCTATGGATGCTGGGGTTCGGTCCCCTACAGCTCAGAACACCACGACTAAAGGACAATCCAGACATATTGGTCACTACACCCGGCGGGAGGATGGCAGTTGTTGAATGCACGACCGATGTGATTGACAAAGATGACAAGCTCTCAAAGCTTCATTCCCGAGCCCAATCTATCAAAGGCCAGGTAGAAAGGTCTGGGGCACGTTATATCGAACTTATGCCAATTCTCATTACGGCACTTCCAACCAGCGCTGTGATGGATATAGAGAAGGCCAGCCGGTTCGGGATCCTGGTGTTGACCCAAGATGACCTGAAGTCCGCTTTGGATCGATCCATTTTCCCACAAGATGCCGATGCCCTTTTCCAAGAGCAGCTCCAACTCCTCGAAGCCCGGCAGAAGGAGCTTGGCTTGTCAGAGGAAAGTCCGCGCTGAATGGAGTCTTGCATGGCCGCAGATCGCAAACAGAGCCAACAGTGCCTGGACGCGTTTCTGGTGGATAACCACGAGCATGAAGCCCTGGATGCCAGGCTGAAGTGAGAGGGGTCACTGACTACTGAATGATTCACTTTCGCTTCAATGATTTGCTACGCGTGGCGAACAAATGCCATTTTTAGCATGGATGGGTCGATAACCAGTTGAGCAATGCGAGGCTGTCGTCCACCAGGACCTTTGCCTCTTTGAACGCAGTCTCATATTCCTCATGCCTGCGCACGAAAGTTTGGTGATGCATCCCCTTTGGTCGTTCACCCGCACCGAAAAAGAACCCTGGAGCCCACCCGAACCTCTGCTGAAGGCGCTCCACTTTGCGAAAAGCACGAGCATCAGCTAATTCGTACTGACTCTCGTAAACCAATTTCTGGCACTGACGGCATAAAAAAAGTTCTTTCCCGTAAAGGATCGCCACTCGCCGTTCGCATGTTGGTGATGGGCATATGAGCCATGGCCGAGAGCCACCAAATGGGCAGCGTGTCCAATCCAGCCTGATGGGGCTCCTGATTTCGGTCCAGCCTCCATCAGCTTTCTTGTGCCTATAGGAGAGAACAAGGTCATCGGCTCGAACCTCGACCTCGATGGATGCCACTTCTTTCCCTGCCCGTGACCACTTCATTACGAATTGGTTCCCCGCCTTGAGAACTCCTTCTCGGTGACAGCACCGAATATCCAACCGGAAAAACTCATCCGGGAATTTCCGATCTCGCCCCATCTCCTGTCGCCCGCTGCCAAAACCACCCATATTGCTCCTTTTTTTATCGAAATCATCTGAGACGTCTTATGGTCTTGGTCGTATTTCGAACCCTTGCGGATTGGGCGGAAACCCAATCAGGGTGCGCCTTGAGAGGTGCAGAGACGGTCATGTAATCGTCGAGAACTAAATAGGCCTAGGGCGCTCAGTCGATGATGTCCTGCCGTGAGTGCCATGGCCACATCCCAAAGGCGATCATCCGCTGTGGTGAGGTCGATCGGCGTTCCTTTGAGAATATAGTTGAGCCAGCAGTAGGAATCATCGGGAGAGGGAAATTCGCGGACATCCTGTGCCTGGCATGAAGCGGAGGGATTTTGCTCCAACCACGTCTGCAAAATCCATGACGCCGCATCAGACGCGATTTCCGGAAGAGGGCTCACCAATAAAAGGTGTGAGTGCATGCCGCCATGCTTGCCTGCTTCAATTATCCCGATGCCCCCAAGGCGAGTGATAAGGCCTTTTCGCCCCTTCCATCGCTGCCGACGCCAGATTTTTTGGATACAGGCCTGGATTTTTTTCTGCTGAACATATAGCGGATCCAGGCTATCCGGCAGGGTCAATGTCGCACCTGCAGCCTCCCCGTGCTCGCCGAGAACGGATTCGATTATGGGCCCCCATTTCCTAATAGCTGCGCTGCGCCATCGACGATGACATCTCGGACAGATCCGAAGGTTACAAGGAAGAGACGGCACCAAAATCTTCTCGCCTTCACGCGGTCGCCACCCGCAACATCGGAGCCGCTTGGCAAGGGAGTGGAGACCCGTGACATCGAGGCGGTCTGCCATGAGTAAGTTCCAATCTGAACACCCATAGAGTGGTGATGAGCTTGCTTTACTATCAAGAATGAGGGTCGGGTCATCATTTTCATTCTCAAAGACTGAAGATTGATGAACTGGAGAGGTAGCCATCACGCACTGATACGGGTGCCTATCCAGAACACCCTGACGATGGGCATCGCGAATCCGGCCCGGAAAGAAGGAGGCGCTAAACATTCCCTGCAGAGGAGGCTCATATGGCCACCTCTGTGGGTTGAGGTTCGGATTCGGCTTTGAGTTTCTTCTCGAGTTTCTTGATCTGCTTTATATAGTCCTTGTTGTAGTGCTGTAAATATTGCACCCGACTCCGGAGACTTTTGTTTTCAGCTTCGGCCTTTCGGGCGCGCGCCGCTGCTGCTGCTACTTCCTTTTCGTAGGCTCCCATACGGTCTTCTGTATCCAGAATCCGGTGAAGGCTTTCGTTCTCTTCGTGCAGGGCCTGAACCTGGCTGTCGGCCTCTTCCAGTTTGCGTTTGAGTTCGGTGTTTTCCTCTTCAAACACTTTGATACGGGCTTCCTGGCTCGCCCCATCCTCAGTCAATTCGGACACTGGTGTAAGCACAGGTGGAGGTGTCTCGAATCCATGGGAAAGCTTGGAAGTTTCCATGAGGGCTTCGGGTGTTGGTTCCGCCTCCGGCGCGGATGGCGCTTCAATCACTGGCTGCCGTTCTTCTTCAACTTGCTTTGCGAGCCTAGCCGCCTTCTTGGCTGTTACCTTACCGTCACGCATGTCCTCACCGAGACCTGCATCGATGCCCTTTTTAATCCTTTGAATGGTTCGCGGAGATGTTTGTGCAGCGTCCGCCATTTCCTTGACCGTGAGGGGGTGACCCGGGTCACCCCCTGATGTGTGCCGGTTGCCACCTGATTGAGCCCATTCTGCGCACAAGGCGATCGCTGCCCCCCTCTGCGTTTCCGTCATGTGTCGTCGGTGCAAATTCTTGCTCTTTACGTAAGCAATTGGATCCACACCGTCATCGAGATTTTGCGTATTTGGCTTCAGGTCCAGCTCGAGGCATGCACGATATCGATGCACGCCATCTAGAACCATGTCTTCGAAGAGCGTGATGGGGTCGCGCTGGCCATGGGCCTTCATGTCGAGGATGAGTTCCTGGAACTCTTGCTCATTCATGCTTGGGAATGCTAAAGCAAGGGGATGCGGCTTGAATTCACCCGAAATATGTTTGGAATGAGTGGCTACCATATCTCACCCCCTCACTTCGGCCCGATTCCGGACCCTGCGACTGGCTCCTGGAAGGCATGAAGCCAACGATAGAGCTCCTCTCCTGTAATCAACGTCCGTCGTCCTACCTTTATTGCGTGGAGGTGACCGAGCTTGATTTCTTCGAAGACTCGTGTTCTGCCTAAGGAGGTTGCCTCAGAGAACTCACGAATCGAAAGTGCCGGTTTGTGGAAATACGATGGGGTCATCACATGTTCTCCTGTATACGCGGATTTGCGTATATTCAGGAGAAACCACCAGCACTCTAAGAGGTGTCATTCTGCGGAATGAGACATTCCCAGGTTATTCCGTCCTTTGATGACTAGTTCCAGGAAAGATGAGTAGCCAAAAAGGGACAGCCTTAATTCAGACACCATTGGGAAGGCGAGCACTTCAAATTGTCTGGGGAATGAGGGGCCAGAAGAGCCCTCGTTAGAACCAGTGGGGGCAAACCACGAGAACTCATAACGCAATTGGAGATCTTGGACATTCACATTCAAATACTTTCTAACTGCATGGCAGCAAAATGGGAGAAGGATGACGCATCCGTCAACCTGACATATGTCGGACTCAAGCGAATGGATCCAATCATGAAACTCGGGAACCGGACCATAAACCGAAATATATTCGACTCGCTTATCTTGGAATCCCGAGCGATTTAGGTTACGTGCAAAGGCCCGCCCAAGCGACGGTTGGTGAGATCTTTCGGGGGATGCCGTCAAGATTCTCCCTGGGGTCTGAACAGGTTCATCCGGGAGGTCGTGCTTCTTTAAAAATTCATCAATGGATACGTCCTTGACTTGGTATGAGGCGCTGAGAAGATTCCTCACTGATAAAGGAGATTTAGCGAGTGCATAGCCCAAAAGCCTATGGATTCTATTGACTCCGCCGTGTTGAGAGAACCAAGGCAGTGTTGATTTCAGCGCTTCACACATCCAGAGAATCTCATTGTCCCGAAGGATAGATGCGGGCCCAGCTTCACCCGTGTTCCATTCGCCGATGATCTGAGCGCAGTGATTTCGAGATACTGGGCCAGAAAACAAGAATGCCCATAGCACCGCGAGAATGGCCTCTGGTGGGAGTTTTTTGGGATCTTCCCATATTGGTGGTCGGGGGAGACGCACAGACCTACTGGCTTGATGTTGTTTCATTGGACGTAAGGGTCATCTCCGCTCGAAGTGAATGTCGCGTAGTATTTGCTTGGAGCAGCTCAAACTCAATTTACTACCAGCATCATCGATGACTCTGGCAACAGGACCAAACATATTTGGGCAGGCATGAGATTGCTGAAGGGGCATAGTGCTTCTCATGAATATGTATCGGATCACGGGACAGATTGGATAGCCAAAGTTCGCCAAGGTATGGAGAAATTCATGAACACATTTTGGGGATAATTTGGGGATAGTGACCTACTTTCCGAAACACGTGCCGCTAAAAAACAAGAACACCCTTGATTTCTCAAGGGTGTTTGCTGGTAGGGCTAATGGGATTCGAACCCATGTTGCCGCCGTGAAAGGGCGGTGTCCTAACCCCTAGACGATAGCCCCATGGGGTGAATGGGTGGTGGGCCCAGCAGGACTCGAACCTGCGACCAACGGCTTAAAAGGCCGCTGCTCTACCGACTGAGCTATAGGCCCTTGCCGTTGTAGGCAGGAACCTCCATTGTGCCGTTGATAGCGGGGAAGGGTCAAGGAAAGATCTTGGGGGTGAGGTATGGGGGGTGAAGCTTCAATGAGCAGTGACCTCTTCCACAGCGCAACCGGAACCGAAGATGCTGGTCAGGGTGACAGGGTTTACCCGGTTACCTGCGGCGAGCCAGCAGTTCATCTTCCCGTTGTGTGGAGACGCCTTGGGATTCCGTGAAGGTTGCCCTCGATAACGGCGCGTAATCCTCGATATGGCGTCGGAGGATTCCCGAAAAGCGTGTGATCGCCCAGCAAATTGGTTGGAAACGCTCAGCGGTAGTTTCCTGGGTCCATTAATCCAGGTTCATGGTTCGATGGAAATCGTGGAGTGATCCTTGGTGAGTAACTCGCAACGCATTTGACCGCCACAGTGCTCCTGGATCAGCTGCATGACTTCCTGGCAGATGGTTTCGATATCGGCCTTCGTGACGGGGGCCAAGCCATCCACGTTGAACTCGATGGCCGTGGTTTCCGGCAGGGTGAGTGTATGGATCGACTGGCGCCAGCTCCAGCGGCGTGTCAGCACGACATTTTCTTCCGTGAAAACGATCTCCCCGGGGTTGGGGTGTTCCATCTGTTCCGAGCCGAAGGCTGTGAACGTCTCCTCCCCCGTGGCGGGACGCAGGGAAAGGTTTCCTTTCACGACATCGATGGCATGGCTGCCCACGGGCACGAGATGTTTCAGTGACAGGGCATTGCCGATGTCCACGAGGGCATTGATGGAGGGGAGCTGCTGGTCCCGTAGTGCCCGGCGCACCATGGCCTCCACGGAGCAGCGGAACTCATTTGGCTTGATGCCCTGGGCCTTGAACGCATTGCGCCAGGATGCAATCCGGGGATAGGCGGTCAGGCTTTCCAGGTTCAAGCGCTCTCGCACGGAAGCTTCCGCTTCCCGGAGCAGGGCCGTCAATGCCGGAGAGGATGGCCCATTGTGCAAGCCGTAGGCGACCACTACGCCCCGCACATAGTCCGAGAACTGGGCGAAGACGTGATCCGAGATGGAGTAGATGCGGTTGGCCATGGTTCCAGCCCTTTTCTGTTCTTCACGATATTCCATTCGATCATTGGCAATAATCTGTATTATCAGAAAGAAATTGTTCGGAGATTGCGGACAATGCTGTTGGACCTTGAATCCGTTCGCTGCTTTGAAGCTGTCGCTGTACTGCTCAATTTCCGGCAAGCCGCGCAGAAACTGGCGCTGTCCCCGGCGGCCCTGAGCGACCGCATCCGGCGCCTCGAGGAGCAGCTGGGAGAGAGCCTTCTCCAGCGTACGACGCGCAAGGTCGCGCTCACCACTGCGGGCGAGCGGCTGCTGCCCCAGGCCCGCCGATTGCTCCAGGAGAACGCCAGGTTTCTCGAGTTGGCCAGGAACCGGGCCGAGATGCCACGGGTCGAGCTGCTCATCGGCACGCGCTACGACCTGGGTCTGTCCTGGCTCGTTCCGGCCCTGGTGGGGCTGGAGAAGAACAGACCCGGGCGGATCCTGCATCTGCATTTCGGTGAAGGCCCCGATCTGCTGGATCGCCTCCACCACGGCCTGCTCGATGGCGCCATCACCAGCTCACCCATCGTCGGAGGCGCCCTCGACTACCTGGTGCTTCATCCCGAGGACTACGTATTCGTGGGTGCGAAGCGTCTCCTGGAGCAGAACCCCATCAAAGTTCCAGGAGATGCTCTTCGTCATCGGCTGCTGGATTTGACGCCCGATCTGCCCCTTTTCCGGTACTTCCTGGATCAGACCGGCGACGGTGTTCCCTGGCGGTTCAGCCAGACCCAATACTTGGGAACCATCGGGGCGGTGAAGCTGCGCGTCCTCCAGGGCAAGGGCGTTGCCGTGCTCCCGAAATACTTCGTGAGAGGCGATCTCCGGCAGGGCCACTTGAAGCGGATCCTGGGCCGCGTGGCGATGCGGACGGAGTACTTCCGGCTGGTCTGGCGGAGGGATCACAGCAAGGCCGAGGCCATTCGCCAGCTGGGTCTGGAATTGCAGCGGTTTCCTCTCCGGTGAATGTGACCCAATCCGCCTCCCGGGCTGCCAGGATGCAGGAGCGCCGCAGGGAGTGACTGATGCAGTTCCAGTTCCCGATCTTCGAGGATCTGTGCTCTTCCTGGGGCCAGATCACGCACCTCGGGACCCGGAAGCGCATCACGAAAGGCACGGTGGTCCTCGACATGGAGACCACCATCGACGGTGTCTACTACGTGCAGGAAGGCACCATCGAGACCATGCTCGACACGCACACCGGGCCGGAGAAGGTGCTCTACCGGGTCGGCAAGGGTTGCGTGTTCGGCGAGGTCTGCTGCTTCGCCCAAGGGGTCAACCAGGAGGTCTTCGTCAAGGCGCGGACCGATTGTGTGCTTTATTTCTTCAAGCGCGAAACCATCGAGGGGACCATCGCGACCGAGCATCCCCAGCTGCTCATCGAGTTGATCCGCATCCTGGGCCACATCGTCCGCATGTACGGCGTCCTGCTCCAGGACAGTCTCAGTCTGGATTTCTTCCAGCGCGTGTGCCGGTTCCTGGTTTACCTGGCCCGGTTCAAGGGCGTGGATCCGGAAGAAAAACAGGTGCACGTCGTCGTGGAATCGGGCGTTACCCAGGGCGATATGGCGCGCTTCCTGGGGGTGCATCGCGTAACGGTGACCAAAGCGGTCAAGAAGCTGAAGGACCAAGGCATCATCCGCCGTTTCACGAAGCGGGAGCTGGATATCGCCGACTATCCCCGGCTCTGCCGCTTGAGTGAGGGCGGGTGGTGATTTTCGTTACATTTATCAATTTGTAGTCAGGGCTACTTTTCGGCGGAAGGGCCCGTCGTAAAACACTTCCAGCAACCTTGGATGGTCGTTCCTTTGACGCCCTTCTCTCGGTGTGCGGAAAGGTTTGGTATGCGGAAGGGAGACATTCTCTGGGCTCTAGGATTGGCAGCTGTGGCGGCTTTCCTGCTCGTGCCTGTCACGCATGAAGTCTTCGTGGCCGTGACAGCCGCGCATCCGTACCTGATCGGGTTCGCCAAGTTCTTCGTGCTTGCCACCATGGGCGAGCTGCTGGCCCTGCGCATCGTCACGGGAGCGTGGGAAATGCCCAAAGGTTTGTTTCAGCGCGCCGTCATCTGGGGTCTGCTCGGCGTAGTCATCGTGCTGATCTTCGATGTGTTCGCAGGTGGCGTCACAGGATCTCTCAAGAAGGGATTGCTCCCCTGGGCCGATTCCAAGCTAGCCTTCGCCTTCTTCGTGAGCGCGATCATGAACCTGACCTTCGCTCCCACGATGATGCTGACTCACCGCATTACTGATACTTGGATTGACCTCAGGTACGAGGGGAAGCCTTCCGGCATCGCCGATATCGTCGCCCACATCGACTGGAAGGGCTTCGTTTCCTTCGTGCTGATCAAGACGATTCCAATCTTCTGGATTCCAGCGCACACCATCACGTTTCTGTTGCCGCCCGAGTACCGCGTGCTGATGGCGGCCGGGCTCTCCATCGCGCTGGGAGCCATTCTCGCCTTCGCCAAGAAGAAATCGAAACCCGCCACTGCCTAGGGAGATCGTCATGTCGAACCATGTGAAGCAGCTTTGCGAAGCACCTTCCGGGCAGCCGGAGGTCATGCAGGGCAACATCGCCTTCGCCGTCGGCTGCGTGCGCGGCGGCGTCCACTGTGCGGACGGCTATCCGGGCACGCCCAGTTCCGAGGTCATCGATAAGGGTTTGTCCGAGGTCCAGGACCTCATCAAGGTAGGCTGGTCCGTGAACGAGGCCGTGGCTTCCGCCGTGGGCGTCGGCCACAGCATCGCGGGCAGCGATTGCGTGGTGACCATGAAGATCCCCGGCCTGTTCCAGGCGGCGGACATCTTCACCAGCGGTTCCGTCTGGAGCCATGAGCGCGGCGCCCTGGTCTACTACATCGCCAGCGACTTCACGCCCAGCTCCACCCAGCACATCATCGACCCGCGCTACCTCTTCAAGAGCTGTTTCCTGCCGGTCTTCGAACCGCGCAATCACCAGGAAATGCACGAAGCCGCAAGCATCGCCGCGGAGATCGGCCGGAAGTACCGCACCCAGGTGGTGGTGATGCCCAGCGGCGTGCTGTGCCACAGCGAGGGCCTGGTGCACATGATGCCCCAACAGAAGCGCGATCCCATCGTCATGTCCGACGATCTGCGGGCCTTCAATGTGCTGCCCAATCTCACCCGCGGCTACTACGACGCCATCATGGACACGCGCCTGCCCGCCCTCGAGGAGATGGTGGAGACGAGCGAGCTGAACCAGTGGATCAAGGGCTCGGGCAAGAAGGGCGTGGTGACCTACGGGGTGTGCGACATGTACGTGCGCGAGGTGATGGACGCCCAGAACCTCGATCTCGATGTTCTCTCCCTGGGCTTCTCCAACCCGCTGCCCATGAAACTGATCCGCGACTTTCACGCCTCCATCAAGGGCGAGGTGATCGTCATCGAGGACGGCTACCGCTACGTGCAGGAGGCCATGGAACAGGCGGGTCTCAAGGTGGGCGGCAAGGATCCCCACAGCAAGATCACCGAGTGGACGCCCGCACTCATCGCCGAGAAGCTCGGCCTGCCCATGCCCGCCGTGGCCAGCAGCGTGCCCGCGCTGAAGCGTCCGCCCGTCATCTGCCCTGGCTGTCCGTACCGTCTCTTCGCGGAAGAAATCGCAGGGATGAAGAAGCGCAAGCAGCTCGATGCGGCCTTCGGTGACATCGGCTGCAACTCGCTGCTCTACTTCATGAACGCCATGGACACGGGTCTGGCCATGGGCGCCAGCGAGGCCAAGCGCATCGGCTACGTGGTCTCGCGCCCGGACAAGGCGGGGCGCTGCGTGAGCATTATCGGCGACAGCACCGAGTGCCACAGCGGCCTCGATGCCACCCGCAACGCCATCTATCGCAATGCGCCCGGCGTGAAGGTCATCCTCGACAACGAGTGGACCGCCATGACCGGCGGCCAGCCTTCCCCCACTTCACCATCCAACCTCGCGGGCCAGGAGCTAAAGTTCGATCTGCCCGCCACACTGACCGCCCACGGCGCGAAGGTGGAAGTGATCGGCGCCTACGATCGCAAGGCCATCAAGAGCACCCTGAAAACGGCCCTGGCGGAAGCGGACAAGGGCGTCTACACAACCATCGTCATCCGCGACGGCGCTTGCCTGCGCCGCTCCAAGCCCAGCACTCAGCGCGTGGCTGTCGACCCGGATGCCTGCAAGAAGTGCAACCTCTGCATGATCTGCCCTGGCCTGGAACTGGACGCCGATGGCATTCCTACCAACACCAACCTCTGCAGCGGCTGCGGCGGCCACACACCTTCCTGCTCGCAGATGTGCCCCACGGGCGTCCTCAAGCCCATCGATCTGAAGGAAATGAAGACCGCCACCCCCTCCGTGAAATTCCCCGCTCCGCCTGAGGTTCTGCCCGCGGCTGGCAGGATCCAGGGGCCCGAGCGCCTCTCCGTGGCCATCCGCGGCGTGGGCGGCCAGGGCAACCTCTTCTTCGGCAAGGTGCTCACCCAGGTTGCACTGGCTGCCGGCTACGAAGAAAAGAACATCATCAAGGGCGAAACCCACGGCATGGCCCAGATGGGCGGCCCGGTCATCAGCACCTTCGGCTGTGGCAAGGTCAAGAGCCCCGTGCTGCTGCCCGGCACTGCGGACTGTCTCATCGTCATGGAGAAGAGCGAAGTGCTCCGCCCCGGCTTCCTGGAGATGCTGCGGCCCGGCGGCACGGTCGTGCTGGCCAACACCAAGATCATTCCCGCGGGTGCCACGGAGAAGGGATATCCCACCGACGCGCAGATCCACGAGGTGCTCAAGCCCTTTAAGGTCATCGAGGTGGATGTGCTCGCCAAGGCCCTGGAACTGGGAGATCCCACAGGCCGCGTGGCCAACGTGGTGATGATGGGCGTACTCAGCACCCTCAAGCCCTTTGAGGCGTTCCCCGAAAGCGTCTGGCTCAAGGCGCTGCAGAAGATCAATCCCAAGCCCGCGGTATGGGCGGCGAACTACGCGGCATTCAGGGCTGGAAAGCATTGACTGGTGGTCAGTTGAATGAAGATGGGCGCCTTTGAGCGCCCATTATTAACTCTTCGCGCAATTCAGGTGATCACCTGCATCTGAATGGGTGGGAGGGTGTGCCTCCCGGTAGCCTTGGAGCTGATCCATGCACTTCGGAGACTTGCAGATGCGAACGGTCCGAACGGATCTTCTGGACGTCGGATACGTGGAGGTTGGAGATCCCTCTGGCAGAGCGATAGTGCTGTTGCACGGATTTCCCTATGACATCCGGGCGTATTCGGAGGTCTCCGGCATCCTTGGCCCGAAAGGCTTTCGTGTGCTGATCCCCTATCTGCGTGGGTTCGGGCAAACCAGGTTCCTGTCCCGGGAGACAATCCGGTCCGGCGAGCAATCCAGTCTTGGGCTCGACCTCATCGCCTTTCTGGATGCCATGAAGATCGAGCGTGCCATCCTCGGAGGCTATGACTGGGGTGGAAGAGCCGCATGCATTGCCGCCGCCTTGCATCCGGAAAGGGTTGCGGGCTTGGTTTCGGGAGGCGGCTACAACATCCAAAGGATCGCGGGAACCGCCAATCCGCTGCCCCCGGAGACGGAACAGCGCTACTGGTACCAGTACTACTTCCATGGTGAGCGGGGCAGGAACGGCCTCGAGACGTACCGCCGGGAACTGTGCCGATTGCTTTGGCGGCAGTGGTCTCCGGGCTGGGCATTCGATGATTCGACATTCGAACGATCGGCGGAGTCCTTTGATAACCCCGATTTCGTTTCAGTGGTGGTCCATTCGTACCGGCATCGCTTCGGCCTCGTCGATGGAGATCCGAGATACGAGCGCACAGCCCTGGCTTTGGAAGCGCTCCCTCCGGTCACGGTTCCGACCATCGTGGTCGAAGGCGCCATGGATGGCGTCACCCCGCGCGGCAGCTACGATCACCTTGACCTGAAATTCACGGGCGCTTTCGAACGACGCGTCTTCGAAAGGGCAGGGCACAACATGCCCCAGGAATCACCTCAGGAATTTGCAGAGGCGATACTCACTCTGGCAAAAGGCACCCGTCACTGACCGCCGACCACCGGCCACTGACCCCTGTTTTTACCCCTTCAACACATCCACGAGATTCTGGTGCACCCAGAGGTTGCCCGCCACGACATCCCCTGTGTTGAACCAGGTGTTTCCTCCCTGCCAGTCCGTGAGCAGCCCTCCAGCCTCCTGCACCAGCAGGGCTCCGGCGGCGACGTCCCACTTCTTCAGTCCCATTTCGAAGAAGCCGTCGAAGACCCCGCAGGCGACGTAGGCCAGGTCCAGCGCCGCGCTGCCGGCCCGGCGCAGGCCGCGGGCCCGGAAGAAGATGGCGGTCAGGGCGCGATTGTAGGCGTGGAACCGCTCGCCCAGCTGGAAGGCGAACCCCGTGGCCAGGAAGGCCCCATCGAGGCCCACGTGCTGGGAGATGGACATGGGCTGGTTATTCCAGGTCGCGCCCTCGCCCCGGGTCGCCACGAAGACATCCCCGCGGAGTGGGTCGTAGATGCAGCCCACCACGGCCCCTTCGGCATCCCAAAGGGCTACGGAAACGCACCAGTGGGGGAAGCCGTGGACGAAGTTCAGCGTGCCGTCCAAGGGGTCCACGATCCAGCATCGCGCGTTGTCACCGAAAGACCCGGTCTCCTCGCCAAGGAAACTGTACTGGGGGAATCGCAGGTCCAGCTCGGCCTTGATGGCGGCTTCGCTGGCCCGATCAGCCTCGCTGACGAAATCGTGTTTGGATTTTTCGGTGATGGTCGCGGGGTCGAGCTTGCGGAAATACTGCATCAGCACTTGCCCGCCCGCCTTGGCGGAAGCGATGCAGGCTTCACGTTGAGATTCGAACATTTAGGAGCTCCGCCATGATTGTTACCTGAAAGTGCGGCTTTGAGCACACCCTCCAGGGTTTTAAAAACCTGACACAAATAGTAAACTATATACATCGAAGGTGATGTATGCCGAAGGTCATCAACATCGAACCCACACCGAATCCCGACGCCCTCAAGTTCGTGGTCCAGCGGCCCATTCTGAAGAAGGGCGTGCGGTCCTTCCGGGATTTCGGCGCTGCCGTCGGCGATCCACTGGGATCGGCCCTGTTCGCCATGGGGCAAGTCACCTCCGTCTTCTACATGGACCGGTTCGTGACGGTCAACAAGGATACGGATGCCCAGTGGACCGATCTCATCGATCCCATCTGCGAGACCATTGAAGAATGCAAGGATGTGGAAGAGGCGGAGGGTGAACAGCCTGGCCATCTCGAGGGTGATGACGAAAAGCTCGAGCGGATCAACGATTTGCTGGACACCCGGATCCGGCCGGGTCTGGCGGGAGACGGCGGAGGCCTCGAGGTGATTTCCTTCGACGGGATCACTTTGGAGATCAGCTACCACGGCGCCTGCGGCAACTGCCCCAGCGCCGTCGGCGGCACCCTGCAGTACATCGAGCGGCTCCTGCAGGACGAGGTGGATCCCAAGATCCGTGTGATTAGTTTCTAGAAAAATGCCCTGGCAAAGTTGGCCGGGTGACTCATTCATCTAAGCAGCCACTTTTTCAGAACTGTTTCTAGGGGCCGATCATGCCCAAGGTCCACAGGAACGACCGTCGGATCCGCTTTCTGGATCCCCATGAAACGGGGGATCATCTCTCGTCCTTGGGGGATTTCGTGGAGCGGGCCTTTCCGGATCCCGCCCAGCTCTTCGACCACGGCTTGAACCTGCTGGTCCAGCAGCTCGCTGTGGATCGCGCGGTGATGATCCGGGCCACCAAGCTGGGCCTCGAAGCCTTCTGGTGGGCGACGGCGGAGGGAATCGAGCCGGATCGCGCCATCCACGAACCCTCGCTGAATTTCTGCCCGCGGGTGCTGCAGAACCCCGCCCGCACCCTTGTCGTCCGGGATGCCCTGGCCGATCAGGACCTCAAGGATCATTCTGCTTTCCGGGAACTGGGTATCCGGTCCTACATCGGCGTGCCCCTGCGGCAATCCAGCAAGTCCATCGGCGTGCTTTCCGTCCAGAGCTCCAGGCCCAGGAAGTTCACCCGTGCGGAGATTGCCGTGGTGAACGCCATGGGGAACCTCTTCAGCAAGACCCTCGAAATCGAGCACCTCAAGACCGAGTTGCTGCTCACCCGGGAAGCCCTGGATCTGACCACGGCGGTGGTGGAAGACAGCGCGCTGGAGGCGGCCCAGTCGCGCCTGCCCAACCGGCACTACCTGGACATCTGGCTCAAGGCGAACCTCTACCTCGCGAGACGCAGGGCCGAACCCATGTCCGTGGTGCGATGGTCCTTGCCCTACAGCCCCGGCATTCGCGGACCCCTCAAGGAAATCGCCGAGGCGCTCCGGGGGGAGGATCTGCTCGTAGACATGGGCCACGACGAGTTCCTGCTGCTCCTGCCCAGAACGGGCGTGCTGGGCGCCGAGATATTATTGGAACGAATCCGCTCCAAACTTGGTCCAATTCCCATGGGAGCCTCCCTTTGGCATCCCTTGCACAGAATGGACCGCGATGATCTCACGCTTCAGCATGCCAGCCAGCGGGCGCTCGAAGGACTCCAGCGCAGCCGCAGGCGCGGTCCGGACGGGAAAGGCGACTTGATTTGGGAACTGCTCGAGATGAAATCCGAAGACATGCTGGAGAACACGACCCCGTGGTGATAGGCACGGGCCGCGCGCATGGAGGTGATGGTTTGAGTTCGCACACGATGCCCGGAGTCGATCTGGAATCTGAACGCACATCCGGGAAGGAAGAGCTGAAGCGCTGGTACCGCCTGATGCACATGGGGCGCACCTTGGACGACAAGGCTCCCAACTACCTCAAGCAGGCCATCGGCTGGTCGTACCACGCTCCCTGTGCGGGCCACGATGGCATCCAGCTGGCGTTGGGCCTGAGTTTCCGGCCGAACAAGGACTTCCTGTTCCCCTACTACCGCGACTTGATGACCTGCCTTGCCGCGGGCCTCACGCCCTACGAGATCATCCTCAACGGCATCTCGAAAAAGGAGGATGTGGCGAGTGGCGGACGGCACATGTCGAACCACTTCGCCAAGCCCCAGATCGGGATCCAGAACGTCTCCAGCTGCACGGGTAATCACGCGTTGCATGCGGTGGGCCTGGCGCGGGCCATCAAGACCTACGGCAGCGAGGCCATCGCCTTCTGCAGCCAGGGCGAATCGAGCGTGAGCGAGGGCTATGTTTCCGAAGCCATCAATGGAGCTTCAAGAGAGAAGTTGCCGGTCATCTTCGTCATCCAGGACAACGGATACGGCATCTCTGTTCCCAAGCGGGACCAGACGGCCAATGAATTCGCCTGCGACAATTTCACCGGATACCCGAATCTGCGCATCCTCAAGTGCGATGGCAAGGACCCTCTGGACTCCATGCGCGCACTGCAGCAGGCCCTCGAGTTCGTCCGCAGCGGAGCCGGAGCCGCCATCGTGCACGCGGAATGCGTGCGCATCGGCAACCATTCCAACTCGGACAAGCATGAGCTCTACCGTGACGAGGCCGAGCTTGCCGCCGCTCGCGCGGCGGACCCCCTCCCGCGGTTCCGCACCTACTGCCTGGAACACGGCGTTTCCGAAGTGGACTTGCTGGCGATCGAAGCGCACAACCTCGAGGCGTACAACGAAGCCTCGGACAAGGCCATCAAGGCCCCTAACCCCGACCCCGCGAGCATCCACGATTTCGTGGTGCCCGAACCATGGACCAGCGCCAAGTACCCCGAAGGACTCCACACCGGGCAAGGGCCTGGGCTCTCCATGCTGCAATCAATCAACCAGACTCTCAAGGAGGAGTTCCGGCTCAACCCGGATACCTACATCTGGGGTCAGGATGTGGCCAACAAGGACAAGGGCGGAATCTTCAACATCACGAAAGGGATGCAGCAGGAATTCGGCAAGTCGCGGGTGTTCAACGGCCCCATCGCCGAGGATTTCATCCTGGGAACCGCCGAGGGTTTCTCCCGCTTCAACGAGAAGATCCGCGTCGTGGTGGAAGGCGCCGAATTCGCGGACTACTTCTGGCCCGCGGCGGAGCAGCTCATCGAATTGAGCCACGACTACTGGCGCAGCAATGGCCAGTTCTGCCCCAATGTCACGGTCCGTCTCGCTTCAGGTGGCTACATCGGGGGCGGCCTCTACCACAGCCAGAATATCGAAGGCTGGCTCACGAATATTCCGGGCATCCGCGTGGTAGTGCCCGCCTTCGCCGATGACGCGGCAGGACTCCTGCGCGCCGCCTTGCGCAGCCGTGGCGTGACCGTCTACCTGGAACCGAAATTCCTGTACAACTCCTCGCTATCGAAAACGTACGTCCCCGAGGAATTCGCGGTGCCCTTCGGCAAAGCGCGCGTGCGCCGCGAGGGCAAAGATCTCTCCATCCTCGCCTATGGCACGCCGGTGCACTTCGCCCTGGAAGCCGCGGAACGGCTGGCAAAGGAAGGCGTCCAGGTCGAGGTTGTGGACCTGCGAAGCTTATCGCCCCTGGATACGGAAACAATTTTCGCTTCCGTTAAGAAGACGCATCGCGCCCTCGTCGCCCATGAGGACAAGGTCTTCGGCGGCTTCGGCGGCGAAGTGGCCGCCCAGATTTCCAGCGCCTGCTTCCCCTGGCTGGACGCCCCCGTGGAGCGCGTGGGCTCCGAGTTCACCCCGGTCGGCTTCAACCGGATCCTGGAGCGCGCCATCCTGCCGAATACGGAAAAGTTGCTGGCTGCGGCGAAGAAGGTGCTGGCATTTTGATTCAGATCTTGTACATCAGCAGCCCTCCGCTTCACGTGCGGAGGGCTGTTGGGTGAACCAAACTGGAAGCGAGCTTACTGAAGGGTGATGGTTCCGGTCGGAGCCACGGAGGTGCCGGTGCCCCCGACGTTGTTTCCCTTCCGATTGTTGCCCTGGGAGAGCAGAGTGCCTCCCCCGGATAGGAATGCTACGCCGTTATCGTAGAAAGCATTGTTCGCGATGCGAATGGTGGATTTGGTCTTCGACTGCAACGCGTTGGCATTGCCTGTGAACATGCAACCCTCGATGTTCACCGTGCCTCCATTGCCCTGCACACCTACCCCTGTGTTCATGGTGAGGATGGAATTGCGAATCTCGGTGAATCCCACATTTGCCTGGACACCATTGACCGATCCCTGAATCGAGACATGGTCCAGCTGGATGTTGGCTTTCGTCGTGGCGCTTTCGATCAGTACGCCAGTCCCGCTGCTTGTGATCGAACTGTTGCTCACAACCAATTTCCCGGTGCCATTGTGGGCCATTCGGATGCCGGCCACGCTGAAACCGTAAATAGTGCAATTCTCTACGATCAGGGTTCCGCCGCCCGTGAAATAAATTCCACTGAGCCCCGAGCCCGTCACTCCGTTGATGGAGAGATTGCGCAGGATGACGACATCAGAAGGCCCGGCGCTTACGACGATCCCATTGGTTCCGGAGACCAGAACGCCTGCCAGTGTTCCATCGCCATCAAGGGTCACGCCTTTGGTGATGGTTACTGCACCAAAGCCGCCGGGATCGAGTACCGAGATCTCTCCACCGGCGGCCGTCTTTGAAATGGCGCCGGCAAAGGTCTTGCAGGGAGCCGTACGGCTGCAGGGATTCGCATCATCTCCAACTCCGGAGACCCATGTACGGGTGGCTTGGGCTTGGGCCATGGCACAGGCCGTCAGGGCCGCGAACGCGATGATCAGAGGACGGGAGATGGGGCGTTTCATGGGATTCTCTTTGGGTATCGGTGGCAGGAAAGTTTCGGCGGATCCCCGTTGGGATGCCCGGATCTCGATCGACCAGGTCTATGCATCAATTAAGGTACCCGCAGTAGAACATGCATCAAACATGCTTTCCCTGTTTGATGCAGACTTCCATCCTTATGGTTAGAGGGAGTTAACTATTTCAATTCACCGCGATTGCCCACCGCTCCGTTTACTGCCTAGGGTCTGTTTTCAAAGTCCCAC
>DCFP01000053.1:1659-13101 GCA_002319925.1 Holophagaceae bacterium UBA1801 | reverse complement strand
CGCCGCCGGACGCAAAGGGGTTCCGCGCATGAAAGCGCTGCTCGGTCTCGGCGAAGACGAGCGCGATGGTGACGAGGCCTGCGCCACGCATCAGTTGGCGGCCCCTATCCAGATCTTATGCCATGGCGCTGAGGCGTTTCCGGGAGCGGAGCGCCAGCAGCAGATGATCGGCGCCGCCGTGGATCCAGGCGGGGGGCAGGCGCGGATCGAGATCGTCCTCTTTGTAACCGAAAAGATTCAGGGCCTGGGCCACCAGTCCAGGGTCCGCCGCCACGCTGCGGGTGGGCGGCGACTGGAGAGCGGCGCTGATCCTCGCACCGTCGCGGCGACCTTCCACCGTGATCTCCGCATGGTTGAGCTGAAGGGAGAAAACGCCGTCCCCGCGCTCCAGAGCCAGGGCCGCTCCCAGTGCGATGGTGGCGTGACCGCAAAAGGGCACTTCCGATTCCGGCGAGAAGTAGCGCACTCGCCACCTTGAGCTCGCAGGCGCTGCGAAAGCGGTTTCGGAGAAACCCACCTTGGCAGCCATGCGCTGCATCAATGCCGCGTCAGGCAAAACCTGGCCGACCCGCACACCCGCCGGGTTCCCGCCGCGGTCCCCATCCGAGAAGGTTGCGATGCGTTGAAGGCTCACGGGACGCTCCTGGTTTCATTGGATGGCGATAGTGAAGGAAGGATCGATACTCCGGACTCGAAAATTGCATCAACAGGGCAATTGCTATCGTGCCGATTTGCCAAATAGCAAAGAGTCCATACCCAAAGTCTTGCCAGAACCCTTCGAATTTAACGGCCGACGTGGGCATAGGTAACGTGGTGTGCCAGGTGGGCATCGCCACGCCCGGCGTGGCCGCCGCCCTGGAAGCCCCCGTGAGCGACGTGGCCGACGCCGTAGCCGAATGGGAGCGCCGCCGGAACACCTTGCTGGCCGAACTGGATGGCCTCCCCGTGATCCCGCCCCACGGCGGCTGGTACCTGCTGATGGATTGTCAGCCCCTGGGGTTGACGGGTGTGGAGGCCTCGGCGCGCTTGCTGACCCAAGCCCGGGTGGCCACCACGGCCATGGGCGAATGGGGGTCACCGAATACGGAGCGCTACCTGCGTTTCGTATTTACCAATGAGACTAGCGAGCGATTGAAGGGAGTGGGGCAGAGAGTTGGAGAAGCACTCACGTAGGTTGCCTTGGGCTCTAGCCGCCCGCTCTTGCTCGTTTGGTCGATAATGGTAGTAAGACAAATTTATTGTTCACCATCGCCTTCCTGCAGACTTCCAGTCTCTAACTAATCTCGCCTAAATTTATCTTGCTTAGAATTCCCCAATTGGGGTTATTTGAAGCCACTCGAGGCATCTTTAATTTCTTTATCTGTTGGCGGATTTATACTGGAAATATAATTATATTGTAACCGATAACTACCAGTATTTGCCTGATCTTTTTCCAGGATAAAGGTTATGTATTTATGATATGACGGGTCTTGAAGTTTAGGGTCTGTTATCGTGACAACAGCTATTGAGCCTCTATTATTATCAAATTTTTCAGAAATTTCATACTGATCTTTGAACATACTGAATTTATCTTGCATTTCCGTAGTTATCATTTGTTCTAGAGGACTTGGTCCGCCGACAACTCCAGAAAAAACATGAATTGCTATGTATATTACTAATGCTATTCCAATTAGAGAGATGATTGTTTTAATTCCATTGCTAGCAGTTGTAGTTTTTGGAACGCTCTTTAATTGGGGCTGGGGGATCTTCTCTTCTTGAGGAATACACCCCTCTTTGGACTTTTCCATAGCGGGAGCATGCCGTGGAATGGGAGGCAATGGAATCGGAGGCAACGATTGAAGTGACGGGAAGTTTCGAGCCACTTCCCATGCTTCCATTCCATCGTGCCAGACCATGTCGTCAAATTTTAACGCTCCAGACGAGAGAAGTTCACGCAGCTGCTCATCGGTTACGGGACCGATTGATTCTCCGTGCTGGACGTAGTACCAGTCGTCAGCCATTTTTTCTCCATTTTGTACTTGTCTAATATTCCATTGACAAGTTGCTATAATTAAAAATATTGATCATCTGGTTTATCGCTTGCCTCAACGAATACCCATGGTGAATTGTCTTCGCATTTTTGTTTATAGTGTTCTCTCTTAAATAACAATTGATTTTGTTCAAATTTAAATGATATTTTGGAAGCAATTGTACTGGGGTTATCTCCTCCAGCACCACAAGTAGAATTCAATACAACACCGAAATCTTTCAAAGTTTGATGAGATTTATTAACAAATGAAATCAGCCATGCCGACTGAAGAGTATTCCCCATGGTACTAAATTCTCCTCCCACCAAAATCGCATCGGTCCCATCGGGCATAGTGATTTTGTTGTATATGTGATTGGGTTGTTCATCTTTGAGAGGAATCACGTCAAAATCGGTATTTTCATCTCCATTAGTTGTGATTACATAAAAATATTTCCCATAACCTTCGGCATGTGATGCCTTAGGGTCCTCTTGGTAAACCAAATACAAAGTCTCGTTTTTCTTATTTAGGTGAAAAGACCCATCGCAAAATGCACTGATGGTCACTTTCCCATTCTTGTGTGTTTGTTTTTTAATTAATGTATCAATCAATACCGTATTATTTGAATCATCTGTACCTTTAGGAGAAACTGCTTTTGAATCCGTCAGATCGCAAAGGGAAATGTATTCATCAGCAGCATTGCTTGACCCGGCGCTTTGGGTTACTTGAGTAACAGGCGCAGGTACTGCAATGGATGTATCTTGCATTTTTGATCGGGCGCGCAGAAGCGCGGGTATTGCAACTGCGCTCACGACGCCCAATAAAAGGATTACTAGAACAACAATTATTGTAATAAATATATATTTGGACGATCTCTTTTCCGCTGGGTTACTTCTATTCGTCGCATTATCTGAAGGAAGTGGCCTAGACCCCTTCGTCTTAGTGAGATCTGGATCCTGTCTAGGAATTTTGGTTTGACTTGGTGGTGAAACTGGGTCCACAACGAGAGCTGGCTTAAGTGGCGGTGAGGGGGGCTTACTAAGATTTTTATGGAGTTCAGGGATTACCCTTATCGCTTCCCAGCTTCTCATCCCCGCATGCCACGCCATATCCTCCTGACCAAGGACTCCTGTGGATATCAATTCCAGCAACTTTTCCTCAGATACCGGGCCTATAGACTGCCCGTTCTGGACATAATGCCAAGCTGTCGCCATGTCTCGCTCCTAGTGGACTTTTTTCTACTGACCTAACCTAAACAGTTCAACTACCGGATCGAAATGAGTTGTCTCCAGGCAAATTCTGAGATTTCAAAGGAAACTCGGCTCCTGCAGTTGCATGGTTCATTATCGGACCGACTTGATGAGGATATGAGTTTCAGAGCAGAGAATCGACTGTGCTTTTGATAAGTGGTCCAGTGCTGAAAGACAAAGCCGTTTCTACCCGGTTTCTGGCATCGCGCCACTTTCGCTGTGGCGTTTTGAAAATGGGATTCTGATCCCAGCAAGTTGAGGAGTAGCAGATCCCGATGCCTGGGATGGATTAGGCTCGGATTAAAAAATGCCACTGGATTGGGATCTACAGGGCTAGAAAACGCGCAAGACGACGTAAATGGAGGCGGGTGATGTTGAGGCCGAAACTTGAACGCCACAGCCCGTTCCTGGCGCTTTAGCAGCCCGCCGGGACCCTTTGGAAAACTACATCCAGCGCAAACGGGTTCTGCCTAAACGGTTTCAGTGTATTTCCAACCAAGCAGACAACAGCCCCACATGTTCCAGCGTCGTGAACGCGCTCTCGTCCGCGTCCGCCACATGCTCATGCACCCACGTCGTCGCATAGGGCACGTAAACTGCCTGCCCACCCATCGCCACTACAGGCAGAATGTCGGACTTCACGGAGTTGCCCACCATCAGGAACTCGGCGGGGTCGATCTTCCGTCGGGCGAGGATGGCGCGGTAGGCGGCTTCGTCTTTTTCGCTCACGACTTCGAGGCCGGAGAAGTAGTGGCCCAGGCCTGAGCGGGCCAGCTTGGATTCCTGGTCCAGGAGATCGCCTTTGGTAATCACCAGAAGTTCGTAACGCCTCTGCAGGGCTTCGAGGGTGGCCTGCACCTCGGATAACGGTTCCACGGGGTGGGCTAGCATGTCCCGGCCCAACCTGATGATGCGCTGCACTTCGTGGCCCGTGATCCGGCCTTCGCTGAGCTCCACGGCGGTCTCGATCATGGAGAGGGTGAAGCTCTTGATGCCGTAGCCGAAGTGGGCGAGGTTGCCCATTTCCGTCTCGGTGAGGCGCTGCCGGATCCATTCGGCGTCGTGATAGGGAGCGAGCATCTCGCAGAAGAGGGCTTCCGCTTCGCGATAGTAGGTCTCGTTGTGCCAGAGGGTGTCGTCGGCGTCGAAGGCGATGGTGCGGATCATGGGCAGCCTTCCAACATCGTCAGGTAGAGCCGCAGATCGAATTCCAGCTGGTGGTAGTCGGGCTCCATGCGTTCGCAGAGCTGGTAGAAGGCCTTGCTGTGCTCGCGCTCCTTCAGGTGGGCCAGCTCGTGGGCGAGGATCATGCGCAAGAAGGCCGCGGGAGCGTCCTTGAACACCGCAGCCACGCGAATCTCGCGGTTCGCTTTCAACCGCGCGCCCTGGACCCGGGGCACGGTAGCGAGGGTGCCCAGGGCATGGCCCAGGACCTGCAGCTTGCTGTCGTAGACCACCTTGTCCAGGGGCGGCGCGTTCTTCATGGCGCGGTTCTTCATGTCCACGGCCAGGCGATGCAGGGCCTTGTCCGTGCGCACATCGTGGGCTTCGGGATAGCGGCTGAGGAGGTAGCCCTCCAGGCGCCCCTGTTCGAGCAGACGCAGGGCCTGTTCTTGCAGGACCGGGCTGTAGCCTTCGAGGTAGTTCAGCGGACTCACACGTCTCCAGAAAAATCGCTTCTGTCACTATACCGTTTCGCGGATGGGATCCCTGGCGTCTCGGTGCGGAGCCACGAGGCCATTCCGTGGGCGGAGAAACGCAGCATGTTTCCCCAGAGAGATTAAACAGGCCGCGAACTCTCCGTGTTCTCAATGGACGCACCACAGAGACACGGAGGCCTTGACTACCGGCCAGGCCAGGCATCCATGTTGGGACCTCCGTGAACTCCGTGCCTCCGTGGTGAATCTATCCTGCACACGGAGAATTTGCGTCTCTTCTATTTCCATGGGTGCCTTGGCGTTTCCATCCTTTGGATCAGGCACTTGGCAGGGATCGGGTTGACGCCCGGGCTCGGATTCCAGTAGATTGCCCTCAACGACCGGCGGTGCGCGAGATGAAACCGGGATTGTTGGCGATCGGGTATCTGCGGTGGATCATGGCCACCTTCTCGGCGCTGCTTGGCAGGCGCTGGAAGACCAGCTTCTATCTCTATCTGGCGGGGCTGTTCACGCTGTTCGCCGTGGCCGATGCCGCCTTCCTGCACGTCACCGCGAACATGCGGCAGGCGGCCTTCGACGCCATGGTCCGCTACCGGATCAATGTGCCCAAGCCCGATCCCGACATCGTCATCGTGGACATCAACGAGGCCAGCCTGGCGGCCATGGCCAAGGACTTCGGGCGCTGGCCCTGGCCGCGCCAGGTGCTAGGCGAATTCCTCGACCAAGTGGAAAAACAGCATCCCAAGGCGGTGGTCTTCGACATCCTGTTCAGCGATGCGGACGTCTACAACCCCGACAGCGACGCCGCCTTCGATGCGTCCATCGCGGCCACCCGCAACACCTTCTTCCCCATGCTGCGCCTGGATCCCTCCGACGATGCGCAGAGCCAAGTCAAGGCCCGGATGATCCCCGGTGTCACGGCCATGGACGGCGATGCCCAGCCCGACGCCACCATCGCCGTGGTGCTTCCCCACTTCCAGGCGGCCCTGGACGGTGGGCGCCTGGGGCTGCACAACATCTACCCCGACCCGGACGGCACCGTGCGCCAGTACCTGGTCTATCGGGGAGACTACGGCTGGAAGGTGCCCACCCTGCCGGCGCGAATCGCCCAGGAACTGGGCTGGTCCAAGATCGAAGCGCAGCACGTGCTGCTCAACTGGCGCGGGAAGCCCTTCACGTATCACTACGCGAGCTTCAGCGATGTCTTCTCGGACTTCTCGAACAAAGAGAAGAAGCGCCCCCAGGACGAGTTCACCGGCAAGATCGTCATCATCGGCTCCACCGCGCCGAGCCTCTTCGACATCAAGCCCACGCCCCTGAGCCAGATGCACCCGGGCGTGGAAGTCCTCGCCACCGCCATCGACAACTTCCAGCACGGCGACTATCTGCGCTTCCCCGAGGCCCGCGTCCTCTACCTGCTGCTCTCCCTGGCCATCGTCTGGTTCACGACCTGGGCCTTCTACAGCGGCGCGGAACGGACGAAGATCGACCGCCTCTTCGGCGCCTCCCAGTTCATCCTGCTCGGCGTCTCGTACGCCAGCATCAACTTCACCAACACCTACCTGAACCTGACCGGGCCGGTCTCCATCGGTGTCGCCTATTTCACCATCGCCCGCATCTACGCGGCCGCCACCAGCAAGGTGCTGGAGAACAGCATGGTGCGCGCTTCGCGCGAACGCGGCGGGGAGCTGCGCGCGACGCTCCTACTGATCCGCCTGAACACGACCCGCAATGTCCCCACCGACCCGGCCCTGGAGCGGATCCGCTACGGCCTGGAGAAGGCTGGCCGGGAAATCAAGAGCGCCGAGGTACTGAAGAGCGATCAGAAGGGCCTCTGGGATCTCTTCGCGAAGACGTTCGCCGTCTCTTGGGTGGTGGCAAGGACCCCTGAGGCGGAGGCGCTGGTGGAGCAGGACGTGGCAGCCGTGCTCGCCGCCCTGCCGCCGCTCCTGCAGAAGAACCTCGCGTACGAGGAGGAGGCGCCGGAGTGGTTCCTCCACCACGGAGCGATCACGGGCGGAGCCTCGGCGGCGTCCGAGTGGCGCGTGCTGTTTGCGGCGGCGCTGCTGAAGTGGGAAGAACAGCGAAAGGAGAAGCAGGCATGAGACGCACGAAGATGATCCTCGCGCTGTTGGTCGCGATGGCCGCCTGGTCCGCGGAGACCGGGACCCTCCTCAAGATCGACACGCTCCGGGCCGAGCCCTACGGTGACGCCAAGACGGTGGCGACCTTCGCCGTCGGCGACAAGGTGGACATCCTGAAGAAGAGCGGCGGCTGGCTGCAGGTGAAGGGCACCAAGGGCAAGGGCTGGGTGCGCATGCTGAGCGTCCGCACGGGCGCGGCTTCCAAGAAGGGGAGCGCCGCGTCGGGCCTGCTGGATCTCGCCTCGGGCCGCACGGGCACGGGCAAGGTGGTCGCCACCACCGGCATCCGGGGCCTCAGCGAGGAGGATTTGAAGGCCGCCAAGTTCAACGAGACGGAGCTCAAGCTCGCGGAGTCCTACGCCACCAGCGCAGTGGACGCGCGCAAGTTCGCCGCCCAGGGCAAGCTGGCCGCACGCAAAGTCGATTACCTTCCCGCCCCCCAATAAGGAGCTGCCACATGAATACGATCATGAAGAGATTGGGGATGGCCGCACTGGTGCTCGCCTGCGGCGCAGTTCGGGGGCAGACCCTCGACGAAATCCTGAAGAAGGCGGTGGAGCAAAAGGTGCAGCAGCAGACGGGGAACGATATCTCCGGCCTGCTCACCGGCGTGTCCCAGGACGAGGAGATCGCCATCGGCCGCCAGATCGCAGGCGATCTCCTGGGCGCCGCGCCGCTGGTGAAGGACGCGAAGCTGCAGAAGTACGTGAACAACGTAGGGAGGTGGGTCGCCGCCCAGAGCGAGCGTCCCGACCTGCCCTGGCACTTCGGCGTGATCGACTCCATGGACATCAACGCCTTCGCCGCGCCCGGCGGATACATCTTCGTCACTCGCGGCCTCTACCGCCTGCTCACCAACGAGGCCCAGCTGGCCGGCGTGCTGGGCCACGAGATCGGCCACGTCATCAAGCAGCACCACCTGAAGCTGCTGCAGCAGAGCCGCATGATCGAAATGGGGGGCAAGCTGGTCACCAAGCAGGCAGGGGACAACGAGTCGGTCCAGAAGGTCATCGGCAGCGGAGCGGAAGTGGCGGCGCGGTCCCTGGACAAGGGCGCCGAGTTCGAGGCCGACCGGATCGGCGTGGTGCTCGGCGCGCGGGCTGGCTACGAGCCGTACGCCCTGCCCGAGGTGCTCCAGCTCCTGGGCCACTTCACAGCCAACGACAGCAGCGTGGCCCTGCTCTTCAAGACGCATCCCCTGCCCGACGCCCGGCTGGACAAGCTGGGCCTGGCCATGGGCGACACCTTCGACCGCATCAAGGGGCTTCCCTTGGACAAGCGCTTCTACAAGCTCAAATAGGGGCGGGCTGCGTCAGCTCCCTTCCTTCGCCGGGGTTTTCTTCTCCACTCCGTACAGCGTCTTCGCGCAATCCGGGCAGATGCCATGGGAGAAACGGAGGTTGGAGGCGTTGGTGAAGTAGAGGTCCACCTGCTCCCAATAGCCTTGGTCATCGCGGATCTTCTTGCAGTTCGCGCAGATGGGGAGGATGCTCTCCAGCTCCTCGATGCGCCGGGAAGCACTCAGGGTCCGGAAGACCAGGTAGCCGGAGGCGAGGGCGGCGAGGAGGCCTGCTGCGATCACCCAGGCGGAGACCCGGTCCTGCCTGCCCCAGCTTGTTTCGGGCGCGGCGGCGAGCTGCCAGGAGCCGCTGGGAAAGACCACATCCAGCACCACGGGATCCCGCTTCAGCACCGCTTCGCTGCCCCAGAAAAGGTCTCCCAGGGTTCCCGCTTCATCCCGTTTCCGCAGCGCGTAACACAACCCATCACACTTTTCCTCCAGGTTCGCCTCCACCAGGAGCGTGACCTGGTTGAGCACTACGCTGACCTGGCCCCAGTAAGTGCCCCCGGACCCAAGGAGAACGGGAACGCGATGGATCAACCCGCGCCCCCCTTGGACCAGGTCGAGAGGTCCATCGATGATGGGTTTCCGGGTCTCGATCACCTTCATGATGGCGGGGCGCTGGGATGGAATCTGGGCCAGGTCCACGCCAATGGCCTTCTCGTTTCCCTTGAAGGGATAGGCGTCCACGATGCTCGTGTTCTTGATCAGGGAGATGTTGCGCACCATGGGGTCACGGCCCACGAGGCTCGCGGCATAGCTCTGGAACTCTTCGTGGGTGATGTCGGGATGGAGGGACACGTAGGAGACGAGCCCCCGGCCCAGGAGAAGCCGGTCATTCAAAGCCCCTTCCAGCCGCGCCCGGGCGAGGCTGAGGTGGCCGAGAGCCACCGAGCGTTCCTCCTCCAGCGCCCGCTGGTGTTCAATCCAGCCGAAGCCCAGGGAGCCCGCAGTAATTAGTAACGCGATCAGGAGGCCGGCCACCGCAGGGAACCACTTCCAGGCGGAAAGCTTCGCCAAGCGTGGTTCCAACTTGCGTCCTGGATTCATGATCGGCCCCTCGGGGGCATGACTTGGTCTCTGTTTCGGTCGACTGCCCTGGAATCTGTAACTTCAATGCGGAATTTGCGTGGCCCAGGCGTGATGGGGTCCACAGCCCTTCCCTAGATGCCTTCGGGGAGGTGGATGGCAAAGGAGCAGACGTCGTCGCCGGAGAGCACAGTCTGGACGATCTCGACATCCACCGGGCGCTGCAGGATCTCCTCGAAGTTCTTCTTGTAGAATCCGGCGCTGCAGTGGCAGTACGTCTTCGACAGGCCCTTGCCGGTACGGAGGATTTCCCGGACCCGCGGGCAGTGGCAGTAGTTCATCGTGCGGCGCTTGGCTGGATCGGGTTCGGCGAAGAAAGCTTCGATGACGTCCTCGAAGGGGATCTTCGTCACGCGTATCACGCTCCCCGCGCGGCGTCCGGGCCAACCCCAGCCCCTGGAACGGATTTCCTCGATGGTCTTCTCCCGGACTCCGCGGGAGCGCAACAGCGTCCACAACCCCTCGCCGGCCTTCTCCAGTACGAGGTCGAGATCCCCCGTGGCCGCGTAGAGTCCGCGCAATTCGCGCAGGGCCTCCTTGCCCATCCAGCAGCCGCAGGCATTGAGCACATCCTTCCACGCCGGTGCCGGCAACCGCTCCTCCAGGCGTGCGAGCATGCCCCACGTCCAGTCGTAGATGGACTCCGAGGAGGCTTCTGGACCAAGCATCTCCTCGCCGTCCAGGATCCGTTCGCGGGCGTCGGCATCCACATATTGGCCGAGTTCCTTCCTCAGTTTCGCCCTCCACTCTCGGTCAAACGCTGCCAGCTCGGACATGGCCGACCTCCACTCCAGGCGCTTGGCACTCCAATAATCGTGATCCATTCTCCCATGCGGAGCGACGGAGCACTGGATGAAGTGGATCCATCCCACCGAGCAGTGAACAGCTCAGATTCGATGGGCAGTCCTGATGCCTGGTCAGCGGAGCCAATATCGATGCAAGGCAGGACCGGCGTTCCATGAACCTGCTCCCGAACCTTGCAAGCGCTCGAACAAGTCCTTGAAAGTAAAGCTTCAGCGGGAATCCGCGGGGAACGAGATGAGACCATGCGTCCGCACCAAACTCCATTGAGCGCACAACACGGCTAGAGACAGCGGGCATGACCAGCGACGAAGCCGATCTCCCGACTTCCGGCGCCGCCTTGGAAACGGGCTTTGGTGAATTCGCAAACGCGAAGGTGTGAAATCAAATTGGCGTTTTCAATCCTGTAGGAATACCGCAACGTTTTTTTACGACCCATTGCGTCACCAACACTGACGCAACAGGACCAACACGGCTTAAATTATTTAATTAGAATGAGTTAGTCATGCAAGATAATTGATGATATTTTAGTTGTTTTGAATCTGGCATAAATATTGTTTAATTTTTATTGATACTCAAAATCCCACAAGGAGGAAAAATGGCATCGATAGCGGTACCCCGGCCTCCCGGTTTTTCCCAACGATATAAACCCGCTTTTCACGGGCTCATCGGCGTGGTTGGCATCTGCCTGGGGCTCCTCGGCAGCGCCTGCGGTGGCGGTGGCTCCTCGTCCACTTCCTATCCCATAACGATTGCACCGAGCAATCCAACGCTGGCGGCCGCAGCCAAGACCAACGCGAGCAGCATCCATGCGGGACTCGCATCGAGTTTCCAGAGTGCCGTTGTCAGCGGTGACTGGACCTGCGGCCTCGATGCCTTCCAGAAGGACATCGTGGGCCCCGATGCTGCCCATTCCAAGGTTCCAGCCATCTGGAAGACCAAGAACCCCTTCGAGAAATCCGGAGTCCCCATGGGGTTCAACACGAGCTTGATCGCCGAGACCGGGGCGGATGGCGCAGCAACCTGTGCGGCCGCGACCCCCGAGAATCTCGGCCAGGTGCAGGTCGGGTATTGCCCTTCACCCGATAGTGGCGGTTCCGGCTTCATCGTCACCGCGGTGTACCTGCCTGACAGCTTCGTGGATGCCAAGGG
>DCFP01000053.1:0-1423 GCA_002319925.1 Holophagaceae bacterium UBA1801 | reverse complement strand
CTGCCTGGCAGCTTCGTGGATGCCAAGGGCCGCACGACCCATGTCTTCAGCAAGGTCACCGCCCTCCAGGACCCCACCCAGATCCGTGATGCAGCCGCCAAGGCCAATGCAGTTCATGCAGTGGAGCACATCGAGGAGATCTACCAGCAGGCCATGGAATGGGGCTACCCCGTGGATACGCCAGTAAGTCTCGACTCTTTGCTGCGCAATGGTGTTGCACAAAACAATAACATTCCCACGATGCCGGAATTGAATTGGACCCTCAATCCTTGGCGTGGCATTGGCAAAGCTCCGAGGCTTGGGTTCTCTTCTACGGTGAATTATTTGTATGCTCCTGCTGGAAACCTGATGGACGCACGGTTGATTTGCCCGGGAGCCTCAGCACTGGGACAAGTATTCCTCGGATTCCAGCCACCGGATCTAGCGATGGGCACTCCTGTGCTCATCGCAGCTGTCGTCTATTTGAAGCAACCGTTCAAGGATGAGTGGGGTTCCACTCAACACGTGTTTGCCATCATGCACGAGCTGGACCTGAACATCCTGACCCGTGACAAAGCGGCCAAGGCCAATGCCACGAACATCATCGGCAAAGTAGTCGATGCGTACTACCGGGGACAAGAAGCTGGCGCTCCGGTCAACACCCCTGCCGATCTCTGGAATCTGATGACGACCAATGTAGCTCCCTTCCCGGAGCCTCTGGTCCCGGAGGTGCTGCAGACTCTCAATCCATGGGCATGTCTAAATGATAATATGCCACTGGGCTACTACCAGGGGGTCATGGCTCTACCCGACTCTAGCGTGGCCAGTGCTCGAGCCATGGTGAGCCCCTATCCAATGCAACTGGGACAGGTCGTCATCGGCTTCCTGCCTCCTGACCTTGGAACCGGACAATGTGGTGCCGTGGCTGTGGCCGTGCAACTCGAACAGCCAATCAATGACCCCTACGCGCCACAGGAACACACCTTCGTCGCCATCCAGCTCCTGGATCGTGATGTGCTGGCCCGGGACAGCCAGGCCAAGGTCAACGCTTCCTCCATCCTCGACGACCTGGCCACGCAGTACTACCAGGCCCAGGATGCGGGCCTGCCGCTGGCGGCCGCGGCGGCCTTCCAGCAGTACGCCATCGGCTCCGCCATGGATTCCCGGACGCCTGCGATCTGGTCGGCCCTGAATCCCTGGCCTTCCCCGGCACCCAACCAGATGGCCTACAACCCTGTTCTCGCGACCTTGCCAAACATGGATGTGGCTGCCATGGGATTCCAATCGAACCCGACCAATTTTGGCCAGGTACAGTTGTCCTTCCTGCCCGCCGACCCGAGTCAGTCGCAGCCGGCCGTTCTGGCCTCGTCGGTCTATCTCTTCGATACGTTCCTGGATCCTCTGACCCAAGCGCCCACCCACGTCTACGTGCAGTGGCGCGTGC
>DCFP01000058.1:18278-27913 GCA_002319925.1 Holophagaceae bacterium UBA1801 | reverse complement strand
GTGCCCCCCCGCGAGACGGACCCCCGCCGCGCCCATGCTGCAGACCGATACGGCGCTGTGGGTTTCGAGCACCAGCTCCCGGGCCACACTGTGGTGCCGGAAGAGATCATCGATCTGGGTCCGGTAGGGGTCAGTGGGGGAAAGACTGACGAAGCGCTCTCCCGCCAGGTCCGTTGGGTGGATGACTTGCTTGGCCAGGAGCCGGTGCCCCTCCGGGAGCACGCAGACCTCGTCGGCCGCGAGAAGGGGTTCAAGGGAGGTGCCTGGAGGCGGACTCTGGCGCTCCGTGAGGCCAAGGTCGTGGCGCTGGGCCGTGAGCCACTCCTCCAGTAAGGGTGATTCCTGGGGCGTGATCGAGATGCCGACCCCAGGGTGCTCCGAGATGAAGCGCCGGCAGGCGATCGGCAGGGGTGAGTGGGACAGGGACGGCATGCAGATGACGGAGAGTTGCCCCTGTTCGCAGGCTCTCAGGTTCGCGGCCGTCGCCATGATGCGATCCAGGCCGATGTAGGCTCGCTGGACTTCCTCGTACAGGGTGAGTGCGCGGGCCGTGGGCCGCAGGCGTCCGCGGATGCGGTCGAACAGCATGAAGCCCAAAAGGTACTCGAGCTGACCCAGCTCCCGGCTGACGGTCGGCTGGGAGGTGAAGAGCATCGAGGCGGCCGCAGTGACACTGCCGGTCGTCATGACGGCCCGGAAGACTTCGATGTGGCGGTGGGTGATGGTCATATCACGGAGGAATGAAGCCCCAAGCGATTGATATTATATTGAATCATCCCGAGCAGGCATGCTGGATCGAATGCAGGTTCTGGAGGCCAGGGATGATTCTATCGCGCCCAGAAGTCGCGAAGTGGCGCATGGACGCGCTCCTGCCGCGCCGGCGGACGGCCCTCTTGGGAGGACATGGCGCATGAAGAAAATCTATATCAGTGCCGACATCGAAGGGGTCTGTGGGATTGCGGACTGGAAGGAAACCGATCTGAAGGATGGTGAAAGCGCCTACTTCCGTGCCCAGATGACCCGGGAGGTGGCAGCGGTGTGCCGGGCGGCTGGCGAGATGGGCGTCGAGGAGATTCTCGTCAAGGATGCCCATGGTTCGGGACGGAACCTCGATCCATCCCTGCTGCCGGAAAACGTGAGGATCCTGCGCGCCTGGACCGGATCGCCGCTTGTGATGATGGCCGGCCTCGACGAGGACTTCGACGCGGCGATCTTCATCGGCTACCACTCCGGGGCGGGTTCCGATGGTCACCCCTTGGCTCACACGATGAACGGGCGCAACACGAGAATCCTCATCAACGGTGAGGAGGCCAGCGAATTCCTGATCAACGCCTACACGGCAGCTTCCTTTCATGTACCAGTCGTGCTGGTCAGTGGCGACCGGCAGCTCTGTCTGCGGGCGCAGTCCTTGAATCCGAATATCCGCACGGTCGCGGTGCACGAGGGGATCGGCGGAGCCACTCTTTCCATCCATCCGGCCCTGGCCGTGTCCAGGATCTCCGAGGGTGTCCGCGAAGCCTTGAAGGGTGATCTCGCTCTCTGTCGTTTCCCTCTACCCGAGCACTTCGAGATCCAGATCGACTTCAAGGAACACGAATGGGCCCTCCGCGGCTCGTTTTACCCGGGCGCCACGCCGCTGGGTCCGAGGTCCGTCTCGTTCACGTGCAGCGCCTGGCTGGATGCGCTGCGCTTCTTCACCTTCGTGCTCTAGGAGCGCCTCTAGGGAGTTCACGATGATCCAGAAACCAAGAGCCTTGAAGGCTGGTGACAGGGTCGGGCTCATCGCGCCCTCGGGCAGCCTCACTGACCCGGGCGGAGTGGACCGGGCGGTGGAGATGCTGGTCCGCAATGGCTTTCGCGTGAAGCTCGGGGACAGCTGCCGTTCCGTCCATGGCTACCTTGCTGGCCGGGACTCCCTCCGGGCCCAGGAGGTGAACGCCTTCTTCGCCGATCCCTCAGTGGCGGGAATCGTCTGCCTGAAGGGGGGCTACGGCACGCCGAGGATCCTCGACGGCCTGGACTACGCCTTGATCGGACACAACCCCAAGCCCTTCGTCGGCTACAGCGATATCACGGGCCTTCACCTCGCCCTCGATCGCTGCTGCCAGCTGCCGACCTTCCACGGCCCCATGGGCGTGTCGGACACTCTCCTGGAAGGGGATGCATTCACAACCCGGAGCTGGCTCGACGCCCTCATGTCCAGCAAGCCCCTGGGCCGGCTCGAGAATCCTCCCGACCGGCCACCGATGAAGCCCCTTGCCGGTGGCAGAGCCCGGGGACCGGTCATCGGAGGCAACCTCTCCCTGGTGGCTGCGACCATGGGGACACCCTACGAGATCGATGCGCGAGGCCGGATCCTCTTTTTCGAAGACATCGACGAAGAGCCCTATCGCGTGGACCGGATGCTCACCCAGCTGAGACTCGCCGGAAAATTCGACGTGTGCGCCGGGATCCTGCTGGGGGACTGGAACAATTGCGTGGCCAAGAAGGACAAGCCGTCGCTCGACCTGCTGGAAATCTTCAACGACCTCCTGGTGGATTCCGGGAAGCCGGTGATGATGGGGCTCCAGGCGGGTCATTGCGCTCCCATGGTCACGTTTCCGTTCGGCGTGGAGGCGGTCATGGACGCGGATGAGGCTTCCCTGGAAATCGTGGAGAGCGCGTTGGTCGATTGAGAGGCGGGGAAATCTCCGCCCATCCTGATGGAGGGAATCTTATGAAACTAATGATTGCCGTGGACATGGAAGGCGCAACCGGCGTCGTGAGCTGGGAACAGGTGGACCCCAAGGCTGCCGAATACCAGCGCTTCCGGCACCTGCTTACGGCCGACGTCAATGCGGCCATCGAAGGGGCCCTGGAGGCAGGATTCCAGGACATCGTGGTGAGCGATGGCCACTGGAACAGCGGCAATGTCCTCATCGAAGAGCTGCACCCGGCGGCCCAGCTGAACACAGGAACGCCTTCCCCCTTCTCCATGGTGCAGAGTGTCCAGGAGGGAGTGGCTGCTGCGTTCTTCGTGGGCTACCACGCCCGGGCGGGTTCGAAGCACGCTGTGCTCGACCACACCTGGTCCGCTTCCCGGGTCGCCAACGCCTGGCTGAACGGTCGGCTCATGGGTGAGACGGGACTCAACGGTTCGGTGTGCGGCGCGTTCGGGGTGCCCGTGCTGCTGGTCACCGGAGACCAGTCCGTGGCCGCGGAAGCTCACGAGTGGATTCCAGGTTTGGAGACGGTGGTCGTGAAGACCGCCTGCGGACGAAACGCCGCCTGTTGCCTGCCTCCCGTCGTGACGGGCCGCCTCATCCGGGAAGCCGCTCACCGCGCCGCGAAGGCCTTCCTCTCGGGGAACGGACCCAAGCCCATTCCCGTGACGAGGCCCGTCATCATCCGGATCGAGTTCGTCACGAGCCAGATGGGAGACATGGCTGGCCTGCTGCCTGGCGCGAAACGGCTGGATGGCCGCACCATCGAGTTCGAGGCGCCGGACATGCCCGCCGCGTACCAGGGACTGCGAGCCGCCATCGGCCTGGCGGGCGCATGAATCGTGCGGCCCGCGGGCGAGGGCTGCGGCTGGCCGGCCTCCTGCTCCTGGCAGCGGTTGGCGCATGGGCCCAAGCCCCCGGCCCGGCTTCGCTCCGTCTCGAGAACGGCGCCGAGGTCCAGCTCGCGGGGACCGAAGAAATCTTTCGCTATACCCGGGTCTGGTTTGTGGGGAACGCCGATCATGTGACCCGGATCTTCTTCGTATTGCATGGCGACGGGATCGTGGACTACTCAGACGCCACCGCGGAGGACCGGCGCGAAGTGGGGGACGCGCTGCCCAATGGAGAAGGCGCCCTCATCGCCTATCCCATCTCCTGCGGGGACCGGTCGTGGCCTCCCTTCACCGGCAGCCAGCTGCAGCGGGCGCACGCGCCGGTGCTGGTGGACATGTTCCGGCAGCTCGCGAGCGCTGTGCACAGCGAGGATGCCATTTTCGAACAGTTCGCCCTTTCCGGAGCCGGCAAAGTCAATCTGGCCCTGCTCTGCCTGGTCATGGAGAAGTACGACACGGACGAGAATGTGCGCAGGTTCGTGGACCGGAACCTCCGGGGCATCCACGATGGCGCGGCGCTGTGCTACGACGCCTACTCGATGGTCACCGCCTACTACGAGGTGCTGGCCAAGCATCCCGCCATCCGGGCGACGTTCATCCACAACACCAACCCTGGAGAGGAAGTGGATTACGGCTACCTGTATCACTTCAAGGTCGCCGAGCTCTTCGAGCCCGGGCTGACGGAGCAGCGATTCCCGAAAGGGGGCTCGCTCAGTTTGCAGGGAGGACGCATCCGGTTCTGGTCCGACCCTCTCCACATGAACACCTGGAAGACCCAATTCCGGCGAGTGTTCATGAGCTCGGCATTGCCCTGAGAGGCGCACTTCTTGGGGATCGCATCGCTGTGGAATCGACATATCAGAACTGAATCGGTGACCCATAAAAAGCTATTTGTCGAGCTATTGACCGGGGCGCATGCTACGGCAACTTCATTCACAGAAGGAGGGATCCGTTATGAAATCTTGGATGACAAGATGCAGGATTCACGCAAGGAAGGGCTGGGCCTCCATCCTGGTCTCACTTGCTGCCGTGGCTCTCGGCGCCTGCTCCATGCTCGCGACCGCCGCCGAAAAGGTGCTCACCATCGCATACAACGAGGAACCGAAGACCTCCGATATGCAGATGAACACCAGTGACTACATGATTCCGTTCAATGTCTACGACCGCCTCATCGAGTGCGTCACGACAGGCCCCGCCAAGTCCGCGCTGGTGCCCGGCCTGGCCACCAAGTGGGAGATCTCCAAGGACGGCAAGGTCTATACCCTGCATCTCCGCAAAGGCGCGAAGTTCCATAACGGCGAGGAGGTCACCGCCCAGGATGTCGTCTACACCTTCGATCGCATGCTGGATCCCGCCACCAAGGCCTTGAACACGGATGCGCTTGACTTCATCGCAGGCGCCCAGGACCGCATGGCGGGCAAGGCTCAGACCACCGCCGGACTGAAGGCCCTCGACAAATACACGGTGCAGATCACCCTCGAGAACGCCTTCGTGCCGTTCCTCGCCATTCTGGCCGCCCCGCAGTGCTCCATCATGAGCGAGAAGTTCACGCGCCCCCTGGGCAACAAGTACGGTCTCACGGCCGATACGACATGCGGTTCCGGCCCCTTCATCATGAAGGAGTGGACCCTCAACGATCACCACACCCTGGTGGCCAACCCCAACTACTGGCGCGGGCGCCCGCAGATCGACAAGCTCGTCATCAGGATCATCACCGATTCCGAGACCATGCGCATGCTCTTCGAATCCGGCGAGATCGACATTTTCGACTGCGACTTCGCCATCTCCCAGATCCCCTACTTCACGTCCAGCCCCAAGTGGGGCAAGCAGGTCCTCTCCGGACCTCGGGCCGGGATCTACTACTACACGTTCAACCAGAAGATCAAACCCTTCGATGATGTCCGGGTCCGAAAGGCCTTCCAGATGGCCGTCGACCGCAAGCTCATCCTCGACAAGCTCTACTACGGCCAGGGCCAGCTCGAGAATGGCATCGCACCCACCGGCTTGATCCACTACAACCCGAATCAGACCAAAATCCCGTACGACCCGGACCAGGCCAAGAAGCTGCTGGCTCAGGCCGGCTATCCCAACGGCGTGGACATGGAAATCGCCCTGGTCTCCAGCACGGGTTCCCAGTGGCAGAAGATGAGCGAAGTCATCCAGCAGATGGTGCAGAAATCCGGCTTCCGCGTGACGCTGAAGCAGATGGACGAAGCCGCCTTCTACGCCACCCGCAAGGAAGGCAAGCTCCCGATGTACACCAACGTCTGGTCGGCCGACTACAACGATCCCGACAATTTCTTCTACACTTTCTTCGGGCCCAAGGGGACCGTGGCACGCTCCTACAACAACATCGACCAGGCGAACTTCGACCTGCTCGAGAAGGGTCGCGCGGAAACCAACTTCGCTAAGCGCGCCAAGCTGTACAACGACCTTGAGAAGAAGATCGTCATCGACCAGGCCGCCTGGCTGCCGATGTTCTCCGCGAAGCACCTCTATGTGGTGCAGCCCCGGGTCAAGAAGTTCGTGATCCCCTGGAACGGCTGGTCCGATCTGCCGTTCTATGAGGCTCGCGTCGATTAGGCCCAATAGTTCTTCAAGCCCCGGGGGAGCCGGAAATGCTTCCCCGGGGTGCACTCCTCGGAAACTGGCGTCAGTGGGAGGCTAGCCAGATGGCAAGGTTCATCCTCAAGCGTCTGCTCATCTCGATCCCCATCATGATCGGGATCACGATCATCATCTTCGTGCTGCTGAACGTCGTGCCCGGAGACCCCGTCGCGCTGATGATGAAGGAACACATCAGCGTGGATGTCGTCGCCCGGGTCCGGGCCCAGATGCACCTGGACGATCCCGCCTTCATCCGCTACTTCCGGTTCCTCTTCGGGGCGCTGCGGGGGGATCTGGGCGAGTCCTACAAGCTCCAGCGACCGGTTGCCGCTCTCATCCTGGGCGCCTTCCCCACCACGTTCGTACTCGCGCTCTGGGCCGCCCTTTTCGCCTGGATTGTGGGCATTCCCGCGGGCATCCTCTCGGCGGTGAAGAAGTATTCCTTGCCGGACAACCTGTTCATGGGGTTCTCCTTGATGGGCGTCTCCATGCCGATCTTCTGGTCTGCGCTCCTCTTCCAGTGGTGCTTCGCCGTCAAGTTGGGCTGGCTGCCGGTCGCCGGGTTCAGCAGCTGGAAGTACGTCATCATGCCCGCCGTCGTCCTGGGGTGGAGCAGTGCCGGAACGATCGCCCGCCTGACCCGTTCCAGTCTTCTGGAGGTCATGCGCAACGACTACATCCGGACGGCGCGGGCCAAAGGGTTGCGCGAACTGCCGGTCATCTTCAAGCACGCCCTCAAGAACTCACTATTGCCCGTGGTCACGGTGATGGCCATCCAGGTGGCCGGTCTGCTTTCAGGGGCGATCCTCACGGAGAGCGTTTTCGGCATCCCCGGGGTCGGGCGGATCGCCGTGAATGCCATCCAGGCTCGCGACATGCCGCTGCTCCAGGGCACCGTCCTCTTCGAGACTCTCTTGGTGGTCCTGGGGAACCTGACCGCTGACATCCTGTACGCCTTCCTTGATCCGCGGATCAAGGTCAACTGAGCGCGAGGCCACGATGCAAGAGCTGAACGCGAAGAACACGAACGTTGGAAATGAAGCCGCTATCTGGGAGGAAGAGGACATTGCTGCTCCTCCGGCTTCCATGCTGAGGGACCTCGTGACGGCCTACCGCCGGAATCGCCTCGCCACTCTGGGAGCGATCATCGTGCTGGTGCTGTTCTTCCTGGCTATCTTCGCGCCCCGGCTGAGTCCGTACGATCCCCTGGCGATCGATCTGGATCTCATGACCCAGGCGCCTTCCCGGGCGCACTGGCTCGGGACGGATCAGTTCGGCAGAGACCTCCTCACCCGCATTCTCTACGGGACCCGCATCTCGCTGGAGGTCGGCATCATCCCGACCCTGCTGTCGATGACCATCGGGACTTCGCTGGGGCTGATCTCTGGATACTACGGGGGCAAGGTGGACATGGCCATCATGCGCCTGTGCGACATCGTGATGGCGTTCCCCTCCCTCCTGCTCGCCATGGCGATCATGTACACCTTGGGCGCCTCGCTGCTGAACATCTTCATCGCTCTGGCCGTCGTGGGGTGGGCTGGCACGGCACGGGTGGTCCGTTCCCAGGTGCTCTCCCTGAAGGAGAAGGAGTTCGTGGAAGCAGCCCGGGCGGTCGGTGTGCGCAATCGCGTGATCATGGTGCGGCACATCCTTCCGAACTGTCTGCCCGCCTTGATCGTGTTGTTCACTATGGGCATTCCGGGAGCCATCCTTTCGGAAGCCAGCCTCAGCTTCCTGGGGGTTGGGGCGCAGCCCCCCACGCCTAGCTGGGGCCTCATCATCACCAGCGGGAAGGAGTACCTCTTCTCTGCGCCATGGATCGCCATCTCTCCGGGTGTTTTCATTCTGTTCACCGCGTTGGCGTTCAACTTCATGGGTGACGGCCTCAGGGATGCCCTCGACCCCTACATGAAACAATGAATCACGACGGGAATCCGAGATGAACTCAAGCGACACGCTGCTTTCCATGGAGAAGGTGAGCACTTCCTTCTTCACCTCGAAGGGGGTCGTACCCGCCGTCAGTGGCGTCACGATCTCCGTCCGGCCGGGCGAGATCCTCGGTCTGGTGGGCGAATCGGGCTGCGGTAAGAGCGTCACTTCCCTGTCCATCCTCGGGCTGGTGTCTCCGCCGGGGAGGATCGTGGAAGGCCGAATTCTCTTCGAGGGCCGCGATCTGGCCAAGGCGGATTACGGCACCATGTGCGAAATCCGCGGCAACGAGATCGCCATGATCTTCCAGGAACCCATGACCTCGTTGAATCCCGTCCACACGGTGGGACATCAGGTGAGCGAAGCCATCCTCCTGCATCGGCCGGTCAGCCGGGAGCAGGCGCGGCAGAAGACCCTCGAGATGTTCCGGCTGGTAGGTATTCCCGAACCGGAGACGCGGCTGGACAGCTATCCGCACCAGCTCTCGGGGGGGCTGCGCCAGCGGGTGATGATCGCCATGGCTCTTGTCTGCGAACCGAAGCTCCTCATCGCCGACGAGCCCACCACCGCACTGGATGTGACCATCCAGGCCCAGATCCTGGATCTGATGCGGGACCTGCGCGAGCGGCTCCACACGGCCATCATCCTGATCACCCACGATCTCGGGGTCGTGGCCGAATTGTGCGACCGCGTGGTGGTCATGTACGCGGGCGAGGTCGTGGAGGAGGCTGGCATCTTCGCCCTCTTCGAGCAGCCCAGCCATCCCTACACGCTGGGACTCATGGGCTCCATCCCGGGGACAGAGGCTTCCATGGGTTCGGAAGGTCGCCTGCGGACCATTCCTGGCATGGTACCCAACCTCCTGCACCTCCCCACCGGCTGCCGGTTCCATCCCCGGTGCCCCATGGCGCGGGATATATGCCGGGAAAAGGTACCGCCCTTGTTTGATCTGGGGTCGGAGCACACGGCCCGGTGCTGGAACTTCGAAGGCAAGGCGGTGCGGCCATGAGCGAAGCCCTGCTCTCCATCACCCACCTGAAGAAATACTTTCCCGTGAAATCCGGGATGTTCGGAACCGAACACCGCGTCATCAAGGCCGTGGACGATGTCAGCTTCGATATCACGCGGCAGGAGACCTTCGCGCTGGTGGGCGAATCCGGTTGCGGCAAGAGCACCTTGGGAAGGACGATCCTGCAGTTGGTGAAGCCCACCGCAGGTTCCGTGACCCTGAACGGGACAGACCTTGCGACGCTGAAGCCTGAGGTTCTTCGGCGCATGCGCACACGGATGCAGATCATCTTCCAGGATCCCTACGCTTCCCTCGACCCACGCATGCGGGTGGGGGACATCATCGCAGAGCCCCTGGCGACCCACGGGAAGGGAAACCGGAAGGAACGGGAAGCCCGGGTGCTCGAGCTCATGAAGGTGGTCGGGCTGCGCGCCGACGGCATCCGGCGCTATCCCCACGAGTTCTCGGGGGGGCAGCGGCAGCGCATCGGCATCG
>DCFP01000058.1:0-18031 GCA_002319925.1 Holophagaceae bacterium UBA1801 | reverse complement strand
CGCATCGGCATCGCCCGGGCCCTCGCCCTGAATCCCGAGTTCATCGTGTGCGACGAGCCCCTCTCCGCCCTGGACGTGTCCATCCAGGCCCAGGTCCTCAACCTGCTCGGGGACCTCCAGTCCCAGTTCAAGCTGACCTACCTCTTCATCACCCACGACCTGTCGGTGGTGCGGCACTTCGCGCCGCGTGTCGGCGTCATGTTCCTGGGGAAGATGGTGGAAATGGGCCGCACGGAGGACCTCTTCGCCTCGCCGAAGCATCCCTACACCCGCTTCCTGACCTCCGCCGTGCCCATCCCCAATCCACGCTTGCGGAACCGCGAGAAGCTCCTGCTGGAAGGAGAGATCCCCAGTCCCATCAACCTGCCCTCCGGCTGCCGCTTCAGGACCCGTTGTCCCTATGCGAAGGCTGTCTGTGCGGAGGTCGATCCGCCCGCGGCCTCGGAAGGAAACCGCATTTGGGCCTGTCACTTCCCGCTTTCGTGAGGGAAGGGATCTCGAGCGGTGCCGCCAAGGCGGTGCACCCCACGTGGGTCGAGATCGATCCGGCGGCTGTGGAGGAAAACAGCCGCCATGTCATTCGGGACACGGGCACTCCGCTGATGGCCATCGTGAAGGCCGATGCCTATGGTCATGGTGCCGTGGACGTGGCCAAAGCCGCGCTCGCCGGCGGAGCCACCTGGCTCGGCGTGGCGCGTTACGGGGAAGCGCGGGCGCTGAGACAGGCGGGGATTCAGGCTCCTCTGCTGGTGCTCGGTGCGGTCACCACGACGGAAGTGGACGAGGCTCTGGCCCAGGAAGTCACCCTCACGCTCCACAACCGAGAAGCCCTCAGTCTGTACGCAGCCCGCGCGCGGGCTGCCGGGCAGCCCCTGCGCGTGCACCTGAAGCTCGATACCGGCATGGGGCGGTTGGGGGTTTTGGCGGAGGAGGCCGTGCCTTTTGCCACCGAGGCGGCTCGGGAGACCCGGCTGCAGGTCGATGGCATCTTCAGCCATATGGCTGTTGCCGACGAGGTTCATCCCCTCAACGATCTTCAGGCAGACAGGTTCGAGGCTGCCCTCCGGGCTCTGGAGGGAGCGAGCCTCCGGCCCCGGTGGGCCCATCTCGCAAACTCCGCGGCCGCCTACTTCCTGCCGCGGACCCGCCACGATCTGGTGCGGGTGGGGAACGTCATCCTGGGGATCCGGATCCGCCCGGATCGCCCGCTTCCAGTCCAGTACCGCCCGGCGTTGGCATGGAAGGCCCAGCTCGTTTCCTGTCGAAGGCTCCCAGGTGGTTGGGGCGTGGGCTACGGGCAGACCTACGTGACGCGCGGAGACGAGTTCGTCGGTGTCGTGCCGGTGGGCTACGGGGATGGACTGGCACGGGTGCCGGGCCATCATGTTCTCATCGGTGGCGAGCGTTGTCCCGTGGTCGGGCAACTCTGCCTCGACCAGCTCATGGTCCGCTTGCCGAGGCCTTTCCCGGTAGGCGAAGAGGTCGTCCTGGTGGGTCGTCAAGGCGCGGAGTCCATTGGCCTTCACGAACTGGCAATCCTCTGCCGCATGACCCAGGTGGACTGCTCCACCCGCATCCATGCGAGGGTTCCACGCATTACGGTCTCGTTACGCTGACGCGCCTGATGGAGGCGAGGACATGAATCGATACGTCGCAGTGCTCCGGCCGATCCTGAAGTGGATGACCATCCTCCTGGTGTCCGCACGGCTGCTTGCAGCACCTGCCGATGACACTCTGACGGTGAGCCGGTCCAGTTCCGGGGTCTGGGTGCTTGCGTGGCAGGGCAAAACGTATCGTTGCGCCGTGGGACGGAGCGGTGTGGCCCGGGAAGGGGAAAAACGAGAAGGGGATGGCCGTACGCCGGCAGGAGTCTTCACCCTGCGCCGGGTCTACTACCGGTCCGACCGGATCGGAACCCTCCGTACGGCACTGCCCTCCACCGCCATGACGCGCGAGGACGGCTGGTGCGACGACCCGGACGATCCCTTGTACAACCGTCCGGTCCACTTGCCCTATCCCGGCCACCACGAGGAGCTATGGCGCGACAAGGACAGTCTCTACGATCTGGTGGTCGCCATCGGCTACAACGACGAACCGGTAGTGCCCGGCCTTGGGAGCGCCATCTTCATCCATGTCGCGGGTCCTGGCTATCCGTCCACCGCGGGCTGCGTGGCGCTTTCCCGGGATGATCTTCTGGAGATCCTGGAGCGGGTGGGCCCAGCCTGCAGGATCCGGATCGTGGCGCAGATCCCCTGACACCGTAGCCATTCCGCAGACACAACCGTCCTTGGGTTTTCCCGACAACCGGACGTGCCTCGAAAGGCATATCACCTGTGTATCGATCCCACAACAAGTACTATTATTCCGGGGCCTAGGCCTCGGGCATGCTGCAAAGACGCCATTTTAAACGAGGTTCACCATCATGCAGACGTCCCTGGATGCTCCACGAATCGCCCGTCTCGCCGAGCGCCATGGAACGCCGCTCTGGATCTACGATGCCACCATCATCCGCAAACGCATCGCGGCCCTGAAGTCGTTCGACACGATCCGCTATGCCCAGAAGGCCTGTTCCAACGTCCACATTCTCCGTCTCATGCGCGAAGAAGGCGTGCTGGTGGACGCTGTGTCCTCCGGAGAGATCGATCGGGCACTGGCCGCCGGCTTTACCTCCCGCGGCGAGGACGCAGAGATCGTGTTCACTGCGGATGTCATCGACCGCAGCACCATCGCGAAGGTGATGGAGCACCGGATCCCGGTCAATGCAGGCTCCATCGACATGCTGCAGCAGCTCGGCGAGAAGGCGCCGGGGCATCCTGTCTGGCTGCGCATCAACCCCGGTTTTGGTCACGGCCACCACAACAAGGTGAACACCGGAGGCGAGCACAGCAAGCACGGCATCTGGCATACGGACCTTCCCCAGGCCATCCAGATGGTCCAGAAGTACAGCCTCGATTTGGTGGGGCTCCACATGCATATCGGTTCGGGCGTGGACTACGGCCACCTGGAGCAGGTCTGCTACACCATGGCTTCCCTGGTGAAATCCGCGGGACATGACATGAGGGCCATCTCGACCGGGGGAGGGCTCACGGTGAACTACCACAGCAACGATCCCGTGGTGGACACCGAGCACTACTTTGGTCTCTGGGATGCCGCGCGGCAGGACATCGCTTCCTTCCTGGGCCACCCCGTGAGCCTGGAGATCGAACCCGGCCGCTACCTCATGGCGGAATCCGGCCTGCTCGTCGCCGAGGTACGGGCCACGAAGTTCATGGGCCGGAACCACTTCGCTCTGGTGGATGCGGGCTTCAACGACCTCATGCGGCCTTCGATGTACGGCAGTTATCACGCCATCTCGGTGTTGCCCTTCGATCAGGAACCCCGTGAGTCCAGGAAGACCGCGGTGGCAGGACCTCTCTGCGAATCCGGTGATGTGTTCACGCAGAAAGAGGGAGGGCTGCTCCTGCCCCGAACACTCCCCACCGCCCGAGTGGGCGATCTGCTGGTCTTCCACGATGTGGGTGCCTATGGTGCGGCCATGTCTTCGAACTACAACAGCCGGCCTCTGGCGCCCGAGGTGCTCCTCGATGGGAAGCAGGAACGCTTGATTCGGCGCCGGCAGACCATCGGGGACCTGATGCAGTTGGAGGAGACCGGGGAATGACGCCAGGAAGCCTAGATCCAGGCATGGAGGCACTGGTGGAGATCACGCCGGAGCGCCACGGCGTACTGGTGGAATTGGCCTATGCGAGCGAGAAGAACTTCACAGGGCAGCCCATCTACGCGAATAACCGTTGCTGGGTGCACCGGGACCTGGAGCCGAAGCTCCGGCGAGCGGCCGAGTTGACCTTGCAGGCAGGTTTCCGCCTGAAGCTGCTGGACGCCTATCGCCCGCCTCAAGCCCACGAGGTGCTTTGCGGTTACATCTCGGATCCGCGGTACATCGCCGACCCCAAACGAGGCTCCAACCACAGCCGGGGCACCGCCGTGGACGTGACGCTGGTGGACGCCGACGGTAGGGAGCTGGACATGGGAACGCCCTTCGATGCCATGGAAGAGGCCTCCCATCACTCTTACCGTGGTCTGCCCGAGGAGCTCCAAGGGCAGCGCTCGCTGCTCCTGGACCTCATGACCCAGGCCGGGTTCCAGAGCCTCGACGAGGAGTGGTGGCACTATCAGTTGCCGGAGGCCCGCAGCTATCCATTGATCCGGCAGGAGCCCGCATGAGACTCAGTTGGGAACCCCTCACCCTGGAATTGAAGACTCCGTTCAAGATTGCCCATGGCACTTTCAGCCACAGGTACAACGTTCTGGTACGCCTGGATGAAGGAATTGGCGAAGCACCCGCGGTGGTCTATTACGGCGAGACCCAGGAGGTGATCCTCGACTACCTCGCCCGGGTGCCGGATCTGGGGGATGATCCCTTCGACCTGGATGCGGTGCTGGCTCGCCTGCCGGCGGGCTCCAAGGCTGCTCGCGCCGCCGTGGACATCGCCCTCCACGATCTTTGGGGCAAGCGCCTGGGTCAGCCCCTCTATCGTCTCTTCGGGCTGAACCCGCGTGCGCTGCCTCTCACTTCCTTCACCATCGCCATCGACGAGCCCGAGGTGATGGCGCGCCGGGCCAAGGAATCGGGCTATCCGATCATCAAGATCAAGCTAGGGAGTGGCCGGGACGAGGAGATCGTCACCGCCATCCGCAAAGCCACCGACGCGACCTTGCGGGTGGATGCGAACGCCGGCTGGAGCCGCGAGGAAGCCGCGCGTCTCATTCCTCGCCTGGCGGAGCATGGTCTGGAGCTGGTGGAGCAACCCCTCGCCGCAGAGGATGTGGAGGGCTTCCGCTGGCTGCGGCAACGCCTGCGCCAAGAAGGCGTGAAGGTGCCCATCGTGGCCGATGAGAGCGTGCGGACCAGCCGCGATGTGGCGCGGCTCGCGGGTTCCGTGGACGGCGTGGTCGTCAAGCTCATGAAGACCGAAGGGATTCGCGAAGCCCTGCGGGCCATTCACACGGCCCGGGCCCACGACATGTGCGTCATGCTCTCCTGCATGGTGGAAACCTCCGTGGCCGTCACTGCGGCGGCCCATCTGGCGCCGCTCTGCGACTACGTGGATCTCGATGGTCCCCTGCTCATCGCTAACGATCCGTATGTAGGTCTCCGCTACGAAGGCTCCCGCATGACCTTGCCCGAGGGACCCGGCCTGGGCGTGACGCCCGCCCCATGAAGCTCCGTCATATCCTGCTGGCCCTGTCGGTGGTGCTGATCTGGGGCTTCAACTACGCGGTCATCGCCTGGGGACTGCGGGGCATGCCACCCCTGCTCCTGGCGGGGCTCCGGTTCGCCTTAGCGGCCTTTCCGCTCGTGTTCCTTCGGCCGCGCCCCAGAGCGCCTTGGCCCATCCTGGCTGGGCACGCCCTCTGCATGTTCGTCCTCCAGTTCGGATGCCTCTTTGCGGGCATTCGCGCCGGCTTGCCCGCAGGGCTTGCCTCCCTGGTCATCCAGTGCCAGGCCTTCTTCACGTTCGGACTTGCTGCGCTGCACTTGGGCGAGCGGCCCCGTTCCGCGCAGGCTGGCGGAGCCGTCATCGCTCTCGCGGGCCTTGCGCTGGTGGGCCTCCATGCAGGGGCCGCGGGTTCCTTCCTGGGCTTCGCCCTCGTGCTTGCCGCCGGTCTCTCCTGGGCTTTGGGAAACCTCTTCACGAAGCGGATGGGAGACGTCGATGTGCTGTCCCTGGTGGCCTGGAACAGCCTTCTGGCGGCGCCCGTCCTGCTCATCGCCGCTTGGGCGCAGGAGGGATCCGCTGAACTGGCGCGTTCCCTGTCCGCCCTGTCCTGGCGGTCCGTGGCCATCCTCCTGTTCCTGGCCTATCCCGCTACCCTCTTCTGTTTTGCGGCCTGGTCGCGCCTTCTGCACCGGTACCCGGCGAACACGGTGGCGCCCTTCTCGCTCCTGGTGCCCGTCTTCGGGATGCTCTCGGGAATCCTCTTCCTGGGCGAATCCTTGACGGGTTGGAAACTTACGGCAGCCGTACTGGTGCTGGTGGGCCTCGCTCTCAATCAGGCAGGCGCACGGCTCGCACGGCCCATGCGGCGCCTGCAGGAGGAACCCTGATCCACTTCCGCAAGGTCCACTGACTGGGAACGATTGCCTGATCATCGACACCGCTGACATTTGCCTTCGTCAGGAGGGGTGAACACAGTGTGTGACCGCAATTTCCGAGTCGGTTCCGATGGGATCCCGCTGGGCCTGGAGTTTTTCTCCAGGCGCATCTGATCCATCGACGGCCAGTGGAATTGTGCTGAGCTCCCTTGGACAGGGTTCTTTCCACTTGGTAAAGTGGAGATTCTGCGCAGCACGGGGCAGTGCCAGCGCGGATCGGTCAAGCCAAGCCTGCACTTCCAGCAGCTTTTATCCATGCAACGTTTGCGTCCAGATACGCGCCCTACGAAAGGAATGCCATGTCTCAAACTAAACAGGGAAACCCCGCTGTCGTGGGTCTCGCAGGCTTCGGCCTGACCACCCTCGTGCTCCAGTTCGTCAACGTCGGCTGGGCGGGCCCCGGTCCCGTCCTCGCCCTGGCGCTCATCTTCGGCGGTCTGACCCAGCTCGTCGCGGGCTTTCAGGAGATGAAGACCGGCAACAACTTCGGCTACTGCGCCTTCACGGGCTACGGCGCCTTCTGGATCGCCTTCGCCCTGATCCTCCTGGGCAAGCGCTTCGATATCTACAAGAGCAGCGACACCGATATCGCCTGGTTCCTGGTGGCCTTCACCCTCTTCACGGCGATCCTCTGGATCGGCAGCCTGCGCGTCAGCAAGGCCCTCGCGGTCACCTTCACGCTGCTCCTGATCGGCTTCATCCTCCTGGTCATCGGCCACTTCTTCGATCCCTTCATCAACAAGATCGCGGGCTACGAGCTGATGCTCTGCGCCTTCAGCGCCTGGTACATCATGGCCCACATCGTCTACCTCGATGTGGCCGGAAGGGACATCCTGCCCGTGGGCGAACCCTGGGTGAAATAGAGGCTGGCCTCGCTTCTTTCCCGACACTGGTATGATCTCAGGACGCGGCTTTGGGCCGCGTCCTGTGTTTAGAGGGGATACTGTCCATGGGTCTTGCGATCGGTACGCGTCTCGACGCGCTCGCCACCTGGTTCGAGCAGATCGGCTGGGCCAAGCTCGAAAAGTTGGTCCTGGTCCTGACCACCTGTTTCTTGATCCTCTGGGCCGTGAACCTGGTGGCCAAGGCCGTGCGCCGTGCTGTGGGCGGCGCTGGCACCGGCGTGACGACGGAGGCGGAACGCCGCGCGAAAACCCTGGGCTCGGTGCTGAAGAACGCCGCGCGCGTGCTGGTGGTGGCCTTCTTCGTGCTGATGACTCTGCAGGAATTCGGCGTGAACATCCAACCGCTCCTGGCGGGTTCCGCCGTGGCTGGCGTGGCCCTGGGCTTCGGCGCCCAGACGCTGGTAAAGGACATCATCGCGGGCTTCTTCATGCTCATGGAGAACCAGTTCGGCGTGGGCGACATCATCAGCGTGGACGACAAGCACACGGGCACGGTGGAGAAGATGACCCTGCGGATCACGTTGATCCGAGATCTGGAAGGGAAGGCTCACTACCTGCCCAACGGCACCATCAACCAGGTAGTGGTCCTGAGCAAGGACTACGCGCGAGCCTTGGTGGACATTGAGATCCACAATGATCAGGACGCGGATCACGTCATGGATGTGCTCCGTTCCATCGGTGTGGAACTGCTGGCCGATTTCCCCGAAACCGTGCTGGAAGCGACGGATGTGCGGGGCATCGAGGTCATGAACGCCACGGGCTTCACGATTCGGACCCTCACCAAGACGGCCCCTGGCAGCCAGTGGGAAGTGGCCCGGGAACTGCGCCGCCGGATCCTGATCCGCTTCAAGCTTGAGGGCATCTCCATGCCACTGCCGCAGCGGGTGGTGTGGACGAAGCGGGGACATCCCTCGGGCATCGATCCTTGTGATTGAGATCACGGGAACGAAGCGTTCTCGGTGAGCGTCCCAGAGGTGGACACACCGGAAGACTTCCGTCACCCGGGTTCCGCACGCAGCCGACTTCGTTCCTTCAAACGCCAAACAGGCATGGCGGAATCGAAATAATCCATTTTCCATTCCGCGGCAGCCTCTGAGCCGTCGCCTCAAAATAACTCGAACAATCAGTCTCAGCACCGGCATAATGGGCCGCAGCAAAATCAGTTGAACTGCAGTTGATTTTGACGCGGCCCCTAAGCTCCCTTCAGTTCTGCACCTCGAGGAGTCCACCATGGGCGATCCCCTCTTCTGGCACCGCCTCCAGTTCGGGTTCACGGCGGCGTTCCACTACCTCTACCCGCAGCTGACGATGGGCCTGGCGCTGCTCATTGTCGTCTTCAAGACGCTGGGGAAATCGCCCGGGAACGAGCGCTACCAGGACCTCGCGCGGTTCTGGATCCGCGTCTTCGGCATCAACTTCGCCACGGGCGTGGTGACGGGCATTCCCATGGAATTCCAGTTCGGGACCAACTGGGCCCGCTTCAGCCACTTCTCCGGCGGCGTCATCGGCCAGACCCTGGGCATGGAAGGCATGTTCGCCTTCTTCCTGGAAAGCTCCTTCCTGGGCCTGCTCATCTGGAGCGAGAAGAAGATCGGGCCGAAGCTCCACTACCTCGCGGCCTGGGCGCTGTTCATCGGCAGCTGGCTCTCCGGCTACTTCATCGTGGCCACGGACGCCTTCATGCAGCACCCCATCGGATACACGATCGCCACGAGCGCCGAGAACATCCGGACACTCCAGGTGGAAAGTTTCTGGTCCTTCCTGCTCAATCCCTGGGCCCTGGCCCAGTACTTCCACAACATGATGGGCGCTGCGGTGACGGGCTCCTTCTTCGTCACGGCCGTAGGCGCCTACTGGGCGCTGAAGGGCATCCACACGGAACACGCCCGGGCCACCCTGCGCGTGGGTGTCATCGCGGGCCTTCTGACGAGCCTCATCGTGGCGTTTCCTTCCGGTGATCACCAGGGCAAGATGGTGGCGAAGTACCAGCCCGTCTCCCTCGCCGCCATGGAAGGCCGCTTCCAGAGCGGAACCTACGCGGAGCTCAATTTCATCGGCCAGCCCAATGTCGCCGAGCAGAAGCTGGACAATCCCATCAAGATGCCCGGTGCATTGAGTTTCATCGCCTACGGCTCCTTCTCCAGCAATGTGAAGGGCCTCAACGAATTTCCGCAGGATCAGTGGCCCACCAACATCGAGCTGCTCTATTACAGCTTCCACATCATGGTGGGGCTCGGCACGATCTTCATCGGCATCATGGGGCTTTCCGTGCTGCTCCTGTGGAAGGAGCGCCTCGAGCACACCCGGCCGCTGCTGTGGGTGCTGATGCTGGCCTTCCCGTTCCCCTTCATCGCCAACACGGCCGGATGGATGGTGGCGGAGCTGGGACGGCAGCCCTGGCTCATCTACGGCCTCATGCGCACCAGCGAAGGCTCCAGCGAGATGGTCCACGCAGGCCAGACGATCTTCACGTCGCTGGGTTTCGCGGGCCTCTACGTGGTGCTCTGGTTCCTGTCGGCCTTCCTGATCCTGCGGGAGATCTCGCACGGACCTGCGAAAGAGGCAACCACGAATCACACGAATTAGGACAAATCAGCACGAATCTCATTCGTGAAGATTCATTTGGATTCCTGAGATTCGTGGTTCTCCCTTCCCCAACAATCTGGAGTCCCCCATGGAAATGCTCTGGTTCTGGCTCGTATCCGTGATGGTGGCCATCTACTCGGTGATGGATGGCTTCGACTTCGGCGCTGGCATCCTGCACCTCTTCGTGGCCAAGACCAACGAAGAGCGGCGGCAGGTGCTGGGCGCCATCGGCCCCCTCTGGGATGGCAACGAAGTGTGGCTGCTGGCGGGCGGGGGCGCGATGTTCCTGGCCTTCCCGCGCACGCTGGCGGCAGGCTTCTCGGGCTTCTACCTAGCCATGTTCATGGTGGTGTGGACCCTGATCATTCGTGGCATTTCCATCGAGTACCGCTCCCACGTCCAGGACGAACTCTGGCGTGCCTTCTGGGACCGGGGTTTCGCGTTCGCGAGCATCCTGATGCCCATCCTGCTGGGTGCGGCTCTCGCCAACGTCATCCGCGGCGTGCCCCTGGACAAGAGCGGCTACTTCAATATTCCGCTCTTCACGGATTTTGGAACGGGTAATCCCGTGGGCATCCTGGACTGGTTCACGGTGCTGATCGGCGTCTTCGTGCTGGTGACCATCGCTGCCCACGGCGCCCTGTTCCTGGCCTGGAAAACCGATGGCCCCGTGCACGACCGGAGCCGCGCCCTCGCGAAGCCGCTGTGGGCCGGCGTCGTGGGCCTCTGGGTGGCCGCCACCATCGCCACGCGCACCGTGAGTCCCGAGATCTACGACCACTTCGCGGGTTCATTCCTGGCCTGGCTCTTCTTCGTGGTTTATGTAGCGGGCCTGGCAACGGTCTTCTACGGCATTCTCAAGGAGCGATTCCTCCTGGCCTTCCTGGGTTCGGGCGCCTTCATCATCGGCATCCTGGCCACCACCGCAGCCTGCGTGTGGCCCGTGATGCTGAAATCGACCCTGAATCCCGGCTGGTCCCTCACCGCCCAGAACGCCAGCGTGGGCAGTCACGGTCTGGCCACAGGCCTCGTCTGGTGGATCATCGGCTTCCCCATCGCAGTTGGGTACGTGGCGCTGTTGTTCAAGATTCACCGCGGGAAGGTGAAGGCGGCGGCGGAAGGGGAAGGGTATTGAAGATAAGGCGCCTCGCAAGAGGCGCCTTATCCTTTGACTAACCGCTTGCGCTGGATGCTGCGCTGCCGTTCCAGCCGCCGCTGATCGAGGTAGCGAACTTCCCGGGTGAGCCTGCGGTATTCGTCCAGGACCCACTCCTCCAGCTCTTCGGTCTCGATGGCGGCCTTGACCGCGCAGCCTGGTTCTGAGGTATGCCGACAATCGGAGAATCGACATTGCGTGGCCAGTTCCTCGATGAAGCCGAAAGCGTCGGAGACATCGGATTCCTCGGCCCAGAGCTGCACCTCACGCATGCCGGGTGTGTCCAGCAGGAAGCCGCCTCGCAGCAGGGGCACCAGTTCCCGGCGCGTGGTCGTGTGGCGACCTTTGCCGGTGCTGGTGCTCTTGGGGCTCACGTACTGGCGCGATTCCCCGAGCAGGGCGTTGACGATGGATGACTTCCCCACACCTGAAGATCCGATGAGCGCCGCTGTGCGAGCGGGCTGCACGAGTGCCTCCAGGGAACGCAGGCCTTCGCCTGTGTGGGCGCTGACGCCAAATGTGGTGGCGGCGGAACTCAGCTCCGCAAGGGCAGGCCCTGGATCTCCGAGATCCACTTTGTTGAGGAGGACGATTACTTCGGCACCGGAACACTGGGCGAGGATCAGGTAGCGCCGGATGCGGTTCAGGGAGTAGTCGCCATCAAGGGCCGTGACCACGAAGACCAGGTCCATGTTCGAGGCGATGACCTGCTCGACGGTGGTGCCCCCGGCGATGCGGGTTTCCCCTTCGAAGGTGATGAGTTTTCGGCCACCGGAAACGGGCGGCTTCCGGCGGAAGACCGTCTGCCGCGGCAGAATGCGGTCGATGCGCGCGAGATCCCCCGGCGCGCCGGGTAGCGTTGCCACCCAATCGCCGGTGACGGGCCGGTCCTCGAGGGAGCCCGCCAACACGGCCTCCAGGTCGCCCTGGGCCGAGTAGAGCAGATAGCGCCCGCGGTGGGTGACGGCGACGCGGGCGGGAATCCAGAAGGGATTTTCATGGTTGAAGTGCCGGGCGAATTCCTCGCGCCAGCCGAGATCGAGAAGGCTCATGGAGCAGTCTCCGGTCGAACGGGTTCGTGCGCCCGCGGAGGACCGTCAACTTTGCCTTTGTGGCTGGATCAGGACTCGGCGGGATTCAGATGCAGACGTTGGAAGAAGGGCTCACGACAGTCATATGTCCTCCTTTCCAAAGTCCGGTCCGGCCGGTGCAGGAATCCAACCTACCACTCCTGCGCGAGATCGGGCGAAGAATCTTTTTTGCCGTTCCTGCCACAATGCTTCGGTGAGGAACACCATGGCTGGACATCTCATTCTGGTGCCGACGCCCCTGGGGAACCTCGGCGATCTCACGGAGCGCGCGGTGGAAGCCCTGCGGGAGTGCGACCGCGTGGCCTGCGAGGACACGCGGCGAACGGGCGCGCTGCTCAAGCATCTGGGCATCGAGAAGCCGCTTCTCCGTTTCGACGATCACGCGCCGAAGGCCTCGGAAGAGGCGGTGGAAGCGGCGTTGCAGGATGGTGAGACCGTGGCCTACTGCTCCGATGCGGGCATGCCCGGCGTCAACGACCCCGGCTTCGAACTGGCTCGCATGGCGCGCTCCGTTGATGCGCGCGTCACGGTGCTGCCCGGTCCCTCTGCCGTCACGCTGGCCGTGGTGGCTTCGGGACTGCCGAGCCACGCCTTCAGTTTCCTCGGTTACTTGCCTTCCCGCAGCGAGCCCCGTCAGACATTCCTCCGCCGCATCGCGGGCCGCGAAGAGACCGTCGTGGTCTTCGAAACGCCCCATCGCATCCACGAGACCTTGGACGAGCTGGCGGAGATCGCGCCCGATCGCGAGATCGCCCTGGGACGCGAGCTCACGAAGCTCCACGAGACCTGGTACCGCGGCACACCGGAGCACGTGCGGGAACAGCTTGGAACCGAGAACCGCGGCGAGATGGTCCTTGTCATCGCCGGTGCCGATGCCAAACGCACGGTCACGGAACACGAAGTTTTGCTGGAAGGCGATGCTCTGCCCGAGTGGGTGGACCGCTACCTCGACGCGGCCCGGGACGGGGGCATGACCCTGCGCGAAGCGGTGAAGCCCCTGGCACGCCACTTGAACATCGGCGTTTCGGAACTCTACAAGCGGGCGGCGGAACGCTGAGGCTTCGTTTCCCGCCTGCGATGACCGCCCGGTGATTCGCCGAAGTGGCGCTTGAAGGCACGGCTGAAGGCGGCCTCGCTGCCGTAGCCTAACCGTTCGGCCACCTGCGAGAGATTGATCCGCTCCTCCTGCAGCCAGTGGCTCGCCAGGTGCATGCGCCAGCGCGTGAGGTACTGCTTCGGCGGCTGCCCAACCATCAGGGCGAAGCGCTCGGCGAAGACCGCCCGGGACATGCCCACTGCCTTCGCGAGTCCCTCGATATCCCAGTCCTTGCCCGGCTCGCGGTGCATCAGCGCCAGGCTGCGCCCCACCTGGGGATCCCGCAGGGCAGCGAGCCAGCCTTTCGCGGCTTCGCTGCCGGAGGCCACCCAGGTGCGCACGGCCTGGATGATCAGGATGTCCGCCAGCCGTGTCATCACGGCGGCGGCGCCGGGGCGGGAGCTGCTGACCTCGTGGGCCATGGCTTCCAGCGTGGGTCTTAGCCAGTCGAACTCGGCCCGAGTTTCCTTACGCACGAGGATCAATTCCGGCAGGTGCGATAGCAACGGATGGGCCGCCGAGCCCGAAAAGCGAGCTCCACCGCAGATCAGGACCGAGCGCTCGCCCCGGCCCGAGACCTTCAATCGCGCGGCATTGGGCGCGATGGCGTCGAGCTTCAGGGTATGGATGTCGATGCGCTTTGAGGTCGCTTGATCGGCCATCCCGTGCGCACGCCCCTGGGGCATGAGGGCGAAATCCCCCGCTTCCAGCTGGATCACCTGATCGCCGAGTAGGACGCAACACCGGCCTTCGGCCATGAAGTGAAAGCTGGCCCAGTCCTGGTCTGGAAAATCCACGCCCCACGGGGCATGCAGCTCGCTATGGCAATAGAAGCCCTGCGTGAGTCTTAGGTCCTGGAGCACTTCGTCGAGGGGGTCCATGGGCGTTCCAGAGGAAAAATCAAATAATTGCGACAAACCATCATAGATCGTCTGCATCTCAAGGGTCTAACCTTCTTCTGTCATGGAGACACCATGCGCTATGTGCTGTTCGGTCATACAGGATTGCGGGTCTCGGAGCTGTGTCTGGGCGCCATGACCTTCGGCCCCCAGTGGGGTTGGGGCGCCGACCACGACGAGAGCCGCCGGATGTTCGACGCCTTCGTGGAGGCCGGCGGCAACTTCATCGATACCGCCAACCACTACACCGCCGGCACCAGCGAGCAGTATGTAGGTGAGTTCATGCGGCCCGAGCGGCACCGGTACGTCCTGGCAACCAAGTACACGCTCAATCCGCGGCCTGAGGATCCCAACGCCGGGGGCAACCACCGCAAGAGCCTGGTCCAGGCCCTGGAAGGGAGTCTGCGGCGCCTGGGCACGGACTACATCGACCTCTACTGGGTCCACGCCTGGGACTTCGTCACCCCCGTGGACGAATTGATGCGCGCCCTGGACGACATAGTGCGAGCCGGAAAAGTGCTCTACGTTGGGGTTTCCGATGCGCCCGCCTGGGCCATCGCGCGGGCCAACACGATGGCCGAACTCAAGGGTTGGAGCGCCTTCGCGGGGATCCAGATCCAGTACAGCTTGGTGGAACGGACCCCCGAGCGGGATCTCCTGCCCATGGCCGCGGCACTGGATCTGGCCGTGACGGCCTGGAGTCCCCTGGGCGGCGGAACCCTCACGGGCAAGTATCGCCGGGACCAGGCGCGACCCGAGGGGACGCGCTTCTCCACGGGGACATGGGGCGAACGATTCCTGACGGAACGCAATCTGGAAATCGCCGAGGAGCTCGTCGCGGTCGCGAAGGAAGCCGGCCGGTCGCCCTCCCAGATGGCCCTGGCCTGGCTTCGCGCCCGGAAGCAGAACGCGGTCATTCCCATCCTCGGCACCCGTACGATCGAGCAACTGCGCGACAATCTCGGTTGTCTCGACTTCGAGCCGGATCCGGCCCACCTGGATCGTCTCGATCGCATCAGCGCCATCTCCCTGGGCTTCCCCCACGACTTCCTCCACACACCATCGATCCACCAGATGGTCCACGGCACCGCCACGGTCCTGAACCATCGTTCCTAACGGAGATTTCATGAAGATCCTCGCCCTTTCCGCCAGTCCCCATCCCCATGGCAACAGCGCCCACCTGGTGGACGAACTCCTCGCGGGTGCCCGCGAAGTCGGCGCCCAGACGGAGCGCCTCGACATCAACGCCATGAGCATCAAGGGCTGCCAGGGGGATTACGCCTGCAAGCGGTTCGGCAAGTGCGGCGTGAAGGACGATATGCAGACCATCTACCAGAAGATCGACGAAGCCGATGCGGTGGTGTTCGCATCGCCGGTCTACATGCTCAACATCAATGCTCAGCTGAAGACCGTGATGGACCGGCTCTTCCATTACATGAACATGGACCTGTCGAGCCGCATCAACCCGCCCAAGCGCAGCGCCCTCATCGTGACCCAGGGCCAGCCCGATGCAGAACTCTTCAAACCCTACCTCAGCGCGATTCCCCAGATCCTCGGGATGCTGGGTTTCGGGGAGACGCACATGCTCCTGGGCGAGGGGCTGCGAGCGCCCGATGAAGCCACGAAACGGCCCGATCTCCAGGCTCGCGCCCGGGAGATCGGCAAGCAGCTGGCAACTGCCTGACAGCCCAAAGGCGAATGGCATCCAAATTTGACGGGAGGAACCATGAGCCTCGTAGGCAAACCAGTCCCTGCATTCTCGCTGCAGGATGATCAAGATCGGACCATCACGAACAAGGATCTGGCCGGAGCGTGGACCATCCTCTACGCCTACCCCAAGGACAACACGCCGGGCTGCACCACGGAGGCCTGCGACTTCCGGGACAACTGGGGCCGGGTGCAGTCCAAGGGCGCCCGGGTCTTTGGCATCAGCAAGGATAGCGTCAAGAGCCACCAGGGGTTCATCTCCAAGCAGGAGCTGCCTTTCCGCCTGCTCTCGGATCCTGAGGCCGGGTTGCTGAAATCTCTCGGAGCTTTCGGCCAGAAGGTGATGTACGGCAAGGAGGTGGAAGGCATCATCCGTTCCACCTTCCTGATCGATCCGAAGGGCGTCATTCGCCACGTCTGGCCCAAGGTGAGCGTGAAGGGCCATGTCCAGGAAGTGCTCGAGATCATGGAGGAACTGCAGGGCGCCTAGCGCCTTCACTGGTACGCTTGAAGCATGGGCCTTGAACTGCTCGCCCCCGCCCGGAACGCGGAACAGGGTATTCTCGCGCTCCGGTGCGGAGCCGATGCGGTCTACATGGGCGGTGCCAGGTTCGGCGCGCGCCAGGCCGCGGGCTGCAGTGCTGCGGACTTCGAGCAGCTGACTCGCGAAGCCCGGCTCTGGGATGCGAAGGTCTACGCAACCATCAACACCATCCTCTTCGACCATGAGCTGGAGGACGCGCGGAAACTGGCCTGGGAACTCTACGAAGCGGGCGTGGACGCCCTCATCATCCAGGACATGGGGCTTCTGGAACTGGACCTGCCGCCACTGCCCCTGCACGCCAGCACCCAGGCCGTTTGCGATAGCCCGGAGAAAGTGGCCTTCCTCGCCAACGTGGGCTTCAGCCGCGCCATCCTCGCGCGCGAACAGTCCTTGGATGAGATTCGCGCCATTCACAATGCTGCGGAGATCGAGCTGGAAGGTTTCGTCTTCGGCGCTCTCTGCGTGGGCGAAAGCGGGCGCTGCTACCTGAGCGGCGCCGTGTGCGGCCGCAGCGGCAACCGCGGCGAGTGCGCCCAGCCCTGCCGCGCGCCCTGGAATCTCGTCGATGCCAAAGGCCGCGTGCTGATCACGGGCAAGCACTTGCTCAGCATCCAGGACCTGGATCTGTCGGATCACCTGGAAGAGATGGCGGACGCGGGCATCACGGGCTTCAAGATCGAAGGGCGGCTCAAGGACGCGGACTACGTGAAGAACGTGGTTGGTCACCTGAGACGCAGGCTGGATGTCCTTCTGGAGCGCAGGCCCGAGCTCGGCAGGGCCTCCATCGGCCGAGTCCAGCACGCGTTCACGCCCGATCCCACCAAGACCTTCCAGCGCGGACTTTCCACCTACCGCCTGGATGGAATCCGCAGGCCCATGGGCACACCTGAAGCCGCCGGGCATCTGGGCGAGTTCATCGGCGTCGTGCGATCCATTCAAGGTGACCGCGTGGTGCTGGATCGCGAGGTGACACTTCATGCAGGTGATGGCCTCGCCTTCATCGAGAATGATGAAGTGACGGGCACGGTCGTGAACGCCGCCGAGGGCCGCCAGGCCTTCGTGCAGGACCCTTCCCGTATAAAGACGGGGATGAAGCTGCATCGGAACGTGGACCACCAGTGGCTGAAGGCCCTGCGCGCAGCCAAGGTGGAACGTCGAATTCCCGTGCGCGTTGCGCTGGACTTCCCTGAAGGCGCGGTTCGATTGCGAGTCGAGGATGAGCAAGGTTTCGTTGCGGAAGCTCGTCATGAAGGCGAGTTCTCGCTTGCAAAGGATCTCGATGGAATGTGGAGATCCGCGCAGGAAGCCCTGTCGCGCTTGGGTGACACGCCGTTCACGCTCGGCGAATTCCGGATGCAAGAGCCACGTTTTGTTCCCGTGAGCCGCCTTAACGCCCTGCGCCGGGAAGCGGCAGAGGGTCTGGAAGCACAGCGGCAAGCACCCCGGAGTAGGCCAGGGCGGCGAGGGCTCTGGCAGGCCTCTCGCCTGCCTTTGCCTGAATTGGACTTCACCTGGAATGTGGCGAACCCAATGGCCATAAGCTTCTACGAGCACCTGGCAGGGAAGGTAATTGAGCCGGCAGCAGAGCTTCAATCAACCTTGAAAGACCGCGTGGTCATGACCACACGGCACTGTATCCGCTACGAGCTGGGCTGGTGCCCGGTGCATGCCAACCCGGATCCCTGGAAACACTTGCCCGAACCTGGCGGAACCCTTTTTCTGGAGAACGGTTCCACGCGACTCGAGTGCCGGTTCGATTGTCGTCGATGCCGGATGGAGCTGGTCCTGCGCTGAAGCGTATTCCACCCCAAAGGTTTCAATCCGCCATGATGCTGTACCCGCCATCCACGTAGAGTACCTGGCCCGTGATGCCCCGGGCCATGGGGCTCA
>DCFP01000099.1:15644-16121 GCA_002319925.1 Holophagaceae bacterium UBA1801 | reverse complement strand
CCGTGGACGAAGCCCACTGCATCAGTCACTGGGGCCATGATTTCCGGCCCTCGTACCGCAATCTCGCCCGGCTCAAGGAGCGCTTCGGCGGCCTGCCCGTGCTGGCACTCACGGCCACAGCGACGGAACAAGTGAGCCACGACATCATCGAGCAGCTGGGCATGAAGGATCCCGTCGTCCATCGCGGCTCCTTCTTCCGCCCCAACCTGCAGATCCACACCATCAAGAAGGGCGGAGAGGGTCCTTCCGTGCGGGAGGCCATCCTCCGCCTCATCGAAGCGCGGCCTGGGCAGGCGGGCATCGTGTACTGCCTGTCCCGGAAAAGCGTGGAAGGCACCGCGGAGTTCCTGGCCTCCCACGGCATTCGCGCGCGGGCCTACCACGCGGGCCTGGATGCGGAACGGCGTGAATCCGCCCAGGAAGCCTTCCGAAGGGACGATGCGGACGTAATCGTGGCCACCATCGCCTTCGGCATGG
>DCFP01000099.1:0-15370 GCA_002319925.1 Holophagaceae bacterium UBA1801 | reverse complement strand
CGACAAGAGCAACGTGCGCTTCGTGATCCACCGGGATCTGCCCAAGAGCCTTGAGAGCTACTACCAGGAGATCGGCCGCGCGGGCCGCGATGGGGCCGACGCGGACTGCATTCTGTTCTACTCCTGGGCCGATGTGATGAGCCTCGACCGCTTCACAGACGAGCTGGACGATGAACTGGCCTCGCTGCAGCGGCAGCAGATCCGGGACGTGTTCCGGTACGCAGAAGCCCCGCGGTGCCGCCACCAGATGCTGGCCCGGCACTTCGGCGATGCCTTGGCCGCATGCAAGACGAGCTGCGATATTTGCTCCGGGCGCGATGTTCTGGGCGAGGCCCCCAAGCGGATCAAGCGCGCAAAAATCAAGGCGGCGGGCCCATTGCCGGTGGCCGACCCCATCGAACAGGGCGAGGAGGAAGCCCTGTTCCTGGTTCTCAAGGCGCTGCGGCGGAAACTCGCGGATGACCGGGGCGTGCCCGCCTATGTAGTGTTCACCGACGCCACGCTGCAACACATGGTCCGCTTCCGCCCGAAGACACCCGAACACTTGCTTGCCATTTCTGGCGTGGGCCTCAAGAAGCTCGAGCAGTACGGAGAAGCCTTCCTGGCGGTCCTGCGGGACGCCTGAATGCGGGTGCAAGTCCATCCGACATCCATGGGTGTTCCGCGTGATGGGAACGGGAAAGACAATCAGCTGTTGGAAGGCTCGCTGGGCTTCGGCTGCAACCTCGCTTTCCTTCTGCGCAGGATCCAGCGGATCCAGCGGTAGATGCCGTAGGCCGCCAGCAGCCACGGGACCAGAACCAGGAGGATGCTCAGGAGAGCGGCCAAGGATTCCGCGATCATGGTGGAAGCGTTCCGGAAGACATTACCGACGGCACTCCAGGAGCTGGCCAGATTGACCGGCGTGGGTTCCCGGAGTTCCACGGTGATGGTCGAGAGCCGGATCTGGTGGTCGTAGTACTGGCGCTCGCCCTCGGCCACTTCGATCTCCTCGGTGATCCGTGAAATTTCGTTTTCGGCTTCGAGGATGTCCTTCAGTGTTCCAGCCCTCGATTTCATGATTTCGCGGATGCGGCTCAGTTCCTCCCGTTTGACCTTCAGTCGGGTTTCGAGATCCGCGTATGCCTTGGTCACATCCTGCACGGAAGACTGCTCGGAGAGCACCTTGCCGAGCGCGCGGATGGAACCACCGGCTGCATCGAATCGTTCCGCTGGAATTCGCAGTACGATCTGCCCGGAGCGGTCACCTCCTTCATGCCGGGTGACCTGTGTATCCGCGACGTAGCCGCCCATGGATTTCGCCATGCCGCCAAGCGTCGAGGCCGCCGCGTCGAAATCCTTTACTTCGATCTGTACAGAACTGGTCCGGATGAGTTTCAGTGGAGCCTGGACCACCGGGAAGTCTGCCTTCACCGGTGCTGCATCCTGCTTCGAATCTTCTGCTTGGATCTTGGCCAAGGCTTGAGCTGCCGGCAAGCTCTCGCTCCGCGCAGCCGAGTACCGTTGCCTTCCGCATGCCGTGGCCGTGACCAGTGTCAGGAAGGCAAGCGCGTATGCCAAGCCGAACGCCCAAGGCTTTCGATGCATGATGGATCTCCGGATGGGCTCCCATCATACGGCGGAACTAAATCGATTCACATCTCCCGGATGACCCACTTTTTCGGGAGCAGGATCCGGTCCCACCAGATGGCTTTGTCACTGCGTTTTCCGATGGCCAGGAACATGCAAACCTCGGCCCCACTCTCCAGCTTCAGCAAACGTTTTGCACGCCAGGGGTCGAAGCCTTCGATGGGGCAGGAATCGAATCCCTCGGCACGGAGAGCCAGCATGAAGGTCGCGGCGGCCAGGGCCGCGGATTTGTGGGCCACGATCCGCACGCTGCCTTTCGAGAGCATGTTGGGTGCAGGGCGGAAGAGGGAGAGACATCGGCTCGCCGCGAATTTCATCGCACCGAAACACCCCAGCGGGCCCTGCCGGTAGGCCCAAGGGATCAAGGTGCCCCAGTAGCGGGTCTGGCTCTTTCTCAGGATGCCGCGTTCTTTGAAGGTATCGAGGATGTATCGGCAGTTGCGATTCCAGGTCCGGGTATGGGTGACCACCGCGATCAAAAGCGGGGCGGTCTTCAGCAACCGCTGGTCCAGGCAGATCTGATCGGCCTTTGCGCGTGTTTCGGGATTCCGGATGACCACGAACTCCCAGTGCTGGAGGTTGCTGGAGCTGGGGGCCTTCAGCGCCGAGTCCAGGCACCGTTCGAGCACATCGTGCGGTACGGGATCAGGCAGGAAGTTCCGGATGCTTCTCCTGGAATCGGCGATCTGATGGAACGACGCGGCGTCGCCGATCATGAGGCCTGCCTCTTGATCCAGCGGTGACGAGCCCAGACCCAGGCCTTCTTCCAGGTGAATTCATCGAGCAGATCGAAAAACACGGGGATCACGACGAGGGTCAGCAAGGTCGAAGTGATGATGCCACCCACAACGGCGCGGGCCATTGGGGCACGCATCTGGGCGCCTGAACCCAGGGCGAGGAAGAGCGGCAGCATGCCTCCGATCATGGCCATGGTCGTCATCAGGATGGGACGGAGCCGCGTCATGCCGGCTTCGATGAGAGCCTCCTTGCGGGGCATGTTGTGCTCCCGCATGTTCTGAAGGGTCCGGTCTACCAGCAGAATGGCGTTCTTGGTCACCAACCCCATGAGAAGAATCAAGCCGATGCTCGTCATCATGCTCATGGAATCACCCGTCGCCAGCAGCATCAGGACCATGCCTACCATGGAGAGGGGCAGGGTGAGCATGATGGTGACCGGCAGTTTGAAGCTCTCGAACTGGCTGGCCAGCACGAAATAGATGAAGAAGACCGCCAGCAGCATCGCGGTACCCATGTAGCCCCCGGTCTCCTTGTTGTGTTTGGCGTTGCCCGTCGGTTGGACCGTCACGCCCTCGGGAAGCCGACCGCTCTTGTGCAACTCATCCACTTTCCGGTTCACGTCTCCCACTACTTCGTTGAGCGTCTTCCCTTCCTTGTTCGCGGTTATCATGATCTGCGGCTCAAGCCCGCGCCGTTCGAGCTTCGCCGGGGAAGTCGTATTCTCGAAGCGCGCCACGTTGTTCAGCTTCACCTGCAGGTAGTTGCCATCGGCATCCTTCTTGGTGGAAGCGACGGTCATGGATTCGAGCTGCTCGCTCCGGGAACGATCCACGTCCGAGAGTCGCAGGGTCACATCGTACTGTTCACCATTGGCGGGATCCTCGTATTTGGCCACATCCACGCCATCCACGAGCGGGCGCACGAGGTTGGCCACGGTCATGGGGGAGACCCCCAGATCTGACGCCTGCTTGCGGTCCACACTCAGGCGGAGTTCTGGCTTGCCCTTGTCCCGGCTGCTGCTGATGTCCACGGCTCCATCGGTATCCCGGAATGCCTGCATGATGATGGGCTCGGCCTGTTCCACCTCTTGACGATCCGGGCCTACGACGGCCAGGGCAATGCCTTTGGCGTCGCCCAGATCCACCACTGCGCTCAGGTCGATTTCAGCCCCGGCCACGGCGCGCAGACGGTCTCGCAGTTCGCGGCGGATGGTCACGACATCCCGACGTCCCTTCTCCGCGAGCTTCACGTAGACACGGCCATCCCGGATCGAACCCGTGAGGCCCGTCCCGATGGTCGTGTAGAGATGATCGATCTCCTTGTTCGGGCTGCCGTCGGAGCGGGTCTGGATGATGTGCTCGATTTCCTCCGCCTTCCGTTTGGTGGCTTCAAGGCTGGAATCGGCCTGGACCTTGAACCCCACCTGGAAGTCGCCGCGATCGTAGTCAGGGAAGAAGTCTCCGCCTAGGAGGCCCATCAGACCCATGGCTACCAAGAAGCTCCCGAACCCACCGATGATGACGATCATGCGGTGGTGAAGGGCCCACTCGATGCCCTTGCGATAGGCGGCTTCCCATTTGTCCAGTTTGTCGTTGAACCATTCGACGGTCCGCATGATGAACTTGCGGTGACCGTGATGGGATTCCTGATAGCCCTTCTCATGCTCGGGATCAGGCCAGACGGCGCTGAGCATGGGATCCAGCGTGAAGCTGACGAAGAGGGAGATGGCTACTGCGAAAGCCACGACAATGCCGAAGGAGAAGAAGAACCGGCCGACGATGCCACCCATGAAAGCAACGGGGATGAACACTGCCAGGATCGAGAGGGTGGTGGCGATGACGGCGGGGCCGATTTCGGCCGTGCCTTCACGGGCGGCTGTGATATGGTCCTTGCCCATCTCCGCGTGCCGTGTGATGTTCTCGCGGACGACGATAGCGTCGTCGATCAGGATGCCAATGGCGAGGGACAGCGCCATCAACGTCATAGTGTTAAGGCTGAAGTCCAGGGCTTTCATGATGACGAAGGACCCGATCACGGACACGGGCAGTGTAAGACTGGTGATGATCGTGGAGCGCCAGGACTTGAGGAAGTAGAACACTACGAGGACAGCGAGGAGACCACCCAGAACGATGGAGACGATCACGTCGTCCACCGCGTCCACGATGAATTTGGAATTGTCCTTGGCTTGGACGATCACTACGCCCAGCTTGTCCAGTTCTGGCTGGAGCTCCTTTAGCTTAGCCCTCACCGTCTTGACCATCGCTACGGTGTTGCCACCGGATTGTTTCTGGATCTCCAGGGCGACCGCGTCCACTCCGTCCAGGCGAGCCAAGGATCGCTTCTCCTTGATGCTGTCGATGACCTTCGCCACCTCCTGCAACTCGATGGGTCGGCCTTTCTGATTTCCCACGACCACGTGGTTGAAGTCTTCCACGCGCCGTGCTTTGGAATCCACGCGCACGCTGATTTCCCGGGTATCGGTCAGCAGATTGCCGGAAGGAACCGACTGAGTGTCTTGTCCCAGAGCGTTCATGACCTGATTCAAATTCAAGTCCAGAGCTTCCAGTTTCTGGGGTTCCACCTGCACCAGGATGTCCCGGGTGGAGCCGCCCACGACCTCGGCCTTGCCAACGCCGGGAATGTTCTCGAGCCGGCGCTTAAGGAATTCATCCGTGATGCGGGTGAGTTCCTTGGCGCCCATGTCTCTGTGGGATTCGTTGGGTTTCACTACCAGGGAAAGCACAGGCGTCTGGGCTGGATCGAACTTCTGGATGACCGGTTCCTTGATGGTCGCTGGCAAATCCCTCCGGATCTGCCCGATCTTGGAGCGCACGTCATCCAACGCCCGGTCCACGTTGCGTGAGATATCGAACTCGATGACGATGGTGCCGAAACCCTCCTGGCTGGTGGAGCTGATCTCGGTCACCTTCTCGATGGGATTGACCGCCTCTTCGATTTTTTTTACTACATCCTGTTCCACAGCGTCCGGGCTCGCGCCTGGATAGGCGACACTCACGGTCACCACCGGAATATCCACGTTGGGATAAAGGTCCCAACCCAGGGTGCGCATGGAGAACAGGCCGAGAATCACGAGGGCCAGCATCACGCAGGTCGTGAGCACCGGCCGTTTGATGGAGAGATCGGAAAGGAACATGGTTCAGTTCCCCGTGCTGGCGATTGGGGAATCGGCGGTCACATTGAGCTTGGATCCATCCACCACGAGTTCGCGGCCCATGTTCACGACCTTCGTTCCGGGCGTCAGTCCTTCCACCGGTCTCCAGCCGCCCTGCTCCTGGCCGGAGAGCTGGATGCGCCGACGGCGCGCGATGTTGTTCTCAGCGATGAAAACTTCCGCGTCGCGTCCAATGGCGGTGAGCAAGGAGGCCGGAAGAGCGGGACGTGAATTTTCAGCTTCGGATAGGATCTCGCCTTCGGCGAAGAGCCCGCTCTTGAGCCGGCCGTCCGTGTTGGGGACCTCGAGACGCACATGCAATGTGCGTCCGTCCTGGGTGACGGAACCGCTGATCTGGGTGAGGGTGGCCTCAAAGGGTTTGTCGAAACCAGAGATGTGGAACGATGCCTTCATTCCTTTCTGGATGCGTGCCAGGACCTCGGCCGGGAGATCGGCCTGGATCTCCAGCGTACGGTTGTCCACGACGTCAAAGACGGGCTGGCCGGGCGAGAGCACTTCGCCGGGCTGCACCATGCGCTTGGCCACTTCGCCCGCGATGGGAGACGTGATTCGCGATTTCCGGAGACGGCTCTTCGCCAGGCCCAGATTGCTCTCCGCCGCACGGGTCATGGCCATGGTCGCGTTGTAATTCGTCTCGGCGAGCTGGGCGGATTGCTTGGTGACGCTTCGCTTTTCCAGGAGACTCTGGGCGCGGTCGTTATCCCGCTTGGCCTGTTCGGCCTGTGCTTGCGCCTGGGCGAGCTGGGCTTCCGCGGCCTGGACGGCAAGGAGCAGTTCGTCTTCGTCCTGGGCGCACAGCAGAGAACCTGCGCCGACCTTGTCGCCTTCCTGGACCACCACGCGAGTGATCCGTCCCGAAACCTCGGCCTTCAGTTCCGCGCGGTTGACCGCCAGCAACGTACCCGTGAACGGGATGGAGCCGCGAAAGGTCCGGTTCTCCACGGTCGCCAGCGTGACGGTGACGGTGCCTTCGTTCTTCTGGATGCGCTGATGGCTGAGTTCGCGATTTCGCATGATGCGGTGATACGAGGCGGCACCCATGAGAACAAGCGCAGGGGCCACGATGTAGAGAAGGATCTTCTTGCGTTCCATGGGTATCTCCCGATTCCTGATCGCGATTTAAAGGGGTGGCAAACCGAAGGCACGTCGGTATTCGAAGAGCGCACTCCACACGCCCAGCTCGGCGCGTCGCCGCTGGCTCTCCAGTTGGCGTTCGGTCCGTTCAGCCTGCAGCAGATCCAGGGAGGTGATCAGCCCCTGGTCGAAGGATTCGCGGCTCACGCGCAGGGCTTCCAGGCCCGAGTCGTGGGCCTTCTTCGCGGCCTCGTGATAAGCGATGGATGTCTGCAGCTCCCGTTCGGCGCTGCTCTTCTCCACGGCGATGGCGCGTTCCTTGTCGATCCGCAGCTCGTGGACCTGTTCCAGCTGGGCCATGTTCTGGGCCCGTTTTCCGGAGCTCCGCAGGCCGTCGAAGATGGTGAACCGCATGGTGAGGCTCACATTCCAGTTGTCATAGGGATCGTGGAACATGTCGCTGGAATGGCCGGCCTGGTAGCCGTACGAAGCGCTGAAATCGAACTTGGGCCGAAGATCCGCCTTGATGATCTTGTCGTTGGCCTGGTACATCTGCTCCTGCTGCTTGAAGTCGGCGATCTCGCTGCGTTCCACGGCCTCGAGTTTCTCGTTCACCGCGGGTTGGCCAGGATCCGCGAGCTTCAGAGGCGTCTTTGGATCCAGGCCGAGCTGGCCGTTCAGCACTTCCAGGGCCCGCTTGTAGTTGGCTTCCGCCTGAAGGCTGTCGGGGATCACGGCAAGGTATTCGCTCTCGGCGCGCAGCCGGTCCAGTTCCGTGGCGCTCTGGGCTTCCAGCTTGGACTTCACGTCCTCGAGAAACTGTTCCGCGGTTTTCCGGCGGGCTTCGATGACTTCGAGTTCCGCCTCGGTGGAGAGCACGGCGATGTAAGCCTTGGCGACGCCGTGCAGGGTGTCCAATTCCGCGGTGGTGTAGGCGAAACCAGCTTCCTGCTGGCCCATCTTCGCGATATCGATGGCCGTGCCCAGCTTGCCCCAGTAGAAGATGGGCTGACTCACGGTGGCTTGGGCAGAGTAGCGGTTTTGCGGCGCTGTGATGTAGCTCTGGGGAATATCCAGGAGCGAAGCCAAGCCGAGCATGGACGTGTCCCGCGCGCGGGTGAAGTCGCCCATCACGGAGACTTGCGGAAGTGCATCGGCGCGGGTGGCGGTGATGAGTCCCTGCCGTTCCTCGACGCGTGCCTTGGCGGCGCGGAGCAGGGGATTGCTGGTCTTGGCGCGATCGAGGGCGCCGTTCAGATCCAGCTCGATGGCTCCGGTGGAGGGTGTGTGGGCGGGCGCGGGTGCTTCCTGGACCTGTGCGGGAGGGGCAAACAGCATGATCAAACTCCTAGCGATTTCGAGGCTTCCGGAAGACCGAGCCCTCCGAGGCTAAAGTGGATGAAGTGCTCGGAGAGCGAATCCAGGTCTTCCACGGAATAGGCGCTTCCCCGGAGGAGGCGCGTGAGATCCACGTAGTTGTGCATCCAGATCAACTGGGCGTGGATGCTCATGCCCATCCGAAAGAGGCTCTCGGCATCCAGATCCGGCCGGAGGTTGATCAGGCAGGCATTGAGGTACTGGTAGAAGGGACGCAAGGATTCGAGGATGAAGGTCTCGATGCTCGGCCTGGGGAACTGCATTTCGCGGCTCCAGAGCACGTTTGCAGCGCGGTCCACCTCGATGGGCAGGTACTTGCCCGTGCCATGGCACTCCATGAACTCCCTCAGGAAGTTGTGCAGGTAGTCCTTGAAGCAGGCTAGGGCCTTCTTCTTCGCGCCTGGCGTGCCGGGTTTCGGTGGGGCAGGGAGCGTGTGGATCCATTTCGGGCCTTGCTCGAAGGCGAATCTCATGGCCTCCAGGTAGATCCCTTCCTTGCCCTTGAAGTGGTATTGGACCATGGCGCTGTTGGCCTTGGCCCGCTCGGCGATGTCGCGGATCCCCGCGCCGTCAAACCCTTTTTCTGCAAAGACCACCAGCGCGGCTTCAAGCAGTCGCCGGCGAGTATCCGATTCGGAAGACACATGGCTCATGGCACCATCCTCGACCTTCAATTAATCAATCGATTGATTGAGGGCATCCTCAAGAATTAATCAATCGATTGATTAGGTCAAGGGGGAAAAAACGAATTTTCCCTGGACGGCGTCCTGAGCCCTTACGGTTTCTTGGTGGAGAAGGTAAGGCTGTTGGTCACGTATGTCCCGGCTTCGTTGGAAACGGTCAGCACGAGGGCTGAACCTTCCTTCAGGTCATTGACCTGGACGGAGAGCGGGCTGGCTTCGCTGGTGGTGATGACCGTGTCGCCGTTCTTCAGCTCCGCCTTGGAGCCCTTGAATTCCGCGGTCACCGTGAATGATGCGCGGGAACCGGCCACGGGATTGGATTTCAAGGTGATGATTTCGGGTTTGGGTACCACCTTGAGGATCAGTTCCCGCCTGTTATCAAGCCCAGCGCCGTTGGAAGCGGTGAGTGCGTAGGTGGTCGTCTCGGTGGGTTTCACTTCGAGCGGAGGACCGTTGTATTTGGTGACGTCCTGTCCTCCAGGATCCAGGGTCAGCTTCTGGGCGTTGGAAACTGTCCAGCTGAGCTTCGCCGAGGTGCCTTCCGTGAGAACCATGGGAACGGCCTCGAATCGCGCGATGCCGGGAGCCTGTCGGATGAGTACGCGGAAGGACGTCGAGCCTTCCTTTCCTTCGGCTGTGCCTTTGCAGGTCAGGACCACTTCCTTGCCATTGCCGGCAGTCCAATTGATGGAGGTGCCGTGGGGGTCGCCCTCGATGTTTCCCCCGCTGATGGTCCACTCGTACACCAGGCCGGAATCGCCGGTGACCGAAGCCTCGTGTCCGCTGGAATTCTCAGGCACCGCGGATTCCGTGGAGATCTGCAGGATGGGCTGTCCGGGTTCGGGAGCTTCCTGGGAAATGGTGCCGCCTTGCGGGGCAACCGCACTGGACGGCGGGACGGGTGTTTCATCCGTTCCAAAGGCCTGGTACAGACCGAATCCGATGACAACGACGACCAAAGCGGTGAGGGACCCAATCAGGAGTCGAGTCTTTTCGTTGGGATTCATCGGTCGTCCTTCGTCAACAAGGCTTGGAAAATCATGTACCTGTTTGGCTCAATATTTCCAGAAAGTGTATCTCCTTTAGGAGCCGTTAGGAGCCGCGTCAAAATAAACTATGCAGTTCAGTTTATTTTGCTGCGGCCCCTAATGGCGGCAGATTACGTGGCTGACTAGGTTATTTTTGCGTGACGGCTTGCGAAACAACCAGCGCTTTTCTGGTTGGTTCTTTCGGCCCCTCATATCGCGGGCGGCACCTTTTCGATCAGGTTATTTAATTGCAGCGCCTTGTCATGGTCATTGTTCTTTGTCGCTCGGAAGGATGATCGATTCGACAACCGCTGAGGGTGCGAAACAGCGGATGAATAGGCTCAAATCAGCCAGCTGGGCCTCGAGGCAGCCCGCAGGGATATTTCCGGGGGCATAGATCGTATACAGGGCATTGTGGGTATCGGGGCCGATGGGGGTCTCCCGGTCCGGGCCCTGCAGGACGCTGGAAAGCAAACCCTTCCCGTGCCGAAGGATCATGTCTCCTTCGGGAACCGCAGCTTCAGCGCCGGATAAGTTGATGTAGCGCTCGCCACCCCTGGAGGGAGCCAGTTCCAGCGGAGCCTCGAGCTTATCGAGATCGTGGCCGGCCGCCACCAGGCCATGCTTGAGTTCCGCCATGAAGAGGGCCGTGACGGCGCAGAGGCGAGAGGGAATGGACCGGCCCTTGGAAGCCACGGATTCCAGCTGCTGCAGCACGTGGTAGGTCTTCCCATGGGGTTTGTAGTGGGCTTCGAAGGCCTGCATGACGGGCAATTCCTTCAAGCGTTTCCGGTCCAGCCCGCCGCAGCGGGCGCGCAATTCCGCTTCCAGTTCCATTCTGGCCTTGTCCAGTTCTGGATGGTTGGCGAGCGCGGGAAGGCCGCGGACCTCCAGCAGACCCACGCGGGCACCGGGAAAGCGCCTGGACCAGGCGAGATCGACATGCACAGGGATCATGATTACCTCCTGAGTATGGGACACTAGGACGGTGGAGAGTACCGGTCTTGAACGTTCTTGACGAGGGAAGCCGGGAGAAGGCGGTCCTGTGGCGCCTCCGGGATCCGGGCGACCCCGAACTGCTGCGGGCGAGGTTCCGTACGCGCACCTTCGCCCGCCACGCCCACGATCGGTTCGCCATCGGTGTGATCGAAGCGGGCGGCCTGGAGTTCCAGTATCGGGGCCAGAAGGTGCGGGCACCCGCTGGCTGGGTGAACCTGGCCTATCCCGGAGAAGCCCATTCCGGGCAGGCTACGGGACCGGATGGTTGGGCCTACCGGATGTTCTATGTGGACTTCAACCTGTTGACCGAAATTGCCCGCGGCCTGGATCCGGGCGCCACCGAAACACCCTTTATCTCTGCGGGTGCAGTCTGGGACCCGGACCTCGCAGGCCGTATCGCCAGGCTGCATCGCTTATGCGAAGATCCGCGCTCGGAGCCCTTGGAGAGGCAGATTGGGCTTTGCTGCATTCTGGAGGATGTCCTTCGGCGCCACAGCGTGACCCGGCCAGACCCTCACCACAAGTGCGGAAAACGCGAAGTGGAGCTGGCGAGAGGGATCATCGAGGACACCTTTGAGGAGCCGATCCAGCTCGAACAATTGGCTTCCCTGACAGGCATGAACCCATTCACCCTGGTCCGCTGCTTCGCCAAGGATGTGGGCCTTCCACCCCATGCCTATCTGGTGCAAGTGCGCGTGAACCGTGCGGCTGAATACTTGCGGCGCGGGGACTCACCGGCGAAGGCGGCCAGCGAAGCGGGATTCGCGGACCAGAGCCACCTAAACCGGCATTTCCTGCGCCATTTCGGCGTCACTCCAGGGACCTACCGCAAGGCCTACGCGGCCTGAACCTCGTGGCGTTCCTCACAAGCGCTCGGTCCTTAGGACATCCTCCGGTAGACTGGTGGTTTGGCAGTCAGGCTGCCGCTTGGAGTCCCCATGCAGGAAAACCAGTATCGCCAGGTCCGGCTCGAGAAGCTCGAGAAGCTCAGATCCCTCGGGATTGAAGTGTATCCCCGCAAGGCCAAACGGACCCATGGGACGATCCAAATCGTGCAGGACTACGAGCACCGCACGGCGGAGCAGCTGGAAGCTGAACCCATCACGGTCAGCACCATGGGGCGCATCCTCGCCATCCGAGAAATGGGCAAGAGCGTCTTCATCCACATCACCGAGAACGGCCAGAAGCTGCAGGCCTATTTCCGGAAGAACGATCTGGATGAGCGGGATCCTAAGACATGGGACGTGGTGAAGCTGCTGGATATCGGTGATTTCATTTCCGTGACCGGCCCTCTGATGCGGACCAAGACCGGCGAACTCAGTGTCCGCGTGGTTGAACTCCAGTTCATCACCAAGGCGCTGCTTCCGCTGCCCGAGAAGTGGCACGGCCTCCAGGACAAGGAGATCCGCTATCGCCAGCGGTACCTCGATCTCATCTCCAACCCGGAAGTGATCCACACCTTCCAGCTCCGCTCGAAGATCCTCACGGGGATCCGCCGCTTCATGGAAGGCCGGGGCTATCTGGAAGTGGAAACGCCCATGATGCAGCCCATTCCCGGCGGAGCCACAGCACGTCCCTTCGTCACGCACCACAACGCCCTCGACATGGAACTCTACCTGCGCATTGCACCCGAGCTCTACCTGAAGCGCCTCATCGTCGGCGGCTTCGAGAAGGTGTTCGAGATCAACCGCAATTTCCGCAACGAGGGTATCAGCCACAAGCACAACCCCGAATTCACCATGATGGAGTTCTACTCCGCGGGTGAGGATCTCCGGGACATGATGGCCCTCACCGAGAACCTCTTCGAGGCCATCGCCCTCCAGTGCGGTGCAGTGGAACGCCCCTACGGCGATCACATGATCAGCTACCGCGCGCCTTTCCGCCGCCTCACCATGAAGGACGCCATCGCCGAATACGGCCACATCGTCCGGGGAAGGCTCGAGGACAAGAACGAGATCGTGAAACTGGCCCAGGAAGCCCATATCGAAGACATTGGCAAAAAGACCGAAGGCCTCCTGCTGGGCGAGCTGTTCGAACTTTACGCCGAAGAGCATCTCATCCAGCCCACGTTCATCACGGACTATCCCGTCGAGCTGAGCCCGCTCACCAAGAACCTGTCCGGCACGGATCGCTTCGTGGACCGCTTCGAGCTCTTCATCGCGGGCATGGAACTGGCCAACGCTTACTCAGAACTCAACGACCCCATCGACCAGATGGGCCGTTTCCAGGCCCAGGTAGCGATGCGTGAAGCCGGTGACGACGAAGCCATGCTGCTCGACCAGGACTTCGTGGATTCACTTGAACACGGCTTCCCCGCCTGCGGCGGCGAAGGCATCGGCATCGACCGCATGGTCATGCTCATGACCAACAGTGAAAGCATCCGCGACGTCATCCTCTTCCCACTGATGAGGCCCCACTCTGCTGAGCAGAGCGCCAGCTCTGCAAAGCAGGAGCAAGCGACTTAATGTCGCTTGCGATCGTGGGTGGGAAAACCACTCTGCTGAGCAGAGCGCCAGCTCTTCCCCTGATGAAGCAAGCGACTCCCGCGTATCGGACGCAGTGCGTCCTCCCACTCGCGTGCCGCTCGCGGACGCGGGTCCCTTGTCGCTTGCGATCGTGGGTGGGAAACCCACTCTGCTGAGCAGAGCGCCAGCTCTTCCCCTGATGAAGCAAGCGACTCCCGCGTATCGGACGCAGTGCGTCCTCCCACTCGCGTGCCGCTCGTGGATGCGGGTCCCTTGTCGCTTGCGATCGTGGGTGGGAAACCCACTCTGCTGAGCAGAGCGCCAGCTCTTCCCCTGATAGAGCAAGCCACTCCCGCGTATCGGACGCAGTGCGTCCTCCCACTCGCTTACTGCTCGTGGGTGGGAAACCCGCTCTGTTGAGGCAAGCGCGAGACTCGCGAAATAAGATTTCTACTTCTCCACTTTCGCGCGCAAGCGCCGGATGGCCGTAATCGTCTTGATCGAGGCATCGTAGAATACGCCCCCCGGGTCGATCATGACCTTGGCCTTGGCGCTGTCGCCACCCAGATGGGTCCGGAGGACCTCCGCAGCGCATTGATGGAAGGAAGCGTGCTCCTTTTTCAAAGCCACGTATTCCGGCAACTCTGAGTGAACCTTGGCTTCGCCGTAGATCCATTGTCCCAGCACGCACTTGTTATCCATGGCGATGGTGACCGGATCCAGAACTTCACGCGTGGATCCGTTGATGGCGGCTTGCAGCCGAGCCTTCCACTGGCTGTGCGCATTCACGGCATCGTCGAAATTCATGGGACCTCCATGGATTGGTGAACTCAACAAGTGTGGGGATAGCCTGGAATCGTTGCCAGAAAATTTAACGTGCTGGCGAGGAATATGGGCGTTTTCTAGGATCCGCGTCACATCCGCGCTCCTGGATTCTGCGAAGGCCTTTCAAGCCCTGCCATACTTGGGCGAACGTCCGGATCAGTGACAACCTGGTGCGGATTCACATGCATCCACAGGAGAAAACATGCCCGTTCCCATGCTCGATCTTGCCCCCCAGAACGCCGCCGTGAAGCAGAAGGTGCTGGACGGCCTCGCGGGGCTCATCGATCGATCCCAGTTCGTCCTAGGCGAGAACGTAAAAGGCCTCGAAGCGGAGCTGGCCCAGTATACCGGCGCGAAGTACGCCGTGGGCATGTCCAGTGGCACGGATGCACTGCTGGTGGCGCTGATGGCCCTGGATATCAAGGCCGGTGACGAGGTGATCATTCCCAGCTTCACCTTCTTCGCCACCGCCGGCGTCGTGGCCCGCATGGGCGCCAAGCCCGTCTTCCTGGACCTGGATCCCGTCTCCTTCAACGCCACGGGCAAGCTCGTCGAAGCTGCCATCACGCCCTGCACCAAGGCCATCATGCCCGTGCACCTCTTCGGTCAGCTAGCGGAAATGCCCGCCATCATGGAGGTGGCGAAAAAGCACGGCATTCCGGTCATCGAGGACGCCTGCCAGTCCCTGGGCGCCAAGGGCTGGGGCAAGAACGCTGGCGAGTTCGGTGACATGACCGGCTGCAGCTTCTATCCCACCAAGAACCTAGGGGCCTTCGGTGATGCCGGCCTGACGCTCATCCGCGACGACGAGAAGCTGGGCGCCAAGGTGCGCCGCATGCGCGTCCACGGCATGGAACCCGTCTACGTCCACCACGAAGTCGGCATGAACGGCCGCATCGATGAATTCCAGGCACTGGTGCTCCGCGCCAAGTTCCCCATGCTCGAAGGCTGGCACGAGGGACGCCGCAAGCACGCCAAGTGGTACTTCGAGCGCATGAAGGAGCTGACCGCCGACGAGCTTTTGCTCCCCAAGGAAGTGATCCCCGAAGGCCGCCACATCTACAACCAGTTCACCGTCCGCGTGAAGGGCGGCAAGCGTGACGCTCTCCAGGCCCATCTCAAGACCCTGGGCATCGGCAGCGCCATCTACTATCCCATCGCCCTCCACGAACAGCCCTGCTTCGCCTACCTGGGCTACAAGAAGGGCCAGCTCATCGAGACCGAGCGGGCCTGCCAGGAAGTACTGAGCCTGCCCGTGTATCCCGAAATGACCGAGGCCATGCGGGAAGACGTGGCCAAGGGTGTCCTGTCCTTCTTCGGGAAGAAGTAGAAAAGCAGTGATCAGTGGCCAGTGGTCAG
>DCFP01000195.1:515-8795 GCA_002319925.1 Holophagaceae bacterium UBA1801 | reverse complement strand
CCAACCCCGCCGGATCCGGCGGGGTTGGCGCGTACGCCTCCCCGCGGCCGGCCATTCCCATGGGAGGACACCATGAACACTCAACCCGATCACCGGCACCTCGGCGCCCGAATGGATCTCTTCCACTTCCAGGAAGAAGCCCCCGGCTCTGTCTTTTGGCACCCGCGCGGGCTCACGCTCTTGCGCCTGCTCGAGAATCACGTGCGGCAGCGCATCCGGCCGGAGGGCTACCAGGAGGTCCGCACGCCGCAGATCCTGTCGGACGCCATCTGGAAACGCAGCGGCCACTGGGACAACTTCCGCGAGAACCTCTTCGTGATCCCGGATGAGGCCATGGCCATCAAGCCCGTCAGCTGTCCTGGCCACATCGAACTGGTGAAACGCATGGCGCCCTCGCACCGGGCGCTGCCCTTGCGCATCGCCGAGTTCGGCCTGTGCCACCGCAACGAGCCCAGCGGCGCGCTGCACGGACTGTTCCGTCTCTACCAGTTCACGCAGGACGATGGCCACATATTCTGTGCGGAACAGCACGTGGAGGAGGAAGTGGCCCGATTTGCCCGGGGCCTCTTTGCGTTCTACCGCAGTTTCGGTTTCGAGCGCATCCGTGTCGGACTCTCGCTGCGGCCCCCTTCCCGCGCCGGCAGCGACCTGGTGTGGGATCGCGCGGAACAAGCTCTGGAAGCCGCCGCACAGTTGGCTGGGCTCGACTACCAGCTCCAGCCCGGCGAAGGCGCTTTCTATGGCCCGAAGCTCGAGTTCACGCTCGAGGATGCGCGTGGTCGGGCTTGGACCTGCGGCACGATCCAGCTCGACTTCGTGCTGCCCGAGCGCTTCGAACTTTCGTACATCAACGCCGAAGGCGTTCCGCAGCGCATGGTGATGCTCCACCGGGCGCTCGTCGGGAGCCTCGAACGATTCCTGGGTTTTCTGCTGGAACACTTCGATGGTTCCCTGCCACCCTGGCTCGCCCCGGAGCAGATCGTGATTGCTCCCGTGGCTGAATCCCACCGGAATCATGCGCTGGCCTTGATGGATCGCTTCGAAAGCGCGGGTCTGCGCAGCAAGCTGGACAACCGCCGCGAAAGCCTTTCAAGGAAGGTATTCGATGCTCAGTCCTTGGGAATTCCGTGGTTCGTCGCCTTCGGTGAGCGCGAGGCTCAAGGGGGAACCTGGACGATCCGCGAACGGGACGGAGGCCGCATGGAAATGGAACCGGAAGCCGCGATCGCCTGGATGTCCGAGGTTTCAGCCCTGCCAAGGTGATGCTTCCCTCTTGAACCCGGATGAAGGATCGTACCAAGTTCATCCGGGCTCCGGCATCGCTCAAGCACATCCCCGATGCAAGCAGACGTGGACCTGACCGGGCGGGCCAGAGTTGTGGCGGAATCGCAATGGCGCGGACTATCCGGCGAAGGGGCTACATGCCGTACTTCTTCAGGATGTTTTTGTACTCGCCGCCCGACTTGATCTTCTTGAGGCCGGCATTGAACTTTTCCAGCAATTCCTTTGAACCGGGGTACGTTTTCGAAACCATCAAACGGTAGTTGCTGGCCTCGCCAAAGCCCACCTTGGTGAATCGGAACTGAGCCATCTTGGCTGGATCCGAACCGAATACGTTCTTCAGGGACTGGAAAAGCACGGCCTTGTCATCGATGACCATATCGAGCCGGTCCAGTGCCAATTTCTGCATATTCTGGTCTCCGGACTGCGTTTCAGAGGGCACGCATCCAATCTTCTGCAGGGGGAACTTCACGGCGTCCGTGCCAGCCACGATGCCCACACGGAAGGTCTTGAGGTCCTCGGGCTTCGAGTACTCGAAGGAGGCCGTTTTGGCGTTGCCAATGTGCATCAGAATGCCCATGCCCGAGGTGTACAGCACATCGGAAAAGTAGAATTTGTCTTCCCGCTCCTTGATCTGCTGGTAGGGAAACGTGGCGAAAACCTGGCCACCTTCGACGTTGGCTTCGGCCCGTTTCCATGGGAAGAACTCATATTCCGCCTTGATTCCCGCGGCGCTGCAGGCCGCCGCCACGATCTCGGTGACCATGCCGTAGCCTTCCATCTTTTGCCCGGTGTAGGGTTCCCACTCGCCCGTGGCGAACTTCACCGTATCCGAGGCCGCAAGGCCGAGACACAACATTCCGGCCATTAGAAGAGCCTTCCTGCAAAACATGGGGAGCTCCTGGAAATGATTTTTGGGTTCGGACTTTAACATTGGCGATACGGCCTGTCTCGCCTTGCCGGAAGGTGGCGGATCCGTCGGATGGAGCAAATTCAGCGCATCGAATGCGACCTGCTTAGGAAGGAAGGGAATCCAGTTCCCGAAGGTCGCTCCATCGGGTTTCTCCGCTGCGGATGAACAAAGTGTCTATCGGCGAGAGCCGCCAAAGCTTGAGGAAATCCCCAAATTGCAATCGCTCTCGGGAACTTCGCAGAGGGCTTCTGGACCTGCTTGGCAAAGTTTCCATGCCACATCCGATCCCACGTGCAAGTTCGGACATAATGCACTTGGAACCCGGTCCTCCGCCGGCCTTCTCACCTAAAACCCGTTTCTTCGGGAAGACCTTTCACCTGAGTCCGCCACGCCCATGCCCGATCCGACCAATCAGCGCCGCTTTCCCCGCGTCAATGTGGGTAATGATCACTCCGCCCGCTTCAAGCTGGGCGAGCATGCCTACAACGACCTGGCCGTCGCCAACCTGAGCGCGGGGGGCTGCTGCGTGAAGATTCCCGCAGTTCAGGCCGAGAAACTGGAGAAGGGAACCCAGGTCGCCATGCTGTACCTGGTGCACTCCCGCATCCCGAGCGTACCGCTCCAGGCCACGGTCTGCTGGATGCTGGGCAAGCAGCCGGGTAAGACCGACGGCTTCGTCCTGATCGGATTCGAATTCCAGAATCTCAGCCCCCAGTTCCTGGAAACGATGGAAACCTACGTGAACGAACTGCTTACTTGATCACTCCGGCGTTCCCGCGCGCAAGTGCTGGACCACGTTTCCCGTGAGCCTCGCGGCCTGGGCCACGACCTTGAAATCCAGGCCGCAGGATCTCTGGCAATGGCCCGTGGAAGCGGTTCCTTCCACGGTCGTCTCGATGTGGAAGGTGCCGGTGATTTCCGCCGGAAGCATCAATGTGTACGAACCATCCTTCGCCTTGGGATCGCCGTGGGTCCCGTCATCGTAAAAGGCCACGGCCTTCGCGGGGAAAACCGGTTCATCGGTTTTCAGCAGCAGACTCGTGACCTGAAGCCCTTGGACCTTGGCGGTTCCATCCATGAGCGTCAGCGTCACGTTCAGGGACTGGCCGCTCACCAAGGTCGCCTTCGGAACGGTCATCGCTGCGCTCACGCGGTTCTTGTAGAACACCACCAGCTGGGTCTTCAGCACCTCCTCCGGCGGTGGCATCTGGATGGCGAGGGTCCAGCGCCCAGTGGCCGGTTTGTCGATGCCTGCGTGGTACAGCGTACCGGCTTCTCCGGGAAGCAAGGTGGGATCAGGCGGCTCCCAGCCTTCGGTCGCTTCCATGGTCGGCGCGGCGGTATCCCACACCTGGCCAAGGGGATCCGTGTAGATCAGCCGCAGATCGGCCCGCGCCGAAGGCAGAACGAAGACCACGGAATCCGTCGCGTCCACCCAGAAGGCTGTCGGTTCGGAGGACGCCAGGATGGGAACACGCGCGTAGCTCGGTGCTGGAATCGGTGCGGCCAGCGCCGCCAGGCCCGCGAACGCGAGAATTACCAGGAAGGATCTCATGGCTTGAACATCCGGAAATCGTAGCCCTGGATGCTGTTGGGGAATTCCTTGCTCCGGGTGACGGTGCCTTCCAGGGTCAGATCCGTGATGGAAAGGGGACCTGAAACGCCCGAGGCGCGGATCTTCCGCCCATCGAAGGTGAGGGAGAGGGCATGCGTGCCCCGCTTCCAGGTCTGGGTATCCCCGAAACTATCGATGACCTTCCCCGCACTGTTGGCGAGGCTGGCCCTGATCCGGTAATCGCCTTCCACCAGCACCTCGACGGAAACGGTGACGGCCAGCTTGTCGATGAGCCCGCTGCCGGACTGGTCCACGCCGCGGATATCGGAAATCTCGCCGATGGTGATCCAGTCCTTCCAGGATTCGGAAAGGGAAAAGGGCACCGTGAATCCTACGTTTTCGCGGCGGTCGAACTCCACGACTTCATCTCCCACATAGCCCGCCACGATGATCTGATCGATGGCGTAGGGACCGTCCACTTCGACGACTTGCCGGAAGGAACCCGCCAGGAAACTGACCTCGGGATAGGCGATCCCTTCCTTCAACTCACCCACCCAGTGGCTATCGATGGTGCGGCCGTTGCTGGCCCTCAACCGCACCTTCACCTGGTAGATACGGTTCTGCCGAACCTCTATTTCCGGAGCCACCACCAAGGCGTCGGGGGGTCCCACGATGACCGTCGCCTGAGCGGTGCTCCCGCCCGCGGTTGCGGCCGAGACGTGATAGATCCCCTGCCGGTTGGGCGCCACGTAATCGCCACCGGGTCCGATGGACGCGCCGGGCTGATCGCCCAGCAGCGCCCACGTCACGGTGGGACCGCTGGCCTCGAAGACATCGCAGGTGAAACGCACGGGGCTTCCGGGCAGCACCAGCGCTGGATCGGGCGATATCTTGGCGCCCAGGATCTTCACGCGGGCCGTGGCCTCGGTGTCCTTGGCGCTGGCTGAAACGGTGACGGAGCCCGAGCGCGCCGAGGCGGTGAAGAGTCCATCGGAAGAGATGGTCCCCGCAGGGGCCGGCCTCACGGACCAGGTGATCTTGGCATCGGAAGGAAATCCCGTAGCTGAAAGTTGCAGCGTGCCGCCAGGGACCACGGCTGCGGGGTCCGGCAGGATTTTCACCTCTTCGATCCTGACGGAAGCAGAAGCACCCATCTCATCTCCCACCACCATGACGCTGCAGAGTTCCGGGTGGTTTCCCGCCGTGAAGACGCCATCCTCCGTGATGGTTCCGGCGGAAGCGGGCTCCACGAACCAGGATGCCTGGGCACCGGAGGAGAGGCCCACCGTCGTGAAAGTGCAGGACTGGCCGGGCCTCAGGGTGATGTCTTCGGGCACCACAGAGAGGATGACGGGCCCCATGACGTGGGCGCTGGCAGTGGCCTGGATGCTCGGATCCAAGGTGCTCTGCGCCGTGATCTGATAGGTGCCGACTTCCATGGGCGCCTGGAAAAGGCCACTGTCGCTGATGGTGCCGCCCGAAGCGCCCCAGATCCACGTGCCGCCATTGGCCTCGGCATAGAACTGGGTGACTTGATTCGTGCCAAGGTTGACATCTTCGGGCTTGATGTGGATGGTGAGCGGAACCACATGAACGGTGGCCATGGCTCGTTCTGCTGGCTTTGCGGCGTTCTGCAGCTGGATCGTGTAGGTACCGGTCTTCAAGGGCGCCGTGTAGGTGCCGTTGTCCGTGATGAAGCCGCCCTGTGATTCCTGCACTGACCATGTGGAAACCATCGGATCCAGCGTGCTCAGGAACTGCATGGATTGCCTCGGCACCATGTCCACAACGGCGGGCCGGATCCCCGCGCCGCTGGCCGCTTCCACAGTGATGAGAGCGGACGCCTGCCTTCCGGAGGTGGGCTGTCGCACTGTGACCGTGTAAGTACCCGCAACGGTCGGCGCGGTATACACACCCTGCGCGTTGATCGTTCCCCCCGAGGCCGACCACTGCAGCAGTGCGGCGTTGGGCCCGTGGATCGAGATGCCGAACTGCTGCACCTGGCCCGGGTTCAGCGTGACCGAGGTGGGCATGAGTTTCAGGCGCAGCTCCTGCACCACGATTTCCAGTCGGACGCTCTTGGCTGGATCCGCAGCGGGGGTGGCTGTGATCGTGTAGGTCCCGGGCGTGTCAGGAGGTACGTAGGTCACGATCCCGGCGAAGACGATGCCGCCGGGAGAGCGGGTGCTGGTCCCCCTCGCGCCCAAGCCCGCCGGGGTCAGCACGGTGCCCTCCGAGGCCCGCCAATCGATCCTGGAGCTGAAACCGGAGAACCCCGTCAGCGCCTTCAAATCCAGATCCGCAGGGCTCGTCACCCTCAGACTGGAGATCAGATCCACGGGCGTGCCCACGAACACAGAACCGGAAGGGACCGCCGCCGCAAAGCTCACGTTGAGTTTGGGCACACTCCCCATGGCCAAGGGGAAGGCCAGGAGAATGACCGATGTACAGCGCAGCCAGAAGCGACACATACCGTGCTCAGTTGGGGTGTGGTGCCATTTTATGCCAATGGACTATCGAATGGATGGATGATGGGCGGACTTCTCCGTTCGCGCTACTTTGGATGCGGAGTCACAAGATGGCATTCATGATGTCGCTACCCACGGCCCTGCGCCGATCATCCGGATCAGAGGACGTGTTCTTGTTCACGGTGGAGCCCGATCACCTGGCCTTCCAGGGGCACTTCCCGGACGATCCGATCCTTCCGGGCGTCATCCAGGTGGACTGGGCCATCCGGTTCGGCGCGGAGGCCTTCGGTCCCCTCGGTGATTTCAAGGGGCTTTCCAATCTGAAATTCATGGGTGTCACCCGCCCCCTGGAGCCCCTTGAACTGGGAGTGGCCTACGATCGCGAGAGCGGCAGGCTCGAATTCCGGCTCGATGGTCCCAGCGGGCGGAAATCCTCAGGGACCGTCCTCTTCGATTCAGCCCCATGAGCCCCGCCATGAAACCGAAACTGCACGGCGAGGTGACCATCGAAATCCCCTTCCACGATGTGGATGCCTTGGGCGTGGTCTGGCACGGGCACTACGTCAAGTACATGGAAATCGCCCGCACAGCCATGCTCCGCAAGGTGGGCCTGGACATCCCGCAACTGCGCAGCACAGGCTGCGGCTGGGTCGTCGCCGAGTGCCACCTGAAGTTCATTCGACCCATGTTCTACGGCATGAAAGTCCGCATCGAGACGACCCTCCTGGAATACGAAACCCGCGTGAAGATCGGGTACCTGATGACGAATGCGGACACCGGCGAGCGGCTGAACAAGGCGTGGACCACGCATCTGGCCGTGAACCTCGAGACGGGCGAACTCCAGTACCACCTCCCTTCCTTCTTCGGTCCCTCGCAGGAATCCTGAACATGCTCGCCTCTCATTGTTTCCTGTCATTGACCAGTGCCTGCCTTCTTCAGGCTCAATCGGTATCGCCTGAATCGCTAACAGCCCACCTGAAAGGCACCGTCCAGCTCCATATGAACTTCACGCAGACCCGCACCCTCGCTGCCCTTTCCAAGCCCCTCAAGACCACGGGCAGTTTCGTGCTGGCCAAGGGCCGCGGCGTCATCTGGCAGGTGCGCAAACCCCTGAGCCTCACCTACGTGATCAGCCCCGCGACCCTTCTGGAGGTGGGCCCGGATGGAAAGGCCACCCGGAAGGACCCGAAGGATGTGCCCATGGTGGCCCAGATGGGCCGGATCTTCGAAGCCCTCTTCGAGGGTCACTGGAAGGCCCTCGACGACACCTTTACGGTGAAACCCGAAGGAACTCCCGGGCATTGGAAGATCACGCTCACGCCCCGTTCCCGAAAGCTGGAAACCCTGAAGGAAATCCAGCTCACCGGCGCCGGCTCCATCGAACGCATCCAGGTGCAGGAGCCTTCCGGCGATGGAATGGAACTCGCCTTCGAGCGGCCCGATTCGGATTCGCCACTGTCCGAGGAAGAGCAGCGCCTTCTCCGGATGGAATGAGGGCTCCCCGCGCCCATCCGTTGATGATTCGATAAATAAAATCAATTCCCGCTGGGGCTCTTGACATTGGTTTATACCTGTCTATACATTTAACACAACCCAGGAGTCTGGAGGCTTGCCCTCAGCCTCTTTGCTATCGGTCTACCCAGATTCCAGGCCCGCCCTCCAGGAGAACCCAATGCCCGCGACCGTTCCCGCCGATATCGACATCGCCCGCGACGCCAAGATGCTGCCCATCGAGCGCATCGCCGAGAAACTGGGCATCGGGTCCGAGGACATCGAGCACTACGGCAAGACCAAGGCCAAGATTTCCTTGGACCTCTACAAGCGCCTGCAGGACAAAGCCGAGGGCAAGCTGATCCTGGTCACGGCCATCACGCCCACGCCCGCGGGCGAGGGCAAGACAACCACGACCATCGGGCTGACGGATGCCCTCAATCGCGTCGGCAAGCAGGCCACCTGCTGCATCCGCGAACCCTCCCTCGGCCCCTGCTTCGGCATCAAAGGTGGCGCGGCCGGTGGCGGTTACGCGCAGGTGGTGCCCATGGAGGACATCAACCTGCACTTCA
>DCFP01000195.1:0-247 GCA_002319925.1 Holophagaceae bacterium UBA1801 | reverse complement strand
TGGAGGACATCAACCTGCACTTCACGGGCGACTTCCACGCCATCGGCGTGGCCAACAACCTGCTGGCGGCGGCCATCGACAACCACATCACCCACGGCAACGCACTCTGCATCGATCCCACGCGGGTGGTCTGGAAACGCGTGGTGGACATGAACGACCGCGCCCTGCGGCAGATCGTCATCGGCGTGGGCGGCACGGCCAACGGCCAGCCCCGCGAGAGCGGCTACGACATCACCGTGGCCTCCGA
>DCFP01000111.1:408-3855 GCA_002319925.1 Holophagaceae bacterium UBA1801 | reverse complement strand
CGGCGACTACGACGTGGACGGCGTGACGGCCACGGCGCTGCTGGTGCGGGTGCTGGAGCGGCTTGGCGCGAAACCGCGCTTCTTCATTCCGAACCGCTTCAGCGACGGCTACGGCCTGCACCTGGACTGCATCAAGGATCTGGTGCCATCAGCCTCGTTGATGATCTCCGTGGACTGCGGAGTCCGTTCCGTGAACGAAGTCGAGGCAAGCCGGGAACTGGGCCTGGATTGGGTCATCACGGATCACCATGCCCTCGGTCCGGAACTGCCTCCCGCCTGTGCTGTGGTGCATTCGGCCCTGGGTGACCATCCCAACCGCAATCTTGCGGGCGTGGGCGTGGCATTCAAGCTCGCCCAGGCTCTCCTGGATGCTGTTCCCGTTCCCAAGGGTGCCGATACGGCATTCCTGGATGGCCTCCTGAAGCTCGTGGCCATGGGTTCCCTGGCGGACATGGTGCCCCTCCAGGACGAGAACGCGCTCCTCGTGAAGCGTGGCTTGAGAGCCCTGGCAGGTGCCAACGGTCCAGGCGTGGCCTTGCTGCTCAAAGCGGCCCGCATCGAAGGCGAGCCCCTGGCTCAGCAGATCCTCTTCGGCGTCGCACCCCGCTTGAACGCCGTGGGGCGCATGGGTGGAGCGGAAGACGCCGTACGCCTCCTGCTGACCCGTGATCCCCAGGAAGCAGCTACCCTCGCCGCGCGGGTGGAGTCCTTGAACTCCGAGCGGCGCAGCGTCCAGCAGGAACTGCTGAAGCGTCTTCCAGCGCACGATGGTTCTGCCTTCGATCTGCTGCTGGAAAAGGATGCCCACAAGGGCGTGATCGGCATCGTGGCTGGTCAGCGCATGCGGGAGAACGGCGTCCCCACGGCCGTCTGCACCATCGTGGACGGCGTCGCGCACGGATCCTTGCGCGCGCCCGAAGGCTACGATCTCGGAGCTCTGCTGGAACTGGCCAAACCGTTCCTGCGCTCGGGCGGCGGGCATCGGGCCGCGGCGGGAATAAGCTTCGAGCCCTCACGGCTGCCGTTCCTGCGGGAGACCTTGATCCGCGGCGCGGCGGATCAGGCCATGCACCTCGCGGCGCCGGCCATGGATCTAGACGGGCTGGCCATGGATGCAGTTCCAACCAGCGCCGGGCTGAATCAGCTGGAACCCTTCGGCCAGGCCTTTCCGGAACCGGTTGTGGCGGTGGAAGGCGCGCTGCAAGGGCGCATGCAGTCCTTCGGCAACGGGCATCGGAAGCTGAGGCTGGAAGGGCATCCCTGCGAGTTCATCTGGTTCAATGCCGAGGATTCCGAAATGGATCTTATGGGTCAGGATAAGCTCCGTTTGGCCGTCTCCCCTCAAGATCATCCCCGCTGGGGCCGTTCCTGGCAGGTTCGCGCCATGCTCGGATCCCGCATGGATTCCGGGGAGCGGCCATGAGCTTCCGGGCCTTGCTCAGCGCGCAGAACCCCCTCTGGCGGCAGGTGGGGTTGGCCGTGCTCCTGGTTTCCATCGCTGGCACCGGTTACTACATCTACAAGGGACCACGGCCGCTTAAACCCACTGCGGACGGGCGTTTGATGGACCACGGCATCGTGGGCAGGTCCGGGACCTATACCGAACTGCTGCAGAAGAGCCGTTTTCTGCTGAACTACGAATCCATCGTGGGCAGCAGCGAGAATGTCCTTCAGCTTCACGGCGTCGATGGCCATCTGGAGGAACCGAAGACTCTGTGGGCGCTGAAGTCTCCCTCGGCCAAGAAGACCGATGATGTCTGGTTCCTGGATGGTCCCATGGACATCGAGGCCCGGGATCCGAAACTGAAGGCCGTGACCGGCAAGGGTCGTGTGGATCAGGCTGGGCCTGCATTGAAGTGGGACAAGGGCGTATGGACCGGCTTGTCGACCTTGGTGTGGGAGAGCTTGGATGGCAAGGGGCAGGGCAAGTGGACCTTCCCGCCCGGCTGGCGCCGGGAACTGGACGAACGGTTCGTGGTGGAGAACAAGCCCGTGCGCTGGGAAGCCACGGGGCCAGGTGCCCTGCGGGCCATGGACACCCAGAGCATGTGGGTGACGCCAGGGTTCACCAACGGCCACTTGGAGCAGGTGCACGGGGTTTTCCAGGACGGGCAAATCCAGGCTGCCGCTTCGGATATCGACCCAGCGCTCATTCATTGGATTGGCCCCATTCACTTCCAGCGGAACGACGGCTGGATCGGAGACGCGGAGTCAGGGCTGACACCTCGGCCACCGGAGGGCGGTTCCGTCCAGTTGGTCGAACTGAAGACCTTCGATGCCCACCGGAAACTGGCCGCGGGCATGGAAACGATCCATGCCGAGGGTGCGCGCTGGACGCCGGCCGGGGTCCGCGCCGAGGGCGATGTCCGGTGGGATCAGCCTCGGGATGGGAGCGTCCTGACCCTGCGTGCTCCCAGGGTTTTAATTCGCGAGGCGCCAGGAGAGGACCTGCCCCCGGACCTGCCCGTGGGCGAAGCCCGTGCGGAGGGATCAGCGGTTCTGACCTGGGGAAATCGCAGCCTGAGCAGCCCCACCATGGACGTGCGCCGGGTGGAGCGCACCTGGAAGATCCAGGCCCCGGTACTGGGCCGCAGCGAACAGGGCACCTTCTCGGCGGGAGCCGGGAAAGGAACGCCCGACCACTGGGAATTCGAAGGACCCATCCGCGCGGCGACGCCCACGAACGGCAATCTGCGGGGGGACAAGCTGGTCTGGGACAAGGAAACCTGGACTCTCACGGGCCGCCCTGCCACCTGGGACGGGCTGAGGGAAAGGCTTTCCGGCCCGAAGATTGTCCGGAAGGACGATCTGATCCAGTTCCCCGATGGATTGAACGGTGCCTTCTCCGCACCCGAGGGCGATATCGTCATCCGGGCGGATCACGCCGAAGCCAAGACTGGGGTCGTGAGGCTTTCAGGACGGGTGGATTGCCAGGGGCTAGGCTGGCATCTTCAGGGAGATCAGGCCACGGTCTATCTGGGACCGGACAATCATCTGAAGACCATCACGTCCAAGGGAGCAGTAACCCTCAGGGGGAACATCAGCCAAGGGAAGGGCGAATCCCTGGATCTGGATCTGGAGAAGGGAGTGGCACGGTGGCAAGGACTAGTGAAGGGGTTGACGGAGGTCGAGCCGTGACGGAACCCGAAAGCCAGCGGCTGGAGGCGGTCGATCTCTACAAACGCTTCGGTGACCGCATGGTCGTGCGCGGGGTGTCCCTGAATGTGGCCCCGGGCGAGGTCGTCGGCCTCCTGGGCCCCAACGGTGCCGGCAAGACCACGACGTTCTACATGACAGTCGGCCTGACGGCGCCCGATTCAGGCCGCGTCCTGCTCGACGGCGCCGACGTCACCGGCGACCCGATGTACGTTCGGGCGCGGAAGGGGATCGGATACCTGCCGCAGGAGCCGTCCATCTTCCGTGGGCTGACGGTCGCGCAGAACATCC
>DCFP01000111.1:0-313 GCA_002319925.1 Holophagaceae bacterium UBA1801 | reverse complement strand
GGCAAGACCACGACGTTCTACATGGTGGTGGGCGTGATGGCTCCCGACCAGGGCCATATCCGCTGGTGGGACCAGAACATCACGAACATGCCCATGCATCGCCGGGCCCGGAAAGGCATTGGCTACCTGCCGCAGGAGGCCAGTGTCTTCAGGGGTCTCACGGTCTGGGAGAACCTGATGGCCCTTGCGGAGCTGCAGCCCATACCAAGGTCGGAGCAAATTCAGAGGTGCGAAAAATTAATCTCTGAATTTCACCTTCAGAAGGTCCGCAACACCGTGGGTATGAGCTTGTCGGGTGGTGAGCGCCGCCGTT
>DCFP01000109.1 GCA_002319925.1 Holophagaceae bacterium UBA1801 | reverse complement strand
TGGCGTTCTTCATCACCGGCTCGGTGTCGGTGATCGCGAGGACCACGCTGGCGGGCATCTCCACGGACAGGGGCGTCCCTTCGTAGAATTCCACTTCCACTTCCATGTTGGCGTGGAGGAAGGGCAGGTCATCGCCCAGGATGTCCTTGGCCAGCTCGGTCTGCTCGTACGTCTCGTTGTTCATGAAGACGAGGTGGTCGCCGTCCTCGTAGAGGTATTCCATCTTGTGCTGCTCGAGGCTGGCCTTGTCGATCTTGTCCGCGGAGCCGAAGCGGTTCTCTCGGTTGATGCCGTCCTTCAGGCGCTTCATCTTGGTGACGATGCGGGCGGGCAGGTTACCGGGGGTCTGGTGCTCGACGCTGGTGACGCGGCAAAGCTCGCCTTCGAAATTGATGATCATCCCGACGCGGACCTGGGTGGCATTGATGTAGGGCATGGGGGACTCCTGGGCCACATTGAAAATCCCCCCGCCGTGCTCTTGCGCGATCCACCGGATCGCACTTTGTCACCCGGCGGGGGGTTTTGGTGGGCGTACCTGGATTCGAACCAGGGACTTCTACCGTGTGAAGATAGCACTCTACCGCTGAGTTATACGCCCAAGGCCCACCAGGATACCGCAATGGGCGGAAAAGTCCAGAGCGATGAATTGCCTGGGGACGGGAACGGGCAGCCGCGGACCTTCATCCTCCGGCGGATGCGGGATAATGATTCCCGGAGGCTAGACATGATCCGTCCCTTTCAAGGCATGGCGCCCCGGATCGGAGGGCGGGTGTTCATCGCTCCCAATGCCATCGTGGTGGGCGATGTGGAACTCGGCGATGACGCCTCGATCTGGTTCAACTGCGTGCTCCGAGGCGATGTGAACTGGATCCGCGTCGGTCCCCGCAGCAATGTCCAGGACATGTGCTGTCTGCACGTCACCAACAAGCAGTTCCCGCTGCTGGTCGAAGAGGAAGTGAGCGTCGCCCACAACGTGATGCTGCACGGTTGCACCCTGCGCAAGGGCTGCCTGATCGGCATGTCGAGCACGATCATGGATGGCGCGGAAGTGGGTGAAGGATGCCTCGTGGCCGGGGGATCCCTGCTCAAGGAAGGCTTCAAGGCTCCACCCAACACGCTCGTTGCGGGGTGGCCCGCCGTGGTCAAAGGCGAGTTGACCCAGGCGCAGAAGGATCACTTCGGCGGCATCTGGCGCCGGTACGTGCGGTACAAGGAAGCCTATTTCGCAGAAGGCTGGCCCCTAGCTGTTTCGCCGATCGCCAGTGAGCCGAAGCCGGGTTTTGCGGAAGGGCACGAGTGGCCCTAGTTTCAATCCAGTGCGAAGGCTTTGCTGGTGTATGGAGAGCCATCGATGGGGCGCTTCAGACGAGCGGCACCCGCGATGAATCCGGAGTGCTGCCCGTCGCCCGTATATGAAATGACGAAGACGGCTTCGCCCTCGGTGGTCGCTTCCGCTTCGGCCTGCTGCTGGGCTTCTTCAATGGATTGAGCCGAGATGATGGAGATCGTCTGACGGTAGGCCGGTCCGCCTGGATTCAGCGGGTTGTGTTCCTTCGAGTCCTGGAGCAGGTGTTCCAGGTTCGCGTGGATCGCGGTCTGATCCAGTCCCACCTCCTTGCCTTTGTCGTACTCCTGGATCAACTGTTCCATCCGCGTGGAGATGTTCATGGTGACCGCTTTGCTATAGGCCCGGTCCCGCTGGGCAAGGACGGCGGGAATTGCGATGGCGCTGACGATGCCGACGATTGGGAGCATGACGAAGGGCGCCACCAGCCCGATGATGCCAAGAACCATGCCGCTGGAGGTGGGCATGGAATAGTCCTGCGGGAACTCCTGTGCCAGGCGTTTGGCCTTCCCCTGCTGGACCAGGGCGATGATGCCCAGCACGATGGCGACTGGGATGCCGACGCAGGTGACCGCAGCGATGATGGCCACGATGCCGCAGGTGCGCGCGGCCTTGGCGCCCGGCGCTTCGGTCAGCGCCACTGGCAGAGGAGGAGGCACAAAATTCGCCATGGGATCTCCACTTTCATGAATTCACGGGATAAAGATGAGCATAACGTTTCTTGATGCGTTCATAGTGACCATTTCGTTATGAAATGCACGCAGGCCTTCCCATCCCGGATCAGGCCTTTTAGACTCGTTTCATCCGATACCCCCATCCCATGAATCCACACCTCCTCCTTCGCGTTCATACCGATCTTCGACTGGGACTGGGGCATGTCGCCCGGGCCCAGGTCATCCACGAGCAGTGGAAAGCCCTTGGGGGTGATTTCACCCTGGCCGTGTCCGGCGATGAACGCGCCAGGCGGGTCGGCGCCGGGCGCCATCCATTCCTGGATGAACCCTTGCCTTTCCCGGTGGTGGATCTCGGCGAGAACCTCCACGCCCCCGTGCCCGATGACCTGAAAGCCAGGGCCACCGCAGTGCTGGTGGATCAGTGGGATACGACACCGGAGCAGGTCGAACGCTTGAGGCCGTTGAAGGTGGCGGTCATGGAGGATGACGGGGATGCCCATGAACAGGCCGATCTCCTCTTCCAGCCATATCTGGAAGGGGTCAGTTGGCCCAACACTCCCATCAAGAATGTCAACGGAAGGAAAGTGCGGCCGTACGAGACCACGCATGGACACTGCAAAGTGCTGCGCGGTTCGGCGTTCATCGTGGTCAGCCCCGTGGCGGTGCAGCAGCGGCCCAAGCGCGAGCCTCTGCAGCCCCTGGCCGTGCATAAACTCCTGGTGAGCTTCGGTGGAACGGATGGCGCTGGCCTGGCACGCCGCGCCCACCAGGTCCTATCGTGGTTGGCGCGCGAAGACCGCTGGTCAGGTTCCTGCACGCTGCTTGCGCCCGGGGGCTTGAAGGATGTGCCGTTCCCCGGATGCCGCGTATTGGAGAGCATTCCCAATCTTTCCCGGCGGCTGCAGGACTACGACGCCATCTGGTGCGCAGGGGGCGTGACTCTGGCCGAAGCGATGTGCCTTGGCATTCCGGTGGCCGTATGGGCGCAGAACGAGCGCCAGCACCGCATGATCGGTGATATCGCGTTGGCCAACGGCTGCTACAACCTGGGCATCGGCCCTGAGTCCGCTCCGGAAGCGACCGCGGACGCCCTTGAACAGTGGCTCGGACCCGAAGGCCAGGAGACGCGCCAGGAGCAGACCCGCGATGGCATGCAGCTGGTGGACGGCATGGGCGCGTCCCGAGTGGCCCAGGAATTGTGGGCCCTGGCGCAATAGGCCGTCACACAAAAACAACTTGGGCAGCCAGGCAATCCACTGGCATGAAGAGCCGTTGCAAAATAAACTGAACTGCGCAGTTTAATTTGACGCGGCTCTTATGGGGTCTCAGCCAAAATCAACCCTTGACCCCTGAGCCCGCTAAGGATAAGGTAATCCTTCTGCGTCTCCATCGACTGGATGGGTTGCAGCAACGACTTTCGTAATGGTTTCGGAGTTCGGCCATGAGCACGTATTTCCCCAAGGGCCAAGACAAGATCGAGCGCAAGTGGTTCGTCGTGGACGCCACCGGCATCCCCGTAGGCCGCCTGAGCACCGTCGTGGCTGACGTCCTGTCCGGCAAGAACAAGCCCACTTGGACGCCCTTCCTGGATACCGGCGATCACGTCGTGGTCGTCAACGCCTCCAAGGCCGTCTTCACCGGCCGCAAGGCGACCCAGAAGATGTACCGCCGCACCACCACCCAGCCTGGCTCCATGGTGGAAGTCCGCGCCGATGTCATGAAGGCCGCCTTCCCCGGCCGCATCATCGAGAGCGCCGTCAAGGGCATGCTGCCCAAGGGCCCCCTCGGCCGCGCGATGTACCGCAAGCTCAAGGTCTACGAGGGCCCGGAGCACCAGCAGTCCGCCCAGCAGCCCCTGTCCCTGACCATCAAGCTGTAATTTAGATCGAGGCAACCATGGCGATTTCCCAGAACTACGGAACCGGTCGTCGCAAGACGTCCACGGCGCGCGTTTTCCTGCGCCCCGGAACCGGCAAGATCACCGTCAATGGCCGCACCATCGAGGACTACTTCCCCAATGCCGTGCTCCGCATGGTGGTCAGGCAGCCCTTTGTGCTGGGCGAGATGACCGACAAGTTCGATCTGGTCGTGACCGTTGCCGGTGGCGGCCCCGCCGGTCAGGCCTCAGCGATCCGCATGGGCCTCTCCCGCGCCCTCCTGCGCTACAACGATCAGCTCAAAGGCATGTTGCGCCAAGCTGGCCTGCTGACCCGCGATCCTCGCATGAAGGAACGCAAGAAGCCCGGTCAGAAGGCAGCCCGCCGCCGGTTCCAGTTCTCGAAGCGCTAAATCAGGCTTGTTCGATTCACCGGGGAGACGAGGTCTCCCCGTTTTTTTCACGGGCTTCTCTTGGGAAGCCGATTCGGGCGGCGCTGCCACCAGCGGAGACCGCCTTCATCCCAACCGCGGCGGATGCCGCAATTCGTTGTGGAGGCCTAGCATGGCTGCCATTCAAATGAAGGAACTGCTCGAAGCCGGCGTGCATTTCGGGCACCAGACTAAGCGCTGGAACCCCAAGATGAAGAAGTACATCTTCGGGGCGCGCAACAGCATCTACATCATCGACCTCCAGAAGAC
>DCFP01000120.1:15611-24408 GCA_002319925.1 Holophagaceae bacterium UBA1801 | reverse complement strand
CCGCCGACCCCGCCGTCCGCGCCGCTTACCTCGGCACCAAGTCCGTTCAGGCCGGCTGATCACGCAAGAACGTTGCAACACGACAACCGCGGCCCCTTGGGCCGCGGTTGTCGTGTTCTATAGGGCCATTCGAAGGAGTCTTATCAACGTTTCGCGATCGAGTTTCACGGGGTTGGCTTTCATGCTGCTCGCAGCCATGCCTTTCTCCGCGATAGCCTCGAGGTCCGCTTCCTTGAGGCCGAATTCGCGCAGACGCGGAATCTGCAGCTTCTCCACCAGCGCCTTGGTCCAGCGCACGCCGTCCTTCGGTTCCGCGAATGGATCGCCCGTCAGTAGCCCGGCCAGTGTCTTGAATTTGATGAGCGCCGAATCACCTGCATGCATTGACTTCAGATTCGCTCCCAGGACAAGAGGAAGCAGTGCTGCGCAAGCGACACCGTGGGGAACGGGTGCCGCCCCACCCAAGGGCGCTGCCAATCCGTGAACCGCTCCCAGGCCAGCGTTGGCCAGGGCCATGCCGCCCAGAAGGCTCGCCAGAGCCATGTCCTCGCGCGCATCCAGATCGTCGCCGCATTCCCAAGCCCTTTGCAACGACCGCACGGCTCGGCGAATCCCTTCCAGGCAGAGCGCATCGGTCATCGGATTGGCTTTGATGGATAGGTAAGGTTCGATGAGCTGAGTGAGGGCATCCAGGCCTGTACTCGCCGTGATAGGAGGAGGGACGGAAAGGGTCAATTCCGGATCGATCAAGGCCACTGCGGGGAGCATCCACTCGTGGCGCAGGCTCACTTTCAAGCCGTGCTCCAGAGAAGTCAGGACGGCATTCCGCGTGACTTCGGAACCGGTGCCCGCCGTCGTCGGAATGGCGATGCATGGCAGCGGGCGTTGTATCAAAGCCCGGCCCTGCCCTATCACTTCGAAGTAATCCAGCGGATCCCCTTCGTTGGCCGCCAGTGCCGCAATGGCCTTGCCCGCGTCCAGGACACTTCCGCCCCCGAAGGCGATGATGAAATCGATATTCTCTGTTCTGGCCCGGAGAGCGGCTGTCCGAATAGCTTCGATCGAAGGTTCTTCCGCTATGGAATGGGATATCGATTGATAGCCGCGGGATCGGATCAAATCCAGCAGGCTCTGGCTGCGCGATCCGTCTCGTCCTGTAACGATCATCGGACGTTGCCCGCGACCCTCGATCAAGGTCATGACTTCCGAGAGAACGCCTCGCCCGAAGATGATGCGTTGCGCGGTAGCGAACTCGAAGCGCATCACCAACCGGCCTCTTCGGGAAACAGATCAATGTACTTAGCGCTGGAACGAGGTTCCGCCATCATGGGCGCCACGGATTCTGACCAGGTGGTGTAATGGGCTGTCTGTTTGTGTTTGGCCTGATCATCCACGGTGCGATAGACCTCTATGAGCACGAATCGCGTCGGATCATCCTGCTGCTGGACGAAGTCGAACCGGACAACGCCAGATTCCTTCAAACTTGCCTGGGCATTGGCCCTTGTCGCGGTCTTGAAGCCTTCGACCGCCTCCGGTTTCACATGAATCTGCACGTGGATGATATGCATGGACCCTCCATCCTGAAGATTGGAAACCTATCCATTGCCGGAAGCCAATTGTGCCTTGATCTTCTCCAGTTCTGGCGCGAATTCCCTGGAAAGAAATTTGTTCTGCGAGAGCGCCGTTTCCAGATCGAGCTTGGCTCCCTCGAGTCGCTGGATCCGTTTTCGAGGATCAGCCAGGGTCTCTGCCTGGACCATGTAAAGACAACCGCGTAGCGCCATGAGCTCGGGTTGCCTCGGTTTAACCTTGAATCCCCTCACTATCGCATCGAGCCCCAGGGTGATCGCTGGCACGGGATTGCTCTGCAGGGGGGCTTCCATCCATGCGAGCCGTGCCAAATACAGGGGCGGTTCAGGGGCGCTCGAGTTCATCTTCATCGCATGGATCAAGGAGGCTTTGGCCTCCGACCATGCGGGTTCAGGGGAACGGTGCTTTGCCATCTCCGCTTGGCCTATGAGCATTTCCAATCGGGCTACATCGAAATGAATATAGAAATCTCCCTTCGAATTTCTCAGCAGACAGCGCTGTTGCGCCTGCTTTGTCAACTGAATGCAGACGGAAGGGTCCTCTCCTCTGTCTATGAGAATTTGTGTTTGGGTTCGAAAAATACCCATTTGATTCAGCAAATTCAAATAGTTCGGCTGCAACTCCACGGCCTTGTTCGCTGCGATTATGCCTTGTTCGATGAGTTGATCGGCAGGCTTTCCGATTCGATGCAGGTATGCTGCGTACGATTCAGCCAAGGCCTCCACACCCGTATAGCCGTTTGAATCATCCGGTGCCTTGCTGATCATCATCTGGTAGTAGGAGAGCGCCTGCTGATAGGAGGGTTCGGGATCCTCCCCATGGTCCTGGAGCCAGTCTCCAAGAATGAAATGGAGATTGGCGCAGCTCATGATCGTGAGCACGCTGTCAGCCAACCGAAGCGATTCCCTTGCATGGACCAGTCCATGATCCAGGAATTCCCGAGGATCCTCTCCCCGCTGCAAAGCGAGATCGGCCCGCTGTGAATACAGCAACGCGAATTCAGAATGAAGCCAGGAGTCACCTGGCCTGAGGCGCAAGGCCTCATCGAGGGATTGCATGGCCTTTGCATAGGCTTCTGAGGAATCAAGACCACGATCGAAAAGGAATTGCGACTTCATCCGATAGAGGAGCCCAAGTTTCGAAACCGTGGAAAGCCTGTCTTGGCTCAACCGGCCGGCCTTCTCGCACCACTGAATCGCCTGATCCAAGGTCGGAAATGGATCGTTGCCGTGATCTCCGAGGAAACAGGCGTATTGCTCGGAAAGCAGGGCCTTCGTGATGTAGACCGAGGCATTGGACGGGTCCACGGTGAACACCTGATCAAGAGTGGCTTGCACCTTCTCGTAGTTGATTTCGTCATTGGCGGTGTAGTAAATGGCCGCACGCAGGATCTCGCTCTGGCGTCTCCCTTCCGCGGCGATCAGCGCCGGATCGCTGCGCGCCATGTTCAAGGCGATGGCATAGGGAGCGCCTGCATCCTGCAGGTGTCTCCGGCTGGAATTCGGGTCATTGTCCTGTTCCGCAAGCGCCATCGCGACGAGCGCGTTACCTTCCAGCATTTTCGCTTCGTAGAACGTTGGATCCTTCCCGAAGGCTTCTTTCGCCTTGTCGATGGCGGCTGGGTACTGCTCGCTGTAGTAGGCCAGCAACCCTTCCATGTAGGAGCGCCGCTCCGGACGTTCAGTTTCGCCAGCCTTCAAATAGAACAAAGCCGGATCGCGGAATTCACGCTGCAATTCTTTTTTCTGCGATTCCCGCTGCACAAGATCACTGATTTGCGTCAACTGCTCCCACCCCTGCCGGTAGAGTTCCCCCAGGGTCTGCCCCAGCGCCAAAGCCACCTGCGGGTTCTGATAGCCCTTAGCCCAGGCGGTTTCGAGATCCTTCCGGGCCTGGGCGTATTCCTGCAGCGCCAGATGGCCCTGGCCGAGCGCATAGGCGCCTGATCCTTCCGCGATCGTCCCTTCTTGTTGGATGATCTGACGGACACTGGTCATTCGGTTCCGGATATTGGCCTGGTCTGGCCGGATATCGTGGCGGGGAAGCAGATAGGCCATCCGCAGTGAAGTGGCCATGTTTTCTGCCTCCGCCGAGAACGTCGTGGCGAGGGCGGCCACTTTGCGGGCCCGGAAACTAAGGGAGATGCCCCAGCAGGCCAGAGCAAGAATCCAGACCAAGGCTGTCGCGGAGAAGGCCACCAGCGCCCGATGTTTTTTCGTGTACTTCCCGGCACGATAGGACCACGAGGCAGGGCGGGCCTGGATGGGCTCGCCCTCCCTGAATCGGCGCAGATCCTCAGCAAGAGCCAGAGCCGACTCGTAGCGCCGATCCGGATCCTTCTCCAGGCATTTCATGACGATGGTTTCCAGATCCTTGGGCAATTCCGGAATCCATTTGCGGGGGGGTTCGGGTTCCTCCTCGATGGTCCGCCGCGCGGAATCGAGCCCGTCCGTTCCCTGGAAAACCATCCGCCCTGTGAGCACTTTGTAGAGGGTCGCGCCGAGGCCGTACACATCCGTCCGCCGATTGATCCGGTCGAACTGACCCATGGCCTGCTCAGGCGCCATGTAGTGCACAGTCCCGATCACCATGCCCTGGATCGTGAGGCCCGAGGATTCGAGATCGCGAGCCAAGCCAAAATCGAGCACATAGGGTTTCGGCTTCATGTCCTCAAGCCGCTCGACCATGATGTTGGCTGGCTTGACGTCGCGATGGGTCAGCCCCTGGCGATGGGCCGCGTGCAGGGCCTCTGCCACGATCTCGACGGTTTCCACCTTCTCATCGAGATCCATGTGAAGGGCCGCGGATTCCAGCGTCTCGCCGTGAATGAACTGCATGGCGATGTAGGCCTGTCCCTTCCATTCGCCGACATCGAACACCTTGCAGATGTTGGGGTGCTCCACCTTGGCCTGATGCTGAGCCTCCAGGACGAACCGTTTCTGGAGTTCAGGATCATCCATCCGGAGGAATTTCAGGGCGACGGCCCTCTTCAGACGTGGATCGAAGGCCTTGAAGATGCGGCCGAGCCCACCTTCCGCCACGAACTGAAGATCCTGGTAGCCCTTCCAGCGAGACACCGTGAACGACTCCCGGACCCGCTTTCCTTCCGCATTAGAGCTGGCGGCGGTTTCGGGCAGTTCCTGCCATACCTTGTCGAAATCGGATCCGGAATTCGAATCGAGCAATGGGTCGGTTGTCTCATTAAAACTGGCCTGGCGCTGGGGCGCGCCGTTCTGGCCTTCGAGTATCGACTCCAGCACCTCCACGTCGATCTCATCGATAACACCGCGGGCCATCAAGGCGGCCAACAGATCTTCCGGAGCGGCGGAAGCTGCAGTTTTAAGCGCATCCGTGCTCACCAGACCGCGCACCATCGCCATACCTATGATGCGAGCCTCGTCCTGCCCCTCCACTGGTCCTCCACCATGCTTGTTGTTCCTTGAATTTTGCAAGGAAGATGCTGGTTTCACAAGGAGAGAGAAGAGAGAAGACCAATATACCTGTCTTTCCTGCATCCTGATAGGCTTTCGCCCATGGAAACGCAACGCCCACTGATCGTCACGGGCCAGCAGATCGGTGCAGGCTGGACACCTGCCCTATCCGTTGTGAAGGCTCTCTTTGCGCTGGTCTCCGCTCAGCGCCTGCGTGGTGATGCCGTCTATTGGCTCGCGGATGAAGACCACGACCAGATCGAGGTCGCCCGGACCATGGGATACGATGGCGAACGGATCCTCCGCCACCAGTTCCGGTTCAAGGCCCGGGAAGGCACAGCCACGGGCTGGCTTCCGTGGGATGAGGCCCAGCAGTGGGAAGGTGAGATTTTGTGGGGAGAGCTGCCGGAGCCCATCGAGCCCACCCTCAGGGGTCATGTGCTGTCCCTGGGCGCGCCGCTATGGGCCAGAGGCCTCTTCTCTTTTTCTCCCACCACCCGGGAGCACCGGGATCCCATCCAGGCACAACTGGAGCGCTGGCGTTCACTCCCCTTGCAGAACCTGCTCCTGGCGCAGGCGGACCAGCTGGAAGCCGAAGGGGAAACCCTGGTGCTGGATCCCCATCAGCAGTCCGCGTGGTTCAGCCTGGATCCGAAATCCGGAATGCGTAAACGCCTCGAGGAAGGAGAAGCCTGCCCGCCGGACCATTGGCTGAGTCCGGGGGCGGCGCTGCGGCCCTTGATGCAATCCCTGATGCTTCCCGTCACGCATGTGGTTCTGGGTCCCTCTGAACGCGCCTACTGGCGGCTAACGGAACCCCTTTGGGAGGTAGTCGGCCTTGCACCTCCCGTCATCCTGCCGCGTCCCTCGGTGTACGTGGTCCCCAAAGGCATTCCACTGGTTCCGGCGCAATTGAATGCGATCCGGCATGGTTTCTGGGAAACCCTTTCGGGAACGCACCACGATGATCTACCCACGCACACGATGGACCTGCTCCGGCCCAATCCCGAGTGGGGTCCGGAGCTCGCCCAGCGCTATCTCCAGACCCTTTCCTGGACCCGGCGCAAACTACAGAAGCTGGATCGCCGGCTGCACCGCAAACGATCCGAGGAACTACTGGGCATAGATCCCGAGCTTTTGCGCCAACGCCTGTTCCCTTTGGGAAAGCCGCAGGAACGGGTCCTGGCCGGCATCCTATGGCTGAGGGATGAAGCCCTGCTGGATCGCATAATGGATGCCCTGAACTTCCCCGGAGACATCGTTCTAGTGGAGGAATCGTGAGTTCGGCCTTGGACTTGCTCGTGATCGGCGCCCATCCCGATGATGCGGAGGTGCACGTCGGCGGCCTCCTGGCCCTGGCTTCCACAAAGGGAATGAAGGCCGCGATCCTGGATCTGACCTCAGGCGACCTGGGCACTCGAGGAACTCCAGAAATCCGCCGGAGCGAGGCCATGGAAGCTGCCCGGATCCTCGGCGTCGCACGGATCATCCTCGACCTCCCCGATGCACGATTTGGCGAGACCCAGCTGGAGCGGGACCGGATCATCGCTGAACTCCGGACCTTGCGGCCTTCGGTGCTGGTGCTGCCCCACCCGGATGACCATCATCCGGATCACCGGCGGGTCTTCCGGCTGGGCAAAGAGGCGGCCTATTATTCCGGCTTGAAGAACTATCCCTGCGCTGGAACGCCCTGGCGGCCTGAAGCCGTGGCCTGGGTAGGTGGCGTGAATCCTCCCACGCCACCTGATCTGGTGGTCGATGTCTCCGAAGTCTGGTCCCGCCGCATGAAGGCCTTCGACGCCTTCGGCAGCCAGTTCACCGAAGACCCCAGCCAGCCGCCCACGCGCATCGCCCATCCCAGCTTCCGGCGCGGCATCGAGGGACGCGCCATGCATTGGGGATCCTTGATCCAGGCGGACTTTGCGGAAGGGCTCTGGTGCGAAAAACCCGTCGCCCCACCCCTGCTGCGCCTCCTCGAAAGGCTCGCCCACCGGGAATGACTGCGCCTGCTTCCTGGTTATGCTGTAACGGCTGCTATCTCACCTGCGCAGCCGTCGCATGAATCGATTCGAATCCACATGGCTGGCCCATATCCACGCCCGCAAGGACGGTGTGGAAAACGTTCGCACGCTGATCGCCTGTTCGGGAGGTGGTGATTCCACGGCCTTGCTCGTGTTCCTCTGGGCGGTGAGGAAGAGCCTTGGACTGGAGCTGCTGGTTGCCCACGCGGATCATGGATTGAGGGACAGCGCCAGCGAGGATGCCGCATTCGTCCGGGAACTGTGCCGCAAGCTGGATCTTGACCTGGTGGAGGCGGATCTTGACGTCTCCGGTCACGCGAAGTCGACCGGGCTGGGTTTGGAGACCGCCGCCCGGGAGCTCCGCTGGGCCTGGCTGAAGGCGGAGGCTGAATCCTGCGGGGCCACAGCTGTCGCCACCGGGCACACCTTGGACGATCATACGGAAACGGTCTGGCTCCGACTCTCCAGGGGCGGGGGCACCGGTTCCCTGACGCCGCTGCCCGCGCGACAAGGCCTTCGCTGGTCGCCCCTGATCCAGGCTCGGCGCGAGGAACTCAGGACCTATCTCCACACGCTCGGTCTGCCCTGGCGAGAGGACGAGACCAATCTCCAAGGCTTCACGGCCCGGAACCGTTGGCGGAAGCTGCTCCAAGTGATGAGGGAAGAATCTCCGTCGCTGGATGCCCATCTCTGGGAAACCCACATCCAAGTTGAGGAATTGCGAACTTTCCGCGATGACCTCGTCCATTCCTGGCGAGGAAATCGCTGGAATGCCGCACCGGATAAAATTTGCCTTCATGGTTCCTTTTCGGATGCCGAATTACGATGGGTGCTGGAGGCGGCCTTCCGGGAACTGGGGTGGCCCCGGGAAGCCGACCAGCTGCGTGGGCTCGCGGCCTGGGCCATTCCGCACCTCCGAGGCCGGTCCAGGAAAACCAAGACCTGGGGCGGCTGGAAACTCGATTCCGAACCTTCCGGCTGGGCACTGCATCCAATCTGGCAAGAGACCCTACCCAGTGCGGGTAGACTGGATGGGGGGGAAATCCCTCAGGAGGCAACTTGAACTCAATGATGAAAAGTGCGCTGGTTTGGATCGGGATCATCGCCCTCGTGCTGATCGCGCTGAACTGGCTGCCCCAAAGCAATCACACCCTTGAGATTCCATTCTCGACGTTCTATTCCGAAGGCCTCGAAGGCAAATACCGCAGCATCACGCTCACGGGAACGGATATCGAAGGAACCTACAAGAACTCCCAATCCATCAAAGGCGAGAACTACGACAAGTTCAAGACCATCGCTCCGTCCATGCAGAACCTCGGCCAGTTGATCCTGGACATGAAGACCGAGGGCAAGCTGGATGAGTTCAAGGCCGCGAAGCCCAGCGAGAACAACTTCCTCACGATCCTGATCTTCTGGGGTCCGCTGATGGTCTTTGTCGTGCTCTGGTTCGTCTTCATGCGCCAGGCCCAGATGGGCGGCAACAAGGCCCTTTCCTTCGGCAAGGCCCGCGCCCGCGGGCTCTCGGCCAATGCCAAACGCGTGACCTTCGCCGATGTGGCCGGCTGCGACGAGGCCAAGGAAGAACTGGCAGAAGTGGTGGACTTCCTGAAGGATCCCGCGAAGTTCGTCAAGCTGGGCGGCAAGATCCCCAAGGGACTGCTGCTCATGGGCCCTCCCGGAACGGGCAAGACTCTGTTGGCGCGGGCCATCGCGGGCGAGGCCAAAGTCCAGTTCTTCTCCATCTCCGGTTCCGAC
>DCFP01000120.1:15119-15260 GCA_002319925.1 Holophagaceae bacterium UBA1801 | reverse complement strand
TTCATCGATGAGATCGACGCCGTGGGACGACACCGGGGCGCAGGTCTCGGCGGAGGTCATGATGAACGCGAACAGACCCTGAATCAGCTGCTTGTCGAGATGGACGGATTCGAAGGCAACGAGGGCGTCATCCTCATCGCC
>DCFP01000120.1:0-14865 GCA_002319925.1 Holophagaceae bacterium UBA1801 | reverse complement strand
TCATCCTCATCGCCGCCACGAACCGGCCCGATGTGCTTGATCCCGCGCTCCTGCGGCCTGGCCGCTTCGATCGCCGCGTGGTGGTGGACCGTCCCGATGTGAAGGGCCGGTTCGAGATCCTGAAGGTGCACACCCACGACAAGATCCCACTTGCTCCCGATGTGGACCTGGAGGTGATCGCCCGTGGAACCCCCGGCTTTGCTGGTGCGGACCTCGCGAATCTCTGCAATGAAGCCGCCTTGCTCGCCGCCCGCACCAGCAAGAAGTGGGTGGAAATGATCGACTTCGAGAACGCCAAAGACAAGGTCTACATGGGCGGCGAGCGCCGTTCCATGGTCATGTCCGACGAGGACAAGCGCGACACCGCCTACCACGAGGCGGGTCATGCCGTCGTCGCCGCCTGCATCCCCGGCGCCGATCCCGTGCACAAGGTGACGATCATTCCCCGTGGCCGGGCCCTGGGTGTGACTTGGCAGTTGCCCGAGCGGGACAAGTACAGCTCCACCAGCGAGTTCATGGAAGGCCAGATCGCCATCATGATGGGTGGCCGTGTGGCGGAAGAGACCTTCTTCAACCGCCTGTCCACGGGCGCCGCCAACGACATCGAGCGGGCGACCACCACGGCCCGCAACATGGTCTGCAACTACGGCATGAGCGAGAAGCTCGGACCCCTCAGCTTCGGCCAGGGGGACCACGAGATCTTCCTGGGCCGCGACATCAGCCAGCGCCGGGATTTCTCCGAAGACACCGCGCGCGTCATCGATGCGGAAGTCCACGACATCGTCATGCGCAACTACCAGCGAGCCAAGAACATCATCGAGGAAAAGCGCGATCGCTTGATCGCCATCGCAGAATCCCTGCTGGTGCGGGAAACCCTTGACAGCAAGGACGTGACACTGCTGATGGAAGGCGGCACCCTGCCCCCCAAGAGCAACCCGACGATGCCTCCCCAGTCCTCGGATATCGGTGGAGCGGACCCCGGCTACAAACCCGCCCTGAATCCGGCCTGATCGGATGCAGTGGTGGATCGGCTCCGGATCGCTGGATCTCGAAAAGCCAGTTTTTCTGGGAATTCTGAACATAACCCCCGATTCCTTCAGTGACGGCGGGCTCCACTTGGAGCCCACCGCTGCGCTGACGCAGGCGTCCCGCCTATTGAGGGACGGCGCCGATCTGCTGGATCTGGGTGCGGAAAGCACTCGGCCTGGGGCATCCTCCATCACCCCGGAATCCGAGTGGGCCCGGCTCCAGCCTGTCCTGACAGGGCTCAAGGCCAGTCTGCCGAAGGTTCCGCTCAGCCTCGACACGCGGCACGCAGAGGTCGCCCGCCAGGGGCTGGCACTTAACATCGCGATCCTTAACGACATCACAGGATTCTCGGATCCCCTCATGCTGGACCTGGCCCGTCAAACTGCCTGCGGACTCATCGCCATGCGCAGTCGCGTGGTGGATGGCCGGCTGTTCATGCCTGAATACGGCAGCGAGGGCGAGGCATCGGCTCACTCAGCTATCGGCGAAATGAAGGAGATCAAGGATCGCCTTATCGAGGCAGGCATAGATCCGGAGCGGATCCTGCTGGACCCTGGTTTCGGCTTCGGTACCACCTTCCGGGAAGACTCGGCCTTGTGGAAATCGCTGCCAGACCTGCCTCGGGCTTTGGATTGGCCCGCACAGCGCATCTGCATCGGCATTTCCAGGAAGCGCTTTCTCGCCTGGCGTGCAGGAGCGAAAACCCTTGCCCCTGGGCAACGGGATGAACTGACCCAGGAAGCCCACGAGGAGGCCAAATCCTGGGGCTATCGGGTCTTCAGGACCCACGAAGTCAAAGAACTCTGCGGAAGGGATGAAAAATGGAACTGAGGTATTTCGGAACGGACGGTGTGCGGGGCTGTGCCCTGGAATCCCCCCTCAGCCTGGAAGAGACCGCCCGGTGGGGCCGCGCCTGGGCCGAGGTCGCCCTGCGAAAAGATGCCGAAGAGCTGGTCATCGGCTGGGATCCCCGCACCAGTTCGGAACCCCTCGCCAAGGCCTTCGTCGGGGGCATGGGCGATCGACTCAGGCTTTGCGTGCTAGGCCTTGTTCCCACACCCGCCGTAGCCTGGGTGGCGGAGCGCCGGCCCAAGGCCTGGGGGCTGATGATCAGCGCCAGCCACAACCCCCCGGAAGACAACGGCCTCAAGGGCTTCAACAAGCAGGGCGAGAAACTCTCGGAAGAGGAAGAGGCTGCCATTGAAATGGCCTTCGAGGCCATCCCAGATCTCGGCAGGTTCGACCAACTCCCGAAGGTCTGCCAGGAGCCCGTGGAGGCCTATCTCAGCCATCTGGGCGGACTTGATCTGCCCGATGATTTCTCCCTTATCGTGGATTGTGCCCACGGTGCCACAGCGCCCTGGGCTCCGAAACTCCTGCGGGGCAAGGGCATCCGATTCCGCGGCGTGCCCGCGGAAGGCGCGCGGATCAACGTCGGTTGCGGATCCACCCACATGGACTCCTTGCAGGCGGAAGTCCAACGTTCGGGCGCGGATGCCGGCATCGCCTTCGATGGTGACGGAGACCGCTGCCTGTTCGTGGATTCCCGCGGGAACATCGTGGATGGTGACCAGCTCATCTGGCTGCTGGCCCAGGACCTGCATCAGACCCACAGCGAACTCCCCGGTGTCGTTGGGACGCTCATGAGCAATGGCGGTCTGGAGAAGGCCCTGGAAGAGCTGCGCATCCCCTTCGCGCGGACCCAGGTCGGGGACAAGTTCATGCTGCGGGAACTCGGGAAACGCGGCTGGGACCTCGCGGCGGAAGCATCCGGCCACATCATCCAGAAACACCTCGGCCCTTCGGGAGATGGCCTCGCCACCGCCGTCACCTGCCTGAAAGCCCTGCTGCACAAAGCTCCAGAGACGCGCTGGTCCTGGCAGTTCCAGCCCTGGCCCCTCAAGCTGGTGAACATACTGGCGAAGGATCGCAGGCCCGTGGATGAATGCCCGAGCCTTTCGAGGACCATCCGGGATCTGGAGGGACGCCACGGGAACAGCATCCGCATCGTCGTCCGCTGGTCCGGCACGGAACCCAAGCTCCGGCTGATGGTGGAAGCCATGGACGAGACATCCATGATGAGCGCCCTTCAGGGCCTGGAAAGCGCTGCCCGGGCTGATCTCGGCCTCTGAGCATTTCCTGCGTTCCTCAACACCTCCGCCACCGGATAGACTTTTACCCGGTTGCACCGCGTGTTTTTCACAGAACCCTGCTAGTCTTTGGTTGTAACCCTTATTCCTGCAATCCCCGATTCCCGGAGCCCCCTGGTGACCACCCGCCTCGGCGTGAACATCGATCATGTGGCGACCCTGCGGCAGGTGCGTCAGGGACATGATCCGGAGCCCATCGCTGCAGCCCTGATCGCCCAGAGCGCGGGCGCGAGCGGCATCATGGCGCACCTGCGCGCCGACCGCCAGCACATCCAGGACCGGGATGCGCGCCTGCTGAAGGAGGTGCTCTCCGTACCCCTCAACGTGGCGTGCGCAGCTTCGCCGGATGCCATGGAATCCGTCATTCCCGTCAAACCCCACTGGGTGACCCTGGTGCCGGAGAACCGTGACGAACTCATCGCCCCCGGCGGATTGGACGTCGTCTTCCTTCAGGCTCACCTGCGACAGTTCATCCGGGAACTGCACACTACGGACATTCGAGTGTGCCTTTTCATCGACCCGCAGACCGAGCAGGTGAAGATGGTGTCCAGGCTGGAAGCCGATGCCGTGGAGCTGAACACGGGCCACTATTCGAACCTACCGGAAGGAGCAGACGCCACCCAGGAACTGGACCGGTTGCGGGAGAGTTCCAAGCTGGCGTCACGATTGGGTCTCCGGGTATCTGCCGGCCGCGGCCTCACCCTGCGGAACGCAGCCCCTGTCGCAGCCCTTCCCGAAATCGACGAATTGAACATCGGCCACAGCATCGTCGCCCGTGCCATGCTCATTGGCATGGAGCGCGCCGTGCAGGAAATGCTGGGGGTCATTCGCGAGGGCCAGGCATGAAGGCATCCCTCGGCCAGCCTTGGATGACGGCTTGGAAGCAAGCGGAGAACCGGACCGTGTCGGGAGGCTCTGACTGATGTCGACCCTCCGCGGAAACTTGCAAAGCCTGTCGCTCACGGACGTCGTCCAGCTTCTGCACATCAACCGGAAGACGGGAAAGCTGCACGTGATCAACGGCAAGCACACGGGCACGCTGTACGTCCTGAACGGCGAAGTGATCCACGCGGAAACGCCCCAGACCGCGGGAGAATCCGCGGCCTTCGAGGTGCTGGAATGGGATAAGGGCGAGTTCGAGTTCGTCGCCTCGCAGTTCAAGGTGCCATCCAGCATCCATCGCTCCATCCAGGATCTCTTGATGGAATCCGCCCGCACGTCGGATTCCCGGAAGCGCCTGCGGTCGATCTTCCCCAATCTGCACGCCGTGCCTTGGCCGCGGCTTCACGGCGAGAAGCTCACCCAGGGACTCAAGCTGTTCCCCGAGGACCTGAAGGTCATCCCCTTCCTCGACGGCTACCGGGATTTCCTGGAGGTCATCGCGGCATCCGAGCAGAGTGAAGTGGGCGTCCTCCAAGCGTGTCTCCTGCTGAAGGAGGCGGGAAGGCTCCAGGTGCTGGAGCCCGCCGTCACCCTTTCGGTCGTGCCCATGAAGGCGGGGTTCTTCAAGAAATCCGACCATGTGGAACTCTCGAAAACCGTCGCTGCGGTCTGGGGCTACATGGGCCCCTACAAATGGGATCCCATCATGAACGTAAGGATCCTGTGGGCGGACGGGGCCGCCATCCAGCCGGTGAAGTTCATCGAGGACATGGAAGATCAGACGGTGTGCATTCCCAAGGAACTCATGCAGTCCTGGGGGTTGCCTGAAGGTATATTTGTGAGCATCCGCCCCGCGCCCAACACCCCTTAAGGTGAACTCATGGATCCCAATGCGTCTCTCGATCCCCAAGCCCAAGCTGGCGATGAGCCAGAAGGCCTGCTCAAGGAATTCAGAGACCGCAGCGAGGCCCTGGACACGCGCCTGGATCATCTGCAGGAGCTCATCCAGCTGATCCGCGGGGAGATCCAGGACGAGGGCAAGCGCAGCCTGACGAGGCTTGCGAAGGTCGCGCAGGACATGGCCGAAGGCAAGGTCTACCAGGAGATCGATATCCAGGCCAAGGGCGAGATCGGTGCCCTCGTCCAGAGCCTGAATCAGACGCTGCAGAACCTTCAGCAGTTGGATGCTTCGGTGAAACAGCAGAGCACTCAGGTGCCGGAACTTGCCGCGCAGCTGGATGCCATCACGGCGGACACGGAGCAGGCGACGCAGATCGTGATGAATCGCCTCGATACCTTGATGAACTCCAGCGAGGAAGCCAATCGCGCGCTGACCTCGGCCGTGAAGTCCCTCAAGGCGGTGCAGGACAATCAGGTCCGGTTCCAGACCCAGATCGATCAGTTCCTCTCGAGGGCCAGTGGCGGCGAGAACCCTACGATGGTGGCCCAGGAAGTCCTCGAGTTCCTGTTCGAGCACCAGATGACCTCGAAGCTCCCCCCGGTGGATCTCGGCGTGGTCCAGGATCACGTGCGAGCCATTTCCGATGAGGCCTTCGAGATCCTCAACACGCTGCAGTTCCAGGACATTACCCGGCAGAAAGTGGAAAAAGTCGTCCTGCTCCTCAAGCAGTTCAAGGATGGGCTCAACCGCCTGCTGGCCATCTTCAACATCCATGCCGAGGAAATGACCGAGGAGAAGGAGGTCTTCGAGCATCGCCACACGGCCACCCAGGACCGCATCTTCGAAACGTCCCTGCAGGCCGACGACAAGAAACAGTCCGTGGACGACATCATTGCTCAGTTCAAAAAGGGAAAGGGCTGAGTGCAGGACCGCCGATCTCCGGATGCACCTCAGGCTATGATCGATGGGCGGAAAGGATTTCCGTTTTCCCGGAGGCGGCATGTCTGAGGCACCGATCGTCGGCATTCTCATGGGTTCCAAGTCCGATTGGGAAACCATGCAGGAATCCGCGAAAACGCTCCGCCAGCTTGGGATTCCCTTCGAAGCCCATGTGGCCTCCGCTCACCGGACACCCGACAAGGTCATCCAGTTCTGCGAGACCGCCGAGGCCAGAGGCCTGAAGGTGATCATCGCGGCAGCGGGTGGCGCGGCCCATCTGGCGGGCTTCTGCGCAGGGAAGACGCACCTCCCGGTCCTGGGCGTGCCCATGAAGGGCTGGGCGCTGGATGGCTTGGATTCCCTGCTGTCCACGGTCCAGATGCCCGCTGGCATTCCCGTGGCCACCTTCGCCATCGGCAAGGCAGGCGCCATCAACGCAGCGCTGTTCGCGGCTTCGCTTCTGGCGACCTCCGACGCGCTGCTCCGGGAGAAGGTGCTGGGCTTTCGCAAGGCTCAGACCGAGAAGATCCTGGCCGACGACTCGCTGGTACTCCCTTAGGAGCTGCGTCCAAATAAACTGTGCGGTTCAGTTTATTTAGCTGCGGCCCCATATGCCGGCGCAGGCTGGATTGTTTTGGCCTGGCGGCTCAGCCTACTTGCTTTCGAAAAGCCTCTTCCAGAAGGACTTCTTCGGGGGCTTCGGGAGCTCGGATTTCCGCAGTTGGATGACTTCCTGGAGCGCTTCGCCAGGCGGCAGTGTTTTGCTCCAGGTCTCATAGCCTGCTTTGCGGATCTGCAGATTGCAGGACTGGTCCTTCGCCACTTCGATTCCCTGCAAGGGCGTGATGCCCTTCAGGACATTGTTCACGAAGACGTCGGCTCCGGCCGGTGAGCTCTCGATATTCAAAACGGTTGGAAGCAGCGGAAGGGCCAGCGTGAGCATGTGGTCCTCGGGGCCGATGGTCCGTTCCACGCTCTGATAGCCTTTCTTCTCGAAGCGAATAGTCTTCCCCTGCGGCGGGATCTGGATGTTCATCAGGGGTGTAGTACCCAGGGGTTGATTGTCCAGGAAGGCCTCCACGTAAGGTGGATAGGCGGTCAGCGTGATTCGTCTCGGCTCCGGCCGGCGTGCCAGCCAAATGCCTGTAAACGCAGCGGCCGCAAGGATGCCAGCGGCCCACCAGATTTTGGAGGGCGGCACCCAATGCGGAATTCTCAGCACGGACAGACGCGAGAGGGTCCTGGTGGTTTCTTCCCCCGTGGTTTCAGCGGTGTCCAGCAGTGTGAGACAGCGGGACCGGGATTCGGGGTCCAGGGGCAGTGCATCCAGCAGGTCGAGCATAAAGGCCCGCAAATCCGGGTATCTCGCGCCGGGATCCTTTTCCAGAGCTTTGGTGAAGACGTACTGAAGGGCTGGAGACAATCCTTCTGGAAAGGTCGGCGGATCGTGAACGATGGCGTAGAGAAGGCTGCTGATGCTCGCCGTGTGGAAAGGCAGCGCGCCTGTGACCATCAAGCAGGCAGTGACGCAAAAGGCCCAGTTGTCCGTGGCGGGGCACGGTGGTTTCTGCTCCAGGATTTCCGGCGCCGCGAAACTCGGTGTGCAAAGCACTCCGGAACCCGTCATCAACGGATCTTCGCGCCGGGCGATGCCGAAGTCCATGAGCTTCAGGCGTCCTCTCCGGGTGAGGATGAGGTTCTCGGGCTTGAAGTCGCGGTGGATGATACCGAGGCTGTGGGCCGCTTGAAGCGCGTGGAAGCCCTGAATGAGGATCAGAGCGGCCCGGAACGGTTCCAGCGCCCCACGCGCCAGCAGCTCCGAGAGCACATCTCCATCGGCGTACTCCATGGCCATGAAGGGCCCGAATTCCTTTTCCTCACCAACATCAAACACGGTGATCACGTTCGGATGATTGAGCCGCGCCGAGATCTCTGCCTCCCGCTGGAACCGCGACAAGACCTCGGATTGGGCCACGCTCGCCCCGTGGACCAGCTTGATGGCCACCTCCCGCTTCAGGGCTGGATCCTCTGCCAGGTAAACCACCCCCATGGAGCCGCGGCCCAGCTCGCCAAGCACTTTGTACCGGCCGATCGTCGAAGGGGCTTTGAACATCACTTAAGAGTTTGAGGGATGCGTTACGCTTTGGGAATGCTTGCAATCGGTTTTGACTCCCCCAACCCCGCCCAGATCCGGATCCTCGGCCGCGTTTTCTATGCCGCAGGGCTGCGGATGCAGAAGGCCATGGCGGAATATGTGGCCGAGGGAGCGCGACCCGATCAAGTGCTCATCCTCGAGCACAACCCCGTCTTCACACTGGGGCGGAACGCGACCCGCCAGGATATCCACGTCAATGATGCGTTCCTGGAGGACAGGGGCGTGGAGGTCTTCCAAACGGATCGCGGGGGCCAGGTCACCTACCACGGTCCGGGGCAAGTAGTCATGTATCCCATCTGTGGCCTGAAGGGCAATCGGCAGGATCTGGGCCGCTTCGTGCGGGGCCTTGAAGAGGCCATGATCCGCACCGCTGCGGATTTCGGCGTAGTGGCGGACCGATTGAAGGGCTTCCCGGGCGTCTGGGTCGAGACCCCCCGGGGCTTCGAAAAGCTAGGGGCCTTGGGCATCCATCTAAAGCGCTGGATTCCAACGCATGGCATTGCCTTCAACGTGGAACCGGATCTGACCCACTTCCGCTGGATCACTCCCTGCGGCATCACGGACAAGGGGGTTTGCAGCCTCAAGTCCTTACTGGGCGATGCCTCGCCCACCTGGCAACAGGCTGCGGAGCGGCTCCAGTTCCACACCGCACAGATTCTTTGCCTTGAATCCCAACCTGTCCCGCCCAATTCCCAAAGCATCTCAGCCCTGACCTGGCGCCAGGGCGCGAACGGTCCGGAAATCCTCATGATGCACCGGCAGCCTGACCAGGGACTATGGTGGTCCAGCGTCACGGGCATGCTGGAACCTGGCGAAACGATTGAAGCAGCGGCTCACCGCGAAGTGATGGAAGAAACGGGGCTTTCCGGCAAGCTGATTCCCCTCGGGCTTTCCCATGCCTTCTGGGTGGATCCCAAGCTCATCGGCCTGCCGGATGGCGAACCCCGATTCAACGTAGAAACATGTTTTCAGATGCAAGTGAGCGAGGATGCGGAAGTCCGATTGGCACCGGAGGAGCACACTGAATATCGCTGGTGCTCCTTCCAGGAAGCCCATGAACTGGCCCGCTGGGAAGGTTCGAAAGCAGCGTTGCGATTGCTGGAAAAACGGCTCACACCATCCTGATCGCGATTCCACATGGGTTCGGCCTGTTTTTATCCACCTGAAACGGGAGGCATCAGAGCGACTTCATCGCCCTCCTTCAGCGTCACGGATCGTTCAGCAAAACGTTGATTGACAGCGATCAATGCCTCGGGCGGGAGGCTCTGGAATCGCGGATCCGCCAGGAGCACGGCCAAGGTCGGAGGTGAAGGCAGCGGCATCTCCATGGCCGCGACACCCAGCAGTTCACGGTAGCGCGCGAAGATGCGAACGGTCACCATCCCAGACTCCATATGTGCCTGATTTCGCCCGAAGGAGCCGCACCGTTGGTGCCGCTCTGGCTGACGCCCAGCAGAAGCACAGTGTTCCCGAAGCGCCATTCCACTTGCCCGCTCGTGGTGGAGGTATCACCGATCTTCTGATGCGATAGAACGACGGGAGTCCGGTGCCCGAAGAGATCGACGCTCTTCCCTACGGTCACGTTGGTCTCGGAACCGCTGGTGCCAGAACCCGTGCGCCAGGCCACACTCACGCGATCCAGGTTGAAGGTCCGCCTCAGCGTCTCCTGGAAATTCGCCAGGGCGAGGGTCGTGACCAGTCCGCTGCCGGTGCTTGCCAGTCCATAGCTGGTGGCCGTCGACGAGCTGAGTTCGGCACTGGAGCCGATATTGGGCGCGAGGGAGGGATCGATGAGGATGGCGGTGATCTCGTTCTGCCGCAGCGATGGCGTGGAACTCTGCTTCATTTCGAGGCTGTCCAGGCTGCCGTGGATGCCCAGGTTCACCACGTAGGGCGGTACATCCACCCGGCCCTGCAGATCCAGATTCGGATAACGGGACTGGGGATTGGTCCACTCGATGATCCCCCGCTCCAGGACCACATCACCGGCGGGCAGCAAATTCGTGATGCGGCCACCGGGGAGGATGTCCATCTTGCCCTTGAGGCTCGGCTCCGCCAGGGTTCCGGCGATCTTGAATGCACCGACTGGGCGTCCTTGCACCTTCAGAAGATTCGTGTCGAATTCCCAGGGTTGGCTGAGGACCAAATCCAAGTCGAGATCGATATGCTGAAGTGGATCGTTGGGATCCGCGGTGAACATCAGGGGCGAGATGCCCATGGCGCTTGCCAGGATGAGGTCCCGCAAGTTGATGTCAGCCTGATAGGCCATGTGCCTGGCCTGGATGGTGCCAGAGAGGATCCCCCCTTCCTCCTTGGTGCCCTGCAGGACAGCGTTCAAGCTTCCATAGAGTTCGAATCCCTCGGGCACGTCCCGGAGCTGGAAACCATCCAGGCGGGTCTGGAGATCATAGGAAGAGAGCCCCCCCGGTTCCCAGGTCGCCAGGCCCCAGGCCTTCAACGCTCCCTGAGCCACGCGGCCCGTCAGCGGATCCGTTTCCAGCAGGGTCACGTCGCGGCCCTTGAAATGCAGGGTGAAGGAGAGATTCTCCACACTCTGGGGATAGGTCCGGATTTGCAGACTGCCACCCTGGAGCGATAGCACACCATCCAGGCTGGGTCGAAGGACCGGTCCACCCAGGGTCAGATCGAAGGAAGCACTGCCCTCAGGCTTGAGATCACCCAGCAGGCTGTATTCATCCACTTCGAGCACATGGTCCAGGATGCTCTTGAGGTTGGCCAGCTCGGCTTCGCCTGTGAGCTGGAGCCCCATGGGAACCGTCGCGGAGAAAGGTATGCGTCCCTTGGCCCGCATGAGCGCCGCACTTCCGGGCGTGGGTGTCCCCTGCCGCACGGAAGCCTGGCCTTGGAGGCTTAGATCCAGATTGGCTCCGAAGGCATCTCCTTCGAGCCGGGTGGCGTGTTGCTGGGCCAGGTCGAACCCATCGAAATGTCCCACCAGTTCATCGATCTGCCCCTGCCAATGCAGTCCATGCGAATCCCAAGTGCCATCCACCTTCAGATCGAGTCCGCCGTCCTTGAGCATGTCCTTGGTCAGGCGGGCGGCGAGATGGGCCGTATCCACCGAATCCGGGGCGATGTGAACGCTCAGAGAGCCTGCCAATCCCTCGCCCCTGGGTCCACCATCCACCGTGAGGATGGGTACTGATTTGCCTTCTGAATTGACCTTGAGATGCAACGCGTGGCCACCCATTTCCAGATGACCTTCGATGCCCTCGAGACTCTGCTGATCCATGAAGAGGCGGCCGCCGCGAAAATCGAAGGTGCCGCTTGGCAATTGCAGCCGCCCGAAGGGACTCACCCAGGGACCGTCGAACCGCGTATCCACCTGAGCCAGGAACCGAGGTCCCTTGAGGCCGAGGGGCCCTGAATCCACGCTGCCCTTGCCCCATACATGCCAGGTTTCATCCTTCAAATCCATGTCGATCCCGCCATGGATGGCGAGGAGACCCGTGGGTTCCTCATCGGGAGACCCAAGCTGTTCCGCGGTTTCAGCGACACGAATGTCCTTCACCACGAGATGGTCACCCGAGATGTCGTAATCCATCTCGCCCGAGCCGTGGGGGATCTTGAAACCGTAGACTTCGGCATTCTCCGCCAGCCCCATGGCTTCGATCCGGATGCGGCTGTAGGGCCCGTGGATCCGTATCTTCCCGCTTCCAATGCCCGTGATAGGCAAATCACCCACATCTCCCGCACGCAACCCTTCTTCGATGGGAAGCCGGGAAGCCTCGTAGGTCATGTCGATCTGATCCTGTCCCGGAGCCACATCACCCCATGTGAGCCACAGGGAGCCCGTGGCCCTGCCCGCGCCTTTCACACCCTCGATGTTCTCGATCCGAAGTTCGTCATTCAAAATGGAGACATCGGCACTCAAATGGTCCATGGATGCCCCGTGCCAGCGTGGGTCTTCCACATCTCCGTGGCCCTTGAACCGGATGCCCTGGGAATCCCAATTGAATTCCGCACGGCCGATCGCATAGCCGCTCATGCCCAGTTCGATGGATTTTCCGTCTTTGGAATGCCCCTCGCCGATTTCCCAGGCCTGGAGCACATCCGCCACGATGGATGCATCCGTTTTCGCGATGGCCTTCGCAGCGACGGACTGCAGGCTCTTCTTCCCGAATCGCATGGTGGCGCTGCCTTCCAGTTCCAGCTCAGGAATGTTCAGTGCCACATTCTCGAGGACGAGGAGACCGTCCGCCAGATGGAAGGTCACTTGACCCACGGTGTCTCCGGTCCGGAGTAAATGCCCCGCGGCGCTGATCTTCATGTTGTCCAACTGAGGGGGAACCCACGGATTTCCGGGTATCTCCGCTTCGCCGGTCAGGTCGGCGGAAAGGCTCTCCAGGAGGCGTGCCCGCGTGAGCGCCGCGATGAGCTCGAGCCCGAACCGCTCGCATTGAAAGCGCACCTGACTGCCCGTGCCACGTTTCCATTGGCCGGAGGCCTGCAGTCTGCCCTGGGACGAATTCCACACCAGGTTCCGGATGTTGATGTGCTCGAGGTTGCCATCGGCGGCGAGGTCAGCCTCGCCGGGCTGGAGCTGGCGCGAGGGCCCGCTCATGCCCCGGCCGTGGAGCGAGATGTTCCAGGCGGGATTCGCCACCGCTCCCCGCAGTTCCGTCCTGAATTCGGCGAGCCCTCTCCAGGTGGCCGGCGCGCTGGGATCCATCAAGCTCAGGGCCTCGGCAAGATCCAGCTTCCCGCTGATATCCGCGGCCAGCAGCTGCTCCTTGAAGGCCAGGTTTCCATGGGCCGCAAGATCGCTTTTCCCCACGCGAATCTGACCATCCTTCAGTTCCAGCGAAAGATCGCTCAGATTCAGCTGCGCGAGCAGACTCCCGTCCACTGCCTTTGCCCCTGTGCCCAATGTGAATTGCGGCACACGTACATCGGCGAAGATCCGGTTGGGACCCAGCCCTTCGCCGTTCACGGTGTAGGTGAATTCAGCGTGGGGCAATTTCCACGCGGGTTCCTGGACATGGAGTTTGCCTCCCGTGATCGCCAGACGATCCAGGCGGATCATGGGCGTGGAGCCCTTGTCGGGATGCGGCTTCAAATGGATCCGCGAAAGCCGCTGGAGATCGACATAGCTTTCGGGATTCTCCACTTCGATCTTCACGAAGTGCAGGTTGCGCCCCAGCAAGGTCGACAATTCCATCTGCACTTCCATCCGATCGGCCTTCAACAGGTCTCCGCCAATGGCCACATGCCTGAGGACTACCCGCCCCTGGACGAGGTGGAACTCCAGCTCGGTCGCCTGGAGACTCAGGCCAGTCTCTTCCTTCAGAAAAGCACTAAGTTTATCGATTACCCAGCGATCCACGAAGGACTGCGCAAAAACGTTTCCCTGCGCGCCAAGCAAAGCCGCGATCAGCACCAAGCCATGGGTGATCCGTCTGATCCATCGATGGCCCTGAAACCACTTCCACGGCCCCATGGCATGCCGGAAATCCATCAGTTCTTTTCCCCGCAGCTGGGGCAGACGACCGCCATCCGTGGAAGGGGCCGGTAGCAGAACCGGCAGAGGCGCTGTTGCGTCAATCCCGGGCCCGATCGGGGAAGGGTGCTCACAGGACCAGAGCCCGTCGATGGCAGCACCGCGTTCCCGAGAGGGCGAGTTTCGCGCGAGACGTGGTCCCGGACCGAACGCAGGGCCTTGAGGAATTCCTGCGCGCTCAGGTAGCGATCGCCGAGGTTGACCGTCAGGGCCTTCATGACCACCTCTGACAGCATCTTGGGCACCGCGGAATTCTTGAGATGGGGCGGTACGATGGGGCTGGTCTGGAAGGCCTGCGCGATCTTGATGGGATCGGCGTCGTAGAAGGGCACTGTGCCCGTGAGCATCTCGTAGAGTGTGATGCCGAGAGACCAGAGGTCGCTCTGGAACACGGCCCGGCCGCGGAAGTGCTCAGGCGCCATGTAGGGCGGAGAGCCGATGCGGGTGCGCGCGAAGCCATCCTTCTGCAGTTCCAGGAAGCGGCTCGTGCCGAAGTCCGTGACCTTCGCCACCCCTTCCCGGGTGATGAGAATGTTGGCTGGGCGCAAATCCCGATGCAGCACTTGGTGCTGATGGGCGAACCCGATGGCCGAGCAGACATCGATCGCGATCTCCAGCGCCCGGCTCGGCGCCAATGTCCGCTCCCGCCGGATTTCCTTGTCGAGGCTTTCTCCGTCGACGTATTCCATGACCATGAAGAAGGTGTCGTCCTTCTTCTCCACGGTGATCAGCTCGACGATGTTCGTGTGCTTCAGTGCCGCCATGATCCGCGGTTCCTGGAGCAGCGCCTGCTCGTCGGTCTGGTGGTGGGGCACCTTCAGAGCCACCCGCCGGTTCAGGAGCCGATCCATGGCCAGATAGACCGTGCCGAACCCGCCCGCCCCCAGGCGGTCCAGGATCTGGTACTTGCCCAGCATCTGGTCTTTGGAAAGCACGTGCGCTCCACCGTTCCGATAAGGATGCCGTGAAACGGGCGTCTTTAGGAGGCCCGGAGCGGGATTATTTTCCATGAACAAAGCGGCCCCGGTAAAAGGGCCGCTTGACAGGAGAATATCCGGTAGATCTAGAAGCGTTAACCCAGGAATGCCTTGAGCGTCTTGGAATAGCGAGGATGTCTAATCTTGTTCGCATCCCTGCGGGATGTGCCTTCGACCCTGCGGGTCTCAGCTCACAAATTCGCCGGCCAATTCCAGCAGCGCGCCCGCTGGCTAACCGAGAAACGCTTTGAGAGTTTTCGAATACCGTGGGTGGCGAATTTTTCTCAGGGCCTTGCTCTCGATCTGGCGGA
>DCFP01000175.1 GCA_002319925.1 Holophagaceae bacterium UBA1801 | reverse complement strand
AAGATGTCCAAGACCAAGGGCAACGTCATCGATCCCATCGAGACCATGGACGAGTTCGGCACCGATGCGCTGAGGTTCTCGCTGGCCATCATGGCCGCGCCGGGCACGGACATCTCCCTCTCCACGAGCCGCCTCGAGGCCTCCCGCAACTTCTGCAACAAGCTCTGGAACGCCGCGCGCTTCGTGCAGATGAACCTCGACGCGGACGTCACGCTGGATATCAAACCCGAGCTTGGCGAGGCCGAATACTGGATGATCCGCCGCCTGCGCGAAGATCTGCAGCGCGTCACGGACGCCATCGAAGCCTTCCGCTTCCATGAAGCCGCCGAGGTGCTCTACCACCTAGTCTGGGACGATTTCTGCGCCACCTACATCGAGCTGGCCAAGGTCAACCTGCAGAAGGGCACGAAAGGTCAGAAGGCCGCCATCCTGCACTTCCTGGACATCCTCCTGCGCACGCTGCACCCACTGGTTCCCTTCGTCACGGAAGAGATCCACGAGGCCGTCATGGATGGTCGATTGCCGAAAGGCGAGCCCACCCTGCTGGCTGCCCGCTCCTGGCCCATGGACGACGCGCTGCTGAAGGCTGAGGGCGGCGATGCCTCCCTGATCCCCATCTTCCAGGATGCCCTCAGCAGCCTGCTGCGCCTGAAGGCGGAACAGGGCGTGGACCCCGCAAAGCGCGTTCCCGCCCTCTGCACCCTGGGCGAGCTGGAGCCCTTCGCGGATGCCCTGAAGACGCTCGCCAAGCTGGACTCCCTCACCTACGCGGAAGGTGATCTGTCCTCGCCGACGCGCGCGGTCGCCATCGTGGGTGGTGGCATGGTGGCCCTGGAACTGGCGGGCCTCAAGGACCCGGCGGCGGAGCGCGCCAAGCTCGAGAAGGAGCGGGACAAGCTGCTGAAGGAAGTCGAGCCGTTGAAGGCCCGGCTCTCCGACGAAGCCTTCACCACCAAAGCCCCCGAGGCCGCCGTAGCGAAGATGCGCGGCCAGCTGGAGGAGAAGGAAGCACGACTCGCCAAGGTGCTCGCACTGCTTTAGTGAATGAACTCGAGGCCGGGACAGGGGTTATCACTCCCTTTCCCGGCCTCGAATCGCTTTCAAGCCTCTACCCCATCCAGACGAAACTGAGCCACGCCAGCCAGCCCAGTAGGGCGCCGAAGGGCAGATCCACCAGGTAGTGTTGCTTGGTGAAGATGCAGGAAATGGCGATGAGCACAGGGAACGCGAAGGCCGCAGGCCCAAGCGAAGCCCGGGCATGCAAGGCCGTGAGCGTGGCCACGGAGACATGCATGCTGGGGAAGCAGTTCGAGGGCTGGTCGAATTTCTGGACGTATTGAAGGAATTTCTCGGACCAGTTGCGGCCCTTGTTCAGGGCGCGCCACGCAATGGGCGTTTCCACGGGGAAGAACAGGAAGAAGACCATCTGCATGCCCAGGAGGATGATGAAGCTCATGACGAGATGGTTGAAATGCCGGGGAGACTCCACGACCCAGTTGAGGTAGATGAGGGCGGGGTAGTACAGAAAGCTGTAAATCCAACCCCAGACTGGCCAGAAGGGGAAGAGGTCATCCAGCTTCGTGCTGAACTTGCGCACGGGAACCCATTTCTGTCTCTGGCACCAGAAGTAGAACTGGTAGACCCCAAAGATGAGGAAGACGCTCATGGTCAGGTGAATCAGATGGTCCGCGGGTCTCATGGTCCTATCAAAGAAAAGATTCATGTTACATGGAAATCAGTGGAGGCGTCCACCGAGGATCTCTGCAAAATCCCACCGTTTCAATACCCCTTGCTACCGGTTCCAAGAAGGTCGGAGGAGTCTTTGGATCCTTTGACGGCGCGGACTTCGCTCAGGGCACTTCGATGGAGCAGCGTCGTGTCTGTAGCGATGTTGACAAGCTGGAAACCCCAGGAGGCCATCCGCAATCCATCTTCCGCGGATCCTACGTAGATCCCAGCAACAAGCTGGTGTCGTCGCGCGACGGCGAGAATGGTCTCGCAGGCTGTGATCAGGCGCGGATCCGCAAGGTTCCCAGGTTCCCGTAAGCCCAAGTCGAGGCTGAGATCCCAGGGCCCAACGTAGAGTCCATCCAGTCCCGGAACAGCCGCGATGGCCTCGATGTTGGCCAGTCCGGCAGCCGTCTCGATCTGAGCGAAGCTGAGTGCACAGGTTTCTGCCTGGGCGACGTAGTCTTCGCCGATGGATACCAGGCTGCGTGTCGGACCATAGCTGCGGATGCCCCGGGGCGGGTAGCGGCAGGCGGCGACGAAGGCTTCGCAATCCTCGCGCGTGCTGATCATGGGGCAGATGACGCCATAGGCGCCTGCGTCCAGGGCCTGCATCAAGACGCTGGGCTCGTTCCAGGCGGCCCGCACCAGGGCGGGCTTTCCGGCTGCTCCGATGGCCTGCAGCATCGTCAGCATCCCGCTGCGGTCCGCAAGGCCATGCTGCATATCGATGACCAGGGCATCGAAACCAGCATGGGCCATCACCTCCGCACTCCAGGAACAGGGGATGCTCAACCAACCGGTGTAGACAACGCCATTCTGTTTCCATGTTTCCGTCAGCGGGTTGATGGCCATGAAGGATCCTCGAATCTAGGCCCACCGGGGCGTGCAGGGCTACTCACGGGCTGGAATCTTCGCCACCGGATTGGAACGCCCGGCATCCCAAGGATACTGGAGCCATCCAGTCTCGGCCTGTTGGTTACGCAGGGATGGGCGGCAGTTTTCGCCGATATGAAACCTCCCTTTTTGTGTTGAACATCACCAACCAACGCGTGGCCCTAGTTTTAGGCCTTGGATACACTTTTTATTGCAACTGGAAAACGGCGGAATGTCCCTTTTCGCCTGTTCCATTCCCAGCGAGTCCCCATGCCTTCCTCCGATCGAGAGCCGCGGATTGCCCGGCCGCGCGTCCACGTGCTGGATTTCATCCGGCTCATGGCGATGCTGCTGATGATCCAGGGGCACACGCTGGATGCCTTCGTGGATCCCGCCCACATGAACCTGGACACCTTCCACTGGCAGACCTGGGTGCAGCTGCGGGGGCTCACAGCGCCGCTATTCCTCCTGGTATCGGGAGCCGCGACGGTGCTGGGCATCCGCTACGAGAAGGACGGGCGCGTTTCAAGGGCGTTGCTGCGGCACCGGTTGATCATGGCCCTCACTGTGATCGGTATCGGCTATCTGTTGGTGTTCCCCGCCAACTGCATCGCGGATCTGCGCTGGGTCTCCAGGGATGTCTGGAGGAACTTCCTGCAAGTGAACATTCTGCAGCTCAACGGCGTGACGCTGCTGCTCCTGACCTCTGTGCTCGCCTTCACGAAGACCGTCCGGCGCTACGCGGCTTGGAGTCTGGGCCTGGGCTTTCTGATCCTGCTCGCGTCGCCCTTCGTCACCAGCGTCGACTGGTTCCGAATCCTGCCTGAAGGACCGGCGGCGTTCCTTTCCTTTGATCACGGCTCCCTGTTCCCGCTCTTCCCCGCGGGCGGCTACATGTTCCTGGGCGTGGGCCTGGGCGCGCTGCTTCTGGAAACGCCAGAGGCGGTGAAGGTCCGCTGGTTCAGGCTCGCCAGCCTCACGGCCAGTGTGGCTTTCCTGCTGGTGGCAATCGCAGCCAAGCACATATCCATGGATCTTCTGCCAGCCCACGATGCCTATAAGGCCGGCTATTCGTACACCTGTTTCCGGCTGGGATTCGCACTCCTGATCTTTGGCAGCTTGGCATGGATCGTGGAGGCCTTCCCGAAATCCACGGCGGCCCTGGCGCCCATGGGCCGGAAATCCCTCTACGTCTACGTCGGGCACATCACGCTGATCTACGGTACTCCCTGGACCGTCGGCCTGGTCACGGCCCGCTTCCATGCCCTCTCCGTCGCGCAGGGAGCTCTGTTCATTCCCCTGGTGGGCGGCATCACGTTTGGAGCCATCCTGCTCTGGGACTGGATCAAGAAGCGCTCCATCTACATGGGGACCTTGATCCACGCCTCCGCGGTGCTGGCCCTGGCCTGCGCTCTGGTGTTCTAGTCAGCGGATTTGCTGGTTGAGAGCCACGGCGATCTGGGCGCCCACGACGGCATTGTGCTTCACGAGCGCGATGTTGGTGGCCAAACTCGAACCACCGGTAAGCTGCTTGATGCGATCCAGGAGGAAGGGCGTCACGCGCTTGCCCGTCACGCCCTGCCGGGAGGCGTCCTCCAGCGCTTGCTCGATGATGCCATCGATCTCCTCCCGTTTCATGGCATGCGCCTCGGGCACCGGGTTGGCGATGACGGCGCCGCCTGCATAGCCCAGGGACCACTGGGTGGCCAGCATCCGCGCGACATCGTGCGGTGTGTCGATCCGGAAATCCACGTAGAAGTCGCTGTCCCGGGAGAAGAAGGCGGGAAAACGATCCGACTGGTAGCCCACCACTGGTACGCCGTGGGTCTCCAGGAATTCCAAAGTCAGCCCGAGATCGAGGATGGACTTGGCTCCCGCACAAACCACGGCCACGGGCGTCTGGGCCAGCTCGATGAGATCGGCGGAAATATCGAAACTGGTCGCCGCACCGCGATGCACGCCACCGATGCCGCCGGTGACGAACACACGGATGCCCGCCAAGTGCGCGGCGATCATGGTGGCCGCCACGGTGGTGGCCCCTGTCATGCCGGTGGAAAGCACGAATGGCAGATCCCGCCGACTCACCTTCGCCACATCGCGCGCCTGGCCCAACCGTTCCAGTTCCTCTCCAGTGAGCCCCACATGGATATGACCCGAGAAGATCGCGATGGTGGCCGGTACCCCGCCCTGGGCGCGGATCAGGGCCTCGACCTCTCGCGCTGTTTCGACGTTCTGGGGATAGGGCATTCCATGGGAGATGATGGTGGATTCCAAGGCCACGACGGGCTGCTGGTTTGCGATGGCGTCGGTGACTTCGGCGGAGAGTCTGAGAGATTCGTGCATGGCGGTTCCTAATGTGATTCGTGAGATTTCTTGATTCGATGTGGCGCCGCAAGAAATGCTGGCGTGAGGTCCGAGGCCACACTGGCGCGGCTGCCCACGGTGAGCGCGGCAAGGCGTTGCCCTATGCGGCAGGCGCGGAGCAGGTCTTCGGGATGCTGGAACAGACCTGCCACCACCCCTGCCGAGAAGGCATCTCCGGCACCTGTGGCGTCCACTATCTTGGCTCGCGGCGCCTTCAAATGTTGAATCTTTCCGGCTTCGCCGCAGTAAAGGACGCCTTCACCGCCGAGGGTGACCACGATGCTGCCCGCACCTTGATCCAGTACCTGCGAACAGGCGGCCTGCATGGAGGCAAGGGACTTTGATTTGCGCCCCGTCCACACGGCCAGCTCGCCTGCGTTCAGGATCAACGTCGATACACCCTGCAGTGATTTGGGCAATCGGTTCATCTTGGGTTCGGATACGGCGACGATGACGAGGGAAGCCCCGCTCCTCCGGCTGTCCTCGATGAATTCCGCGATCAGTTCCTTCGGCAGGTTCAGATCCACCACCCGCATCCGTGTGGATGCCCACAGCTTCCGGCGGCTGTTGATGGCTTCCAAGGTCCACGTCTCCGTCACCGCCATGTCGGACATGCCGATCACCATTTCGCCACCGGGATCCAGCATGGCCGTGTAGGTGCCGGTCGCGCCTCCGCCGACGATCAGAGAAGGACCCGTGTCGATGCCCGCCTCCCTGGCGTGCTTCAGCAGCGCGGCGCCCGAGGCATCATCCCCCACGGCGGTCATCAGCCGCACGGGCAGACCCATGCGGGCCAGGTTTTCTGCCACGTTGCGGGCGACCCCGCCGAAACTCTCGCGAATGGCCACGGGATTGCTGGTGGCCATTCGCGCCGGTCCGATGCACTTGGCGGCGCGGTCCAGATTGGCGCCGCCGGCCACCAGGATCGGTTCCGTGGTGGGAAGCACGTAGGCGCGACCCAGCAAGCGGTGATCGCGGATCAACTGAGCGATGTGGCTCGCCACCGCGGACCGCGTGATGCCAAGCCGCTCCCCCAACTCCTGCTGGGAAATGAAGGGATTCCCCTGGATCAGTTCCAGAATCCGGTCCTTGCTGGAAGCGGAGACATCCATGACAACGCCTTAAACAATTGTTGTCAGTTTAGACTATTGTCTCCATCCATGCAAGCCCCTGTCTGTCTCCCCTGCAACGCTCACCCGATCCATTCCTTCATGAAGTCCTGGCACTTCACGGGGGCGAATTCGGTGAAGGCGTGGGTAGCCAACCCTTCCCGCTTGTAGGGATCGCCGGTGAAGAAGTCCTGAAGGGCTTCCAGGGATTCGGCCCGGGCCACCACGATGCCGCCGGTCTTCGGATTCTGGGGCCCGGACAACAGCAGGAAGCCCTGGTCGTAGCCCTCCTGCAGGAACGCGCGGTGGCGTGGCACGGCTTCGCCAAAGGCTTCGAAGGGAGCGAGAAATTGAAGGGTGACGATGAAATGGCGCATGGGGCCTCCTCCATGAGAAGGCTAGGTCCGGCGCCCCCGGGATGGATTGTAGAAATGCGTCCTGCCCCTGGCTTCCTGAAGGAAGCTCGCCGGTGACCATCCCGTCAGCTCCCGGAAATCATGGATCGCATGGGCTTGGTCAAAGTACCCAAGATCCAATGCGGCACCAAGATAGTTTGGCCCCGGCTGGAGCATCTCCTGGCGTACGAGCCGGTACAACCGCACCAGGCGCCGGAAGCGATTTGCGCTGAGCCCGATCATGGTCTTGAAGCGCCGCTGGAACTGGCGGGCGCCAAGGCCGGCGGCACGGGCAAGCACCTCAAGACGAACGCCAACGGGATTTCCGTAGAGGGCCCCGACGGCAGCATCCACGGCAGAATCCATCTTGCCGTAGCGACAACGCTGTCCCCGCAGCCACTGGCAGAGCAACTCCATTTGATTCTCAAAGGTCGGACATCCGGCCAAGTGATCCAAGAGTTGATCCACGATGGATCCCCAGATTTCCTCGGCAGATGAGCCATCCGTACCCAGCTCCCCGGGCGGGCAAGGAAGAAAATGGCGGATCATCCCGGCACGGAAACGGACAGCCAGGCAATGAAGGTGGCCCTGAGGCCTGAAATCGAGAGCCTTTCCGCGGGGGTGCACGAGATGCACGGGCGGGCAGGCCAAGGCCTCATCCGAGAAATGGAAGGGTGTCCCCAAGTGAAAGAAGAGTTCCGCGCCGACACCTGGGGCCAGCAACGGCAGTGCGATCACCTCACCTGGAGCCGACCGCAGGCGCCAGAAGCGCTCGATACAGGCATCCAGATCCGGCGGAGGCAACAGAGAATCGATTTCCATCGGCACCCCGCGAAACCAGGACCTCAGCCATATTAACGCGGCGCATCGTTCCAAAAGACGACAAGGCACTTGCGCCCTGGCCTAGTGTGCCCCGCCTGAAATGCATGGATCAATCGTGATTGAAGACGGGGCACACTTCCATCGGAGCAAAGCCCCTCTGGCGTCCGCAAACGCAGTGCGTCTGCGGACTGTCACCCCTCTGGGGGCACTGACATGCCGCTTCGGCGGTCCGCCCCAGACCCCTGTCTAGTGCTGCCCGGGAAACACCTCGGTTGTTGGATGTATTTTTGGCGGGCACCACTAGAATGTTGGAAATCACTCCAGTCCAATACCTGCATCAAAGGATTCAGACCTGCCGTTTTGCATCCCAGCCGAGGATGGCCCATGGAATTCACCCAGTGGACCGAACAATACAGCGTGGGCGATCCCTTGATGGACGCCTATCACCACGTCTTCTTCCAGACCATCGAGGACCTGACGAAATCCGTGAACAAGCTCCCGACGGATGTCCTGGGCGAGCGCATCGAGTTCCTGATGAGCTACGCCCGCATGCACTTCGATTCGGAGGAGCACCTCATGGAGGCTCACGCCTACCCGGACATCGAACTGCACAAAGCGGCGCACCGGAGCTTCCTCGAGGAAATCACCTTCATCCAGGACAGCTTCCGTTCGAATCCCACCGCGCGCATCGCCGAACAGCTCCTGGCCATGGCCCAGTATTGGCTTTCCAAGCACATCCTCACCGAGGACATGAAGTACAAGCCCTACCTCAGCCGGGACGGTTCGCGCAAGGCACTGCGAGTTCAGGACTGATCCGGCTTGCCGTTCCTCTGCCCGGTCGCATAGCAGCCAAGGTTCGGTTTCAACGCCGCGGAACGCAGACCACTGGCGTAGTCGCCCAGAATGGTTTGTACCGCGAGCGTTCGCTGGCCCTTCGAGAAATCCGGCAGAACGAGCAGTCGATTGACCGTCCGCTGTCCGGAAGCAAAATCTCCGCGCAGGTTAATTTTTTCCGCGCGTAGATCTGTCGCGCTCAAGTTGGAATCTTGATTCATTGTTCACACTCCCAGCGTTCAGGAAAATCACAGGACAACGCCTGCAACAAGTTGGATGAACCCGGGCGGCTCCCCATGACAGCTTGGCCCTGCGCACCTTGCAGGCTGGGAGCAGCTACGAAACAACCTGTGCTTTTCTGGTCAGTTCGTCACAGATCCTGCGGCGCGAGCGGCGCCAGGGCGTTCAGGTTACTTCTGCATCGCGGTTGAGCCGTTCCTTCATGCCAAGCCGCATGTGCTGCGGGGGCGTAATGATGTCAAGCTCCGCATAGAATTCGCAACGGTCCAAGAGGTCGCCCGCCACCACCGAGCAGGCCGCCAGACTAGGACCGAGGGGTTCCAGAAGTGCAGGCGCCACGAAACCCAGCAGCAGGCGGATCGCGCTCAACGCCCATCGCGGCTTGAGCCCATAGCCCATGAACGATCGCTTGCGATGAAGGTAGAGCAGCAGTTTGAACACGCCAGCGATCCCCGCGAGCCACCAGAGAGACGATAGCCAGCCCAGGAGATAGAGCCCATTCAGGAACACGTGGGCGCTGTGCAGGTTCCATGGCCCTGTCCGGAAGGCCACCCAGTAGATGCGGTCCACGGAAAAGAGACAGGCAAAGCCCATGACAGTGGCGGCAAGGGCCAGCATCCGCGACGTAGGCAGGCAGAACAACTGGATCGCTGCGAGTCCGAGGAATGCCATCACCAGCGCGATCTCGCGGCTCAACCTCGAGCTGCGAAGATTCAGCAACGCGCGCCAAGCGCGCAGGGGCTGTCCGAGATGCCAGGCACTGAGCGCCATGGCACCCACGCCGGAAGCCAGGAATACCCAAGGGTTCACAGAGGATCCGCTCATGCCTGCAGCGGCAAACCAGGCAACCAGAATGGAAAGCACGGTCGTGAAGATGACCAGGGTCCACTCCCCGCGAAGCGTGATCTTGCGATCAGGCACATCGAGCACCTGATACAGGAAGCGAGTCACCGCTGAAACCGGCACAGGGGCCGTAAGCTCCGGCGGTTCCTGTCGCCGCAGGGGAACGAATCGAATGCCGGGCTTCAGATCGGTTTCAGGAAAGCCAGGCATGGGGATCGTCACATCCGAGCGCTCGGCCTCGATGCTCAGCGCCTCCACAGGACAGCGGGCCACGCAGGCGGGTTCCAGCCCATCCTTCAGCCGTTCGAGGCAGAAGGTGCACTTCTCGATGGTCCTGCGGCTGTCGCTGAACTTGGGCGCGTCGTGGGGGCAGGCCCAGGTGCAGTAGCGGCAGCCCATGCAACGATCCGGATCGATGATCACCGCGCCCGTGGCTGGATCCTTGGCGTAGGCCTTTGCGGGGCACTGGGCCAGGCACGCGGGCCGCTCGCAGTGATGGCAGGCCAGCGACAGATGGAAGACGGGCAATCGCGGGTGCCTGAAGGCGTTGTAGGCATGCACCTTCCGCCAGTTCAGGCTCTGGCGCTCGCGGTTTTCCATCCAGCAGGCGACCACACAGGCCTGGCAGCCCGTGCAGCGATTGAGATCCACGACAAATCCGCGCGCCATGGTTTACCCACCGATCCGCTGAGGGCGTTTCATCGGCTCTTCTCCACGTTCACCACGTTGTCGTGGAAGGCCGCGCCGTGGCCCATGTCCGTCTCGCGGCCTTCGGAGAGCAGGTTCACGGTGCCGCCGTTCTGAAGCTCCCATCCGTTGACCGCAATCACCACACCGGCACGAAGACCGAAATCGATCTTCAAGGGCAGGCGCAGCTCTCCGCGATCATTGAACACGCGAACGTCATCACCTGCGCGAAGCCCGCGTGTGGCTGCGTCCTCCGGCCCCATGAACAGCATGGGCCCAGCCTCGAACTGGCGGATGACCTGCAGCGTCAAGAACTGGCTGTGGATGCCATTCTTGGTGTTTGGCGAGAGAAGCTGCAGGGGGTATTTGGCGCGGCCGCTGGCAGTGGATTCACCGGGTTCTCGATAGGAAGGCAGTGCGTCCACGTTCCAGCGCGTCACTGCCTCTTCGCTCACCAATTCGATCTTCCCAGAAGGTGTCGGAAAGACGCCGTCCGCGAAGGCAATCTCTTCCATGCCGGGAGCCGTGACGGGGCCCTCGCGCAACTGATCCAGGGTGATGCCGAAGGGATCCAGTCGTGATTGCAGCCAGGCCTCCACAGCATCGTCCTCGACGCCCGGGAGAATCGCATCCAACTCGGTCTGCGGCATCCCCAAGCGCAAGCCCAGACCGCGGTAGATCTCCGATTCCGGTTTCACCTCGCCCGGCGGCTGGATCACCTTCTGCCGCAGCTGAAGGTAGCCGTGCCAGTATGCGCCGATGACATCGGACTGCTCGAAGAGGCTCTTGCTGGGCAGCACCAGATCCGCTTCCCGGGCCGTGTCCGTGAGCCGCTCGTCCACCACCACGCGGAAATCGAGCCTGCGGAAGGCTTCAAGAACCTTGGAGGTCTCCGGGTTCTGGCTCACGGGATTGCCCCGCTCGACCCAGGCGAAGGAAAGCTCGGGATTCCGCTGAGCCAGCATGTCCCGCCCCAGCCGCGCGACGCTGACGGAGACCCGCACCGCGCCCTGCTCTTCCGGCGGATAGCAGTCCAGCGGATCCTTCACGGAACCGAAAATCTGCGTGGCGAGGTTCGCGTAGATCCAGCCCGCGCCGGGCTTCCCGATGTTGCCCGTGATGGCCAGAAGAGCAAGGATGGCGCGGATCGTCTGCCCGGAGTTGGTGTAGCGCTGCATGCCGAAACCGACGCAAATGGTCGCGGGCTTCACGCGACCCAGATCCTCGGCGAGCCTCCGGATGTAGACCGCAGGAACATCGGTTACCGCTTCGGTCCGGTCGGGTGTCCAGGGTTCCACCGATCGTGCAAAGGCCTCGTAGCCATGCACGTGGGCCTCGATGAAATCCCGGTCGACGAGGCCTTCCTGGATGATCAGGTGCGCAAGTCCGAGTGCCAGGGCCCCGTCCGTCCCAGGTTTCGGCTGCACCAGCAGGTGAGCCCTTTCCGATGTCTGGGTGCGGCGCGGATCGATCACGATGAAGGTGGCGCCCCGCTCCAGGGCCTGCTCCACGAATCGCATCTGATGCAGATTGGTCTCGGCGGCGTTCTTCCCCCACATGACGATCAACCTTGCGTGGGCGAGATCCCAGGGCGCGTTGGCGCGGTTGTCGCCCAGGGTGAGGCGCGTGGCTTCCAGCCCCGTGGGCCAGCAGAGATCGCCGTACGTGGTGGTGCAACCCCCGAACAGGCGCCAGAACGCCAGGCCGCAACCGTTCAGCAGGCCCTTGGTGCCGCTGCCAGCGTAATATAAAACACTTTGCGGTCCGCCCTTGGCCTTGGCTTTCGTGAGCCGCTCCGCCATCAGATCGAAGGCGTCGTCCCACTGGATCCGCTCGAAGCCGCCATCCGGCTTGCGCCGCAGCGGGTGAAGGATCCTCTCCGGCGAGTAGACTCGCTCCAGGTAGCTGAGGCCCTTCAGGCATGGGCCTTCGGGGGTCGCCCGATTGCCCGGATGGGGATCGATGGAGACCAGCCTGCCCTCTTCCACCCGAACCTTCATGGCGCAGGTGCTCGTGCAGTTCCTCGGGCAGGCCGTCGTGAAGACTGTCATAAGCAACCAGGATAATGACAAGCAATTGTGATTGTCTCCCTAGGTTGCGATGGGGATGGACGGTTCCTGATCTTCCAGGACGCGCTAAACTTGAAGGCATGATGAAGTCGTATTACGCCGGAATGGAACTTGATGCCCCTTGTGGACGCTGCAAAGGCGAAACGCGGCACCGCATTCTTTCGATCACGGATGGTGTTCCTGAAAAGCTGATCTGTGTGAATTGCAACTCGATTCACAAGTTCCGCCCCGAGAAACCCGCCAAATCCGAACCGACGCCGCGTGCGCCCCGCATGGCCACGCCTGCCGCGCCCCGCCCCTCGACCAGCCCTTCCCGCTTCCAGGAATTGATGATTCAGGAGCAGGCGGGCTCCAGGGCCCGCCACTACTCCGTGGCCGAGCACTGGGAGGAAGGCGCCTGGATGGACCACCCCACCTTCGGCCTGGGCAGGGTCCAGCGCCGCAACGGACGCAAGGTGGAAGTGCTCTTCCGCGAAGGTCTGAAGACCCTGATCAGCGGCTAATAGGTACGCCGTCCGGCCTTCTGCGAAGACCAGAAAGCGCGGAGTTTCCTTGCTCCTCCCCCCAGACGAACCCCCATCGCTGCACGAGCTCAGCTTCGCGATCATCGATCTGGAGACCTCGGGGGGCACGCCCAAGGGCTACTGGAATCGTCAGGAGCGCTACATCCCCGCTGCCGAGATCACCGATGTAGGTGTGGTGCTCATGGCAGGCCCTGTGGTCCAGGACCGCTGGGAATCCCTCTGCGCCATCGAAGGCTCGCTGCCTCAGAACATCCAGCGGCTCACGGGCATCACGCTCCCCATGCTCGCCGAAGCGCCTTCCTGGGAACACGTGGCCCTGGCGCTGGCGCCCCATCTGGATGGACGCCTCTGGGTGGCCCACCACGCTCCTTTCGATGGATCCTTCCTTCGCGCCTACCTGCCCGAAGGCCTGTGGAAACGCCACACACTGCTCTGCACTCGCAAGCTCGCCATAGCTCTGATCCCCGAAGCCACGAGCCGCAGCCTGGCGAACCTCTGCGAGCTGCTGAACCTCCACAACCGCAACCCCCACCGCGCCCTCCCCGACGCTGAAGCCACCGCCGAGCTGATGCAGATCCTGCTGCAACGCGCAGAAGACCAGAAGATGAGCGCAGACGAGTTCGTGGAAATCGGGCGAGTGGGGTGGGAGAAGCTGAAATAAGTGGTCAGTGGTCGGTGATCAGTGGCCAGTTGATATTGATGCAGCCCCTCTGGGGCCGCGTCCTTAACTGACCACCGACCACTGACCACCGGCCACTTCTTTACTCATCCGCGCTTCCCTTGACCGCCACGACCTGTCCGCGGACTTCGGCGATGGTGGAATTGAGAACATCGTCGATCATGGATTTCGGCGGGGTCTTGATCTTGTCGCGCTCCATGAGGAGCTGCACCATCTCGCGGTTCTCCTGGATGTCGTGGTCAGCCTTCTGAAAGACTTCCTCGGGGGTCATCTTGTGCTGGGCCACGCCATCGGCGATGGCCTGGGCTGCCACGTCCGAAGCTTCGCGGGGGAAGACCTCTACATCGTCCATGGTGGGCATGATGTGATCCTGGTCCATGCCCCGCTTCTGCTGCATACGCGCCAGGGAGTGCGCGGCGGCGATGGCCATGGAATCGGTGACCCGGGAGGCCTGAACCAGCAGGCAACCCTTGAGGAGGCCCGGGAAGCACATGGAGTTGT
>DCFP01000011.1 GCA_002319925.1 Holophagaceae bacterium UBA1801 | reverse complement strand
CCGCCGACCCCGCCGTCCGCGCCGCCTACCTCGGCACCAAGTCCGTTCAGGCCGGCTGATCGCGCAAGAACGTTGCAACACGACAACCGCGGCCCCTTGGGCCGCGGTTCGGCATTTATGGGATACCACAACGCGATCGCACTCGATGGTTGCAGGAGAGTAGGGCCGAGTGATCGCCCGTACTAATTAAGGTTTGGCGGGTTCAAGCAATTGTATGGATTGAAGGCAGTGGAGAAATTCAGTGGTGGGTTCTCCGGAAATGGTCAGTCCTCTCCGGCCATTGCTGATGGCAGCCGCATAGTAGTCACCTAGGGATTCGCCCCCATTCGGGTTGTTGATTCCGCCGGATACGGTAGCAAGCATGCCCTTCCAGCCATTGCCGCGGATGAATCTAGTCTTCGGTGGAATGCCTCTGGAAGATGCTTTCCAGACATTCCCGTCCTCCTCGTCTCGGAAGAAATACCCGTTTCGGGAGGCTACCCGCACCAGATTGCCCTTGCTCATCTCGATAAAAAGGACCTGACTGTAGGCACTGCGATTGAGTTTATCCACGACTTGAATGTCGTTTTGATCATCCACTTCGACGCGCCGGTTGCTTTGGTACTCGAAGGATATGCCGAGGCGTGGGTTGGTGTAGGTGATCAGCGAGAAACGTTTTACCTGACGCAGCCAGGCAAGGCGCTCTTCGTACACCGACTGAAGACATGGCTCATCCGTGCAGGCGTCGCGTATTTGCTTGAGCCATACGCGCTCGGAGAGAATCAGCGCCATCGGCTCCTCGGCTTTCTCCAGCGTTTTCCGGTACTCATTGCGTAGCTGGCGATCCAGAGCCACCAGCGAAGGGCTCTTCCGAAGGATCCTGGTGACGGGGGTTATACCGGAGACGTGAATGGATGCGGTGAGTGCCAGCAGCAGAAGGGCGTGGTGCGGAATGGCTTTCTTCTTCATCATGATAGGCACCAGTATGGGGAGCTTTCCATGAGCGGGAACATCGTCATTCTCAAAGGCAGTCCTCGGAAGAAGGGCAATAGCTCAGTGCTGGCGGATCGCGCGGCGCAGGGCGCCCGCGATGCTGGAGCCAGCGTGAAGTGTTTCGAACTGCATGAGCTTCAACTGCATCCCTGCGATGGTTGCGATGCCTGCCGGAGCGCTGGCGGGTGCGTCATCAGCGATGATATGGAAATCATCTACGGAGAACTCGCCAAGGCGGATGGAGTCATTTTCGCCAGTCCGATCTATTGGTTCACCTACAGCGCTCAGCTCAAGGTGTGCATAGACCGGTTGTATGCCCTGTGGAATTCGGACCACGACAGTTTCAAAGGCAAACGATTCGGGATCATCCTGACCTATGGGGACGAGGATCTGTACACCTCCGGGGCCATCAACGCCATGCACACCTTCGAGTCCATGAGCCGGTTCCTGGGTTCGAAGATCACAGGATGGGTTCACGGTTCGGTGGGGGACATTGGCGATGCGCTGAAGGACCCTGGCCTGATGGGAAAGGCCTACCAGCTGGGCAAGACCATCGTGCAGCCAGTCGCCTGAGGATCGATTTCCGTTCACGGAGTTTCTTGTTTGGCCCCGGAGACCAGCTCGGACAGGATCTCCGTGTAGTGGCTGGCCAGGATTTCCACGAAGGGGATGGAAGCGCCTTTGCCCTTGGCAAGTTCCAGGAATTTCACGCGGGCTTTGACCTTTCCCTTCCAGGGCGAAGGCACTTTATCGAAGGTGCAGGACGTGTCTTCTTCGCTTTCCGGAGCGAGAGGCTTGCTGGACGCGAACCGCTGGAACTCCACTTTTTCCTGAATCACCTTGCCGCGCTGATCCAGCAGCTGATAGGACACACCCACGCGATGGAAGGCCCTTTCGCTATCGTTTCTGAGATGGGCCTCGGCCTTGATCTTGTCCTCGGAGTCGTCCTGCTCCCCCTTGGCTGAAAGGACTTTGATCTGGGCAACGTAGGGAGTCGCTTCCTTGCAGGCGTCCTCATCCGCTTTCAAGGCAGCGAGGACCCGGGGCGCGTCCGGATGGTGCGGGTAGATCTTCAGGATTTCGTGGTAGCCGTTTTCGGCTTCCTCGAAGCGGCCTTCGGATTCGGCCGCCGAGGCTCTGTCCTGGATCTCCTGGATTTTCGGATAGTCGCTGAGGTGGAGATCGATACGCCAGCCCGAGCTTTCCTTGGTCAAGTCGAAGGTGCGGTCCTCAGTGGCAAGCGGCGTCAACGCCATGGCCTCAACGATCACCTGGCGGGCCGCTTTGATTCCGTTATGGGCATGGATCAGGATGATGATGGCGGATTCCGGAGCGTTCTCGAACCAGGAATTGAGATCGGGGTGCGTGATCCGGGTGACGACCGTCGCCTTGTCGCCCTGCACATCGACCGTCTTGATCTCGCAACTGGTGCGTCCCGAGAAGCTCGGCAGGAGTTCTGCATCCCGAAGGGGAAGGATGGGCACATCGCCCGCCTTCTCGAGCAGTTCCTTGTGCCCTTGATCGGCCTGGCAAAGCATCGTCATCGCGCGATCCTGTTCCGCGTTCTTGGCGAGATTGAAGTACTGCAGGACGACTTCGTCCGGCTTGGCCGAGGATCCAATGCCTGAGCCGTTCTGGCATCCGGTGACGAGCAGCGTGGAAAGGCAAGCCATGAACAAGAACCGCAGACGCACTGGATCTCCCTTGTAAAAGATCCATCATACAAGCGAATTCGATGTATTAAAAATGAAATACGAAACTAGCGCCATAGCCGAACCAGCGGCGGTGATCGATCGAGCAGGTTCAAGTCCGATTGAGTGCATGAATTGATATTGTTATTGATTCATCTATGTATATTTGGCTATAGATCAATAGATACAAATGTCAGATTGAGCATATTTTTGTTCGTCCCTCGGGAGACGCACTGGCGGGCATGGCTTGACTCGGGGCAAACGAGGTCCATCGACGCTTCACAGCTGCGCGTAGTGATCCACCAACCCGTTCAGGAGCCGGTTGAAGATCCCCGGTTTCTGGGCCAGCACCGCCGAGACGAGGAAGACGGCATTGGCGCCGGCGCTGCGCATGGCCAGCACGTCCTGGACCGTGGTGACGCCGCCACCGCCCAGGATGTATTTCTCCGCGCGCAAGTGCCTGCGCCACTGGGCGACCTGGCCCAGGGCGATGGGGAACAGATACGGACCGGAGAGCCCCGCCAGTCCTTCGTTGGAGCTGATGACCGGCCGGCCGTCCTCGAGGACGAGGGCATTGGGGAAGGTGTTGGTTGTCGCGATGCCTTTGATGATCGGGAACTGGTTGGCCAGCGCCGCCACATCTTCGATCATGCTCGATTGGCTGTAGGGCGAGACCTTCATGCAGACGTTGTGCTGGGCGGCATCGAGGTTCTGGTCCAGGTGCGACAGGATGGACTGGAGATCGTCCAGATTGAACGCGATGATATCGCTTTCCGTGTTGGGACAACTGAGGTTCAGCTCCACCAGGTCCGCGCCCGCGGCGAAGGCGGCGGAGGCGAGCTGGGCGTACTGGTCCGGGAGTGGCAAGGGCGAATCGCCGTCCGCGGCCACACTGATGCCCAAGGGACGACCCTTGGCGCGGGCCTTGGGCATGAGTCCAGGCAGATGATGGGTGAGTTCCTCCATGCCCTTGTTGGGGAGCCCCATGCGGTTCACGGTCACGCGCCCATCGTCGCTGGACCAGCAGACCTCGCCGGGATTTCCCGCACGGGGCGCCACCGTGAAAGAGCCACCGATGAGCAGCGAGGCGTTGGCAGTGGAGAGAAAGCCCTCCAGTCCCTCCGGTCCGAGAATGTATTTGGCGACTCCAGCGCCCATCACGAGCGGATGTTCCAATTCCAGTTTCCACAGGTTCGTTTGCAGCATCTCCGCGATCTGTTCTTCGTTCATGGTCCCTTCTTCCCGTTGCGTACGATTTCATTTTACGGGATGCAAGGACAATCCGATCGTGATCGGAGGCCATGGTGCTGCGGCCCGCTTCCCGGGTGCTTGAAGCTCAGAGGCTGGTGGGTGCTGTTACGATTCTGCCTGGCGGCATCCAAGCCTGCTGGGTTCGCGGAATCTGGCCACTGAGATCTGTGGGTTTCTACGGGAGAGGCATCCATGGGCGAGGTAGAACTTTTCACACCCGGTCCAGAGCACATTCCGGAATTGGGACGCATATGCTTCGAGGCCTTCCGGGGCATTTCAGAGGGGCATGGCTTCAAGCGAGATTTTCCGGACGCGGCCACCGCGGCACGGGTACTCGGCTTGTTCCAGGGAATCGATGGAGCCTATTGTGTCGCGGCGCGCGTGCAGGGTCGCATCGTCGGATCGAACTTCCTGCTGCACACGGATACGGTGGCGGGCCTGGGACCGATCACCGTGGATCCTCACTGCCAGGGCCACGGCGCTGGGCGAGCGTTGATGCAGGCAGCCCTGGATTTCGCGTCGCATCATGGAATCACGCAGGTGCGCCTGCTCCAGGATGCCTACAACACGGCTTCGCTCTCGCTGTACGCCTCCCTCGGTTTTGCCGTGCGCGAGCCCATCGGCCTCATGAACCCCAAGCCGGCGCCCGAGGATGCCTCCGTCCGGAAGGCCCATTCCGATGACCTCGCCGCCCTGGGGGAGCTTGGGTTGCGCATCTACAAGGTGAGCCGCCGCCGGGAGCTGGCGGTTCTTCTGGAACGGAACTTCCCGGTGCTGGTCCGCGAACGGGCGGGCCGTCTGAGCGGCTATCTTGCTCCCGGGACACTCGGGCATGGTGTGGCGGAGACGGAGGAGGATGCCCTCGCTTTGATCGGCCAGATCCCGCATCATGCCGCTCCAGGCTTCACGGCGTTCATGTGTCCCATTCGCTGTGAATCCTTCTTCCGCGCTGCCCTTCGTGCGGGCTGCCGATTGTCCAAGGTGATGAACCTGATGAGTCTCGGACCCTACATATCACCAGAGTCTGTGTGGATGCCCTCCATCTCCTTCTGAGCAGGGCTGTCCTGTCGAGCCTCTAGGGCGCTTACGGCAGGGCTTGGAGGTGTTCTTCAAAGCAGGGGATGTCCATGATCCAATGGGAGAATCCCATCGGAGATTTCATGCCGGCTCCATCCAATCCGGGACCTGAATCCCTCGTGTTCCCGGTCGTTTCCTCCATTGCCAGCGAGGACGCCTTGCGGGCCCCAGCCATGAAGATCTTCCGCTTCTGCCTGAAGCTCGGAGGGATCCTCTTCGCGGTGGCGCTGCCTTGTCTGTTCTGGTCCGGAGACTCGGCGTGGTTGTTCGTGATGGGCTTCCTGCTCATGATCTTCGGCTTGACCTCTGGATTGATCGCCTGGATTGCCTGGTCCGGCCTGCGGAAACAATTGCGCAGCCAGGACCCGCCCGATCAGGTCAGCATCGGTGCGGATCAGGTCCAGTGGAGGCTGCCGAGGGATCCGGAGGAAGGGCCAGTGGCCTGGGAGAATGCTGGAGAGGTTCCCGCTCAGTTCACGCTGAGTTTCCGCTGGGACCAGATCCAGAAGAGCCCGGCGGGTGGTTTCGATTTGGAACTGGAATACGGTGGGAAATACGTGGGGGACTTGATCCGGTTCAATTTGGATAGCGGTGGCATGCCGGTTCCCTTCGCCCTGAGAAAGGATATGTATCCCCGCGGTTTCAGGCGCAGTGAATCGAGGCCCATCCAGAATCCAGTCTGGCTCCAGTACGTCTGGATGGTGGCTCTGATCAAGGCCCGCCCCGATTTGCTCATCGCGCCAAGCGTCTACGAATACGCGTGCGTGAATCCCAGGACCTTGGCCTTCGACGCCAAGCCGCGGGTGCGATCGAACAAGATCGGAATGATCTCCGCCGCCGTGTGTGTGCCTGTAACGATCGGATTGGTCTTCGCGATGCCTTATCCGCCGTGGCCGTGGTGGGGCGTGCTCGGGTTCGTGCTGGGCGACCTGCTCCTGTTGATTCTGATCATGCTGGTGGTGTCGTGGATCATTCCTCTGTCTGCCTCCCAGGAATCCCGCTGAACCCCGTCAGGGCAAGGAAAGCCGGACCTTGCCCGGATGCTTTTTTGCGAAACGATAGGGCAGCACTGACCACTCGGGGCCCTCGCAGGCACGCGCGGCCCGGGCGAAGATGGGCCCAAGATGGATTCCTTCAGGCGTGAAGTACCAGGAGGGGAAGTTCCATATCTCGGTGTCCGCGTAACTGCAGGAATCCTCGTGCTCGTCCTCATTCATCTCGGTGGGATAAAGCTTGAGGAAGAGATCCCGGATCCAGGGTGCGAAGACCTCATCGCGGTATTTGGAGTAGGCACCGAAGTCGGCATCATTCCCCTTGTAGTGGACCGGAGTGCCTTTGCCCACCCACAGCACATCCTCTAGGGTCAGTGCCAACCCGTCCGCCACGCGCAGGTTGATGGGGTCTTCCCCGAAATCCGGATGGGCACCACCGCAGTAATAGTCCACGAAGACATTGACGCTGATGACTTCCGCAGACAGGAATTCCGGTGTGAAGGTCACCTTGTATTCGCCGCCCGTCGGACCTGCATTCTCGGAGCATTCCTCGCCGTTGGAGACTTCGTCCCAGAAGCGCGCCTGCAGTTTTTCGTTGAGGCGTTTCAGGATCTCAGGGGAATAGCCTGACGTGATTTCGAAGTACGCGATCGTGGATTCAGGGTCCTGCCACCACTGCAGGGTGTGTCCCATGAACACCTGCTGTTTGCCTTTCACGAGCTTGGGCCCTCTCGCCTGTCGGGATTCGAGTCGCAGGTTTTGGTAGACAGAGTCCGCATCCGCCTCTTCCTTTACAGAGGACGGCACCGGGGATACTGCCACCGCCAGCGTTTGTCCTTTCACGCTCTTCCAGGTGCCTTGCCAGCCTCCAGCCGGGCCCTTCTTGAGAGTCATGGATGCCGCGGGCGTATCGTCCTCGCCCGGAGTCGTCTCCGTGAGCGTCATAACGTCCGGAGTGTTCAGAGTGCCTGAGAGCGTAAGATCCTTGCCGTATTTCCGGTAGAAGTAGCGCCCGGAAATTTCGTGTGACCTGCTGAACTCGAGCTTCATGACGATCGGCAGATGACCGATGCTGCCGGTGTACACGATGGATTCCGATTCTGCATGCAGACCTAAGGCTAACAGGCTCGCCGCCAGCAGCCATCCGAGGCGCTGCTGGCTGGACATCAGCATCTTGATGAAGCGGACAAGGGTCGTCATGAATCGTGGTCTCCGGCAGGTTGCAACGTTCATCGATCTGCAATTCCATCATCGCAAGACATGGTGTGGTCGAGGAAGGCGCGCGTGTTTGCGTGGGGAGACAGGTCCTTCAGAACCATGATCATTTCCCTGGAAATGACGGTGACGAAAGCCTTTATGGCGGGTTCTCAAGCACGGAAGCAGGGATCCCGATACTACGTCATAGCTTGGTTCTTCAACATTCATTCCGCTGTCTGCCACGGACAGTTCCAGGCATCGAGGGCTTATGTCCGCTCCATGGTTCTACGTGACGGATGGGATCCAAGGGGGACCGGTGGAACACGGTGCTCTCGCGGGCCTTGCGGTCGGTGGGCGTTTGAAGGGGAATTCGCTGCTCTGGACCGAGGGCATGGCGGAGTGGAAGTCCGCCAGTGAAGTCGAGCCCGCCCTTTTCTCCGGGCAGCCCGCGCCCGCGGCGGAGTGGTTCTACCTGGATGGGCAGATGCAGAAAGGTCCCGTGACCTTCGCGGAATTGCAGGAGCTGGTCCGCAAGGGGCTGGTGATCAAGGCGACCTCTGTGTGGAAGGACGGGATGCCAGCCTGGCGGGCCGCAGGCCAGGTCCCATCGCTCGCGGCACTCCCGTTCCGCTCCCAGTCCATGGCTCCAGGACAGCCTCCCCCGATGCCCGACCGCGGCATGCTGGGCGGCATCGGCGCCAAGATCAGCGAAGTGGCCCAGCTGCCCACCCTTTCCAATGTGCCCATCAAGGACATCCTGATCGGCGGGCTGGATCAGGCAGCCAAGGCCAAGACCGAGGAAATCGAGGACGAGTTCGCGGTGGGCACGAGCACCACGACACCCCATCTGCTCAAGGTCGCCACCGGTTGGCCCCGGATCCGGACGGCGTACCGTGTCCTTGTGGCGGCCCTTGCGGTCTACATCCTGCTCCGCTTCGGCTTCTCCCAGTGGGGCAACATCAACTTCATTCCGGGCATGGCCTTCGTCGGATCCTTCGTCGTGCCTCTCTCGGTAGTCATCCTGTTCTTCGAGCTGAACACGCCCCGCAACGTTTCCTTCTACCAGGTGGCCCGGATGACGATGCTGGGCGGCGCCTGCAGCCTGATCTCGACGATGTTCGTCTTCCAGTTCGTGCCGGGGGCCGGGACGGGTTCCCTGATTCCAGCCCTGCTCACGGGTGTGGGCGAGGAAACGGGAAAGCTGCTGGCGTTGCTGCTCATCGTCGGCGCCGTGCGCTACCGCTGGCAGCTGAACGGCCTGCTCTTCGGCGCGGCCGTGGGGGCGGGTTTCGCGGGCTTCGAGTCGGCGGGCTACGCCTTCCAGTTCGGGTACCGGGGCTTCCTGGATGCGATCACGCAGGGCGGCTATCCGCTGAACGCAGCCTTTGCCTACGGACTGCACGAAGCCATCGACGTCATTACGTTCCGGGGCATGCTGGCCCCCGGCGGGCATGTCATCTGGACGGCCATGATCGGGGCGGCGCTGTGGAAGGTGAAGGGCGACAAACCCTTCAAGCTCAACATGCTGTTCCACCCGATCGTTCTGCGGCGCTGGGTCATCGCCGTGGTGCTCCACGGATTGTGGGACTCGGAGTTCCCGTTCCTGAATTCATGGATTCAGGCGGGTGCGCTTTTCCTCGTCGGCTGGTACCTCATCTTCGCCATCCTAAAGGACGCCTTCGCGGAGGTGGAGGCCGCACGAAACCAGCTGTGACGGGCCTGGAGAGCGGGATCGTTCTCGTTTGCGGAAGGTGAAACCAGGTCGCTCTCCAGGCCGTTGCGAATTAGTGCACCGCCATGGCGCGCTGCTGGATTTCCTCGAAGGTCAGGTCCTCCTTGTGCGTCGAGAGATGCCACTTGTGGCCGAAGGGATCTTCTACGCTGCCAGAGCGGTCGCCGTAGAACTGGTCGGCCAGCGGCTGGAGCTGCTTGGCGCCGCTCTTGATGGCCTGCTGGAAGACACTATCCACGTTCTCTACGTAGACCATCAGTGTCACCGGTGTGCCACCGACCGTCCTGGGGCTGAGGGAGTCCATGGCGGGAAATTCGTCCGCGAGCATGACGCGCGAGTCGCCGATCTGCACCTCCGCATGCATGACCTTGTTGTCCGGTCCCGGCATCCTGAAGATCTCCTTCGCACCGAAGGCCTTCTTGTAGAACGCGATCGCCTTGTCGGCGTTGTCGACGATCAAGTAAGGGGTCACGGAATGGTAGCCATCGGGAATGGGTTTCACGTTGCCTTTCATGATTGCTCCTTGACGTTGGGGCTGAGGGGTCCCAGCCAATCCGTTTTGGATGTCGCCGCGTTACGAAACGCGTCAAGGCTGCGGATGCGATGAATGCTCTGTGCGGCAGGGGCGGAGCAAATGTGCCTTGGAACGTTGAGCCTCTTATCCAGACAGCATTTACTGCCGATCAATAGGTTCAGATGGTCTCGAGAGGCGCGATCGATGGCCAAAGTCTCAGCTTTCTTTCCACAATCGTTTTTTCATTTGCCACTGCCCAGCCGTCAGAAGCAGACAGCGTTGCCAGGGGCGCAACCGGAAACGACGACGGGCAGCGCGGCCCTGTCGCTCAGCGCACCGGCCCTGGATGCATGGAAGGCCGCAGCATCGGCCGGAAATTCTGCCTCGGCGGCGGGTGGGACCGATCTCTGGGCTTCCATGAAAGCCGCAGTCGAGGCCAACAAGGCAGCCCTGGCGCCGCTCAATCAGCGCGGCCACGATTCCGGTCAGCGCATTGCCGAGATCCAGCAGAAGCTCAAGGAATTGCTGAAACGCATGCAGCGTGCGGCGTTGATGGGAGACAAACATGCCGCTGCAGCCATCGCGAAGGAAGCGGCCCAGCTGGCCAAGGAGCTGGCGGCGGCCGTGAAGGAGGTTGCCGCGGCGGCCGGAACGGATGGTTCGGATGCTTCAGTTTCCGCTACTGCGCAGCCGAGTCCCGCAGATCTCACGGTGTCGATTCCCGAATCCGATGCGGCCTCCGCGGCAGTGACCACCGGAAATTCCAGCGGAGCCGATGGGAATGCCGTCGCCACTGGGATCGCGGTGAATGCAGGATCCTCGGCGTCAGCGCAACAGGAACTGACCTTGGAGATTGCCAAGGCCATGATCATGATCCGAAGTATCCTCGGCCTTGCCAAAGCCACCCTCAAAGCCCATGGGAAAACCGAGAAAGAAAGTCCCAACGCGAGCGAGGAACAAAAGGCCGTGAGTGCCGCGGAGCACGATGTGGATGAGGCAGTCTCTGACATAAAGGCGGGCATGGTTCCGGCGCCGTTCTCGACAGGAGGCACTCCGCTCCTCTCCACGATGGCGTAAATCGGACTGGCGCTGCGGACGCCCACAGAGCAAACTGCCAGCTGCACCACCTGAGGAGAATGCTTATGGAGTGCCGCCTGCGCAGTCGCACCATCGGTCTGGTCTGTTTGATCGTGCTCGGAAGCGCTCAGGTCCACGCCCAGTTCCAGGACGCGTGGGGCACGGGCTGGAACAACCCCGTCTCCGCTTCCATCGGCTCCAGCATCTACTGGAAGACCATGACGATGCCGCCGAAAAAAGGGACATCCTCTTCTGCGCAGACCCCCGCCAATTCCGCCAATGCACCGGCAGCCCAGAAGGCCCGCACCGTGAACTTCCAGCCCCTGAAGAATTCCCCCACTCCGCGGAACATCGCGGCCACATTCAAGGTGGACGGAGTCCAGCGGAAGGAATTGGAACAGACCTTCGCCAGGTTCCTGGAGTTCTTCAACACAAAGGTCGCCACTGGAGCTGACCGCTACAACGTGGCTAGTGCGGCGGCCTTCTTCATGGCCGGCAACTACATGGTGGCCACGGGCAAGGAAGTCCCCGACGCGCGGGTCGAGGCGCTGCGGGATGCCCTCCAGGCCAATCTCCTGGATCACGACAAGTTCCAGGCCATGGATGCCCGTCGGCGCCAGGAACTGTACGAGACGCTGGTCATCTACGCCATGCTGTCCCAGGCGGGTTTCCAGGAAGGCGAGAAGAAGAACGACGCCAAACAGATGAACAACTTCCGGGAGCTCGCCAGGCAGAACCTGAATGCGGTTCTTGGCGCCACTCCGGAGCAGATGGTCTTCACCACCACAGGCTTGATGTTCAAATAGACACTGTCCGGGGAAATGGTGTCGATCAACGTGGGCCCTGTTTTCCCGCACCGCTTTCCCAGACGATTAATTAGTCCAGCGGGCCTATCCTGGATAAGAATCCCACTCCATGGGAACGGATGAGCTTCGTCCAATGCCAAACAACAGTGGCCAGACTGCCTTTGCCGTGGCGACCATGCGCGCTTTCGAGCACTACCAGCCGGAGGCGCGCCGATTGTTCGATGACCCAGTGGTGCTAGGCCTTTTGAATGCTCCATCCCGTTTCATGCTCCAGTCCGCCATCATTCGGAAGATCCTCCAAATGATGTACAACGGCGTGGCTCCAGGCGTTTTCGGCCTTCAGGTTTGCCGAACGCGGTACATCGACGAAGCCTTGAAAACCGCCCTTTCGGATGGGATTGGCCAAGTGGTGACACTCGGGACAGGCCTGGATACGAGGGCTTATCGGATCCCAGGCATCGACCGCTTGCAGGTCATTGAAGTGGATCTACTGAACATCCAGCGGATCAAGAAACAACGGATTCTGCGACACGTTGGTCATCTTCCGGGGCATGTCCGCTACCTCCCCATGGATTTCAATTTTCAGTCCCTGGAAGACACGCTGCCGGAGGGCGGACTGGACATGGCGAAACCGGCCCTGTTCATTCTGGAAGGGCTGACGCAGTACATCTCACGCGATGCCATCGACCGCATCTTCGGGTTCATCTCCAAGACCGCATCGGGGAGCAGGGTCATCTTCTCCTATGTGCCGCAGCGCGTAATCGACAAGACCTCCTCCACGGCGGGCGCGAGCACGCTCACGATGTTCATGGGAGCCAACAACAGTCCGTGGGTCTTCGGAATTGACCCTTCCCGCATCGCCGGAATGCCGCATCCAATCTTCAGACAATTCCGCTGACGGCTTTGGAGGGCGCGGGATGGTTCCGAACCTTGCATTTTCTCTCTATCAGGGTCACTTCGTCGTCATTGGTTGGGGTGGCGGACTGATCAGTTGGATCTTCATCGGCCTCCTCGCCGGCTGGATTGCCGGGAAGCTCTCTCGTGGCGCGGGATACGGCTGTTTGATGGATATCATTCTCGGACTTGTGGGCTCGATCCTAGGCGGTTGGATCTTCACGAAACTGGGAATCCTTGGCACCGGCGGTTTTCTATACAGCTTCGCGACCGCTATCGTCGGCGCGGTCATCCTGGTCGCCATCGCGCATCTTTTCTCGGGTGGACGCCGAACCTGAATACCTCGGAATTCGCGCAAGCTGGCGGCATCCAAATCAACCGAGTCTGTGCGGCGTCCACTGATTCCAGGATCAATGGTCGTCTTACAGCCGCTGCAGAAGCATGAACCGATCCGTCCCGCAGTCTTGCCATTGGAAGAGGGGAGTTTCAAAAGATAAAAAGGGAGACACGACATGAAGCATTTCAAGATCGCAGCCACTGCGCTGTTGCTAGGAATGGCGGTTATCACCGGATGCACCACGATCACTGGCGAAACGACGGGTGAATACATCGATGACGCGACGATCACCACCCAAGTGAAGGGTATTGTTCTGAAAGACCCGGACGCTCATTCGTTCAAGATCGATGTGACGACAACCAACGGAAACGTGGTTCTCCAGGGGTTCGTGAATACCATGGACACGGAGAACCGTCTTATCGCCAAAATCAGACAGGTCAAAGGCGTGAAATCCCTTCAAAGCCTGCTGACGGTTGAAAACAAGAGCTAGGGGAATCGATCTAGTCGCGATCAGCTGGCTGCGGCTCCTGAAGACCGACCGGCCATCGTCCAGGGCCATGCCTATCGAGTGTCCATGACCTACCGCACTTGCGAGAAATAAGAGGCTGCCGCGTGGTCATCCTGCATTCATGATGATCCATCGCTGACACGAAGATGCCGAATAACCAACTGCCGCGACTGTGAAGGCAGTCGCGGCAGGGGTTTCGACGATCGCTGGGACTTTCTGAACGGAATCCTTAGTTCACGGTCAAGGTCGCCGGGGCGCTTGGGCCACCACCCCATGTATTGCGGACGATGACGCGGTACTTGCGGCTCATACCCGACCAGGTGGCGGGCGTCGTGAAGGAGGCTGTAAGGCCGCCGGTTCCCGAGGTCACATTGGCCCAGGTGCTGCCGCCGTTGGTGGAGACCTGCCACTGGTAGGTGAATGGTCCGGGTCCACCGGCGACGACGGTGAAAGTGGCCTTGGCCGGGGCCGTCACGGTCACATCCGCGGGGGGCGTCGTGATGGAGGCAGCCTCGTGCACGGTCAGAAGAACTGCGTTGCTGGGGACGGTGCCCTTGGTGTTCTCGATGTAGACGCGGAACTTCTTGCCGTTGTCGCCCGGCACCGCGGGGAAGGAATAGGTGGCCGTGGTATAGCCGGTTCCAGAAGTGATGTTGTCCCAGATCGTTCCGCCGTTCGTGGACACCTGCCATTGGTAGGTCAGCGCAGGATAGCCCTTGGCTACGACGCTGAAGGTGACTGGGGTCGACGTCGTGGCCGAAGCTGTGACGGTCTTGGCGACCGGCTGGGTCGTGATGAACGGCTTCGCTTCGACAGTCAAGGTCGCGGCGGGACTGAACGCGCTGCCCCAGGCATTGCGGACCACGGCGGAGTATTTGTAGTTCTGCATGGCCAGCGAGGTGGCAGGCGTGGTGTAGGTGGCGGAAGTGCCGCCCGTGCCCGTGGTCACGGCTGTCCAGGTGGTGCCGCCATTGGTGGAGACGCGCCACTGGTAGGTGAACGGTGGGGTGCCCGCCGGTACCACGGTGAAGATCGCCTTGGTCGGGTTCGTGACCGTGGCATCGGACGGAGGTGTGGTGATGGACGCGGGAACGTGCACGGTTAGAAGAACCGAGTTGCTGTAGACATCGCCATAGCCGTTCACGACATGCACCCGGTACCAGGTGTGATCGTCGCTGGACGACGTAGTCAGGGAATAGGTGGCCGTGTCACCGCCAGTGCCGGTCGTTGCGGTTGACCAATCGGTGTTGTTGGGGGAAACCTGCCACTCGTACGTCGGAGTCGGGTTCCCCGTGGCCACGACGCTGAACGTAGCCGTCGCCGAGTTCATGACAGTCCTGGCGACGGGCTGGGTCGTGATGGTTGGAACCGTGTTCACCGTCAAGGTCGCAGGATCGCTGGAGGTGCTTCCCCCGGTGTTATGTGCGACGACTCGGTACCAGCGGCCGTTCATGGCCAGTGAGGTGATCGGGGTCGTGTAATTGGCCGTGGTTCCCCCGGTGCCCGTGGTCACGTTGGCCCAGGTGGATCCACTGTTGGTGGAAACCTGCCACTGGTACGTGGGTGTGCCGGAGGCATCTGCGCTGAACGTCGCTGTAGCCGGGGCTGTCACGGTCTGATTTGAAGGTTGAGTCCCGAAGGTCGGTGATTCGTTGGGCGCTAAGTTGACGATACTTACGGACAGCAGCTGCATACCTGAATAGGATCCGCCCCAGGTCATCGTGTGAGTGAGGTAGTCCCAAGTGTCATGGATATACACCGTGTTGCCACTGGTGTCGTAGCCGACACCGACGATGGTGTGGCCTTCCAGGTTCAACATCACCGGCCTTCCAGCATCGATCTCAGCCATATACTGTGCGAAGGAGAAACCGCCTGCGATATTGTTATCGGTCTGCTGGTTGTAACACGTGGTGACGGTGTAGCCCCTGGCTTCGTAGAAGCGTTTTCGCCCGTAGGTCCCATCCAAGGTTGAGATGTGGATGCCTTTATCATTAACAAGGGTCTCCATGTCCGTGGATGTCAACTGATCGGCCGAATTATAGTTGTAGAAAGTGGTCGACCCATCCGTGTTGCCGTACGCAGACTGGCTGGTCTTCATGTAATCGCCAATCGCAGTTCCCCACGCGTGTTGTGCCCAGCCACCGGTGATATAGGGATCGTTTGCAGTGCTGTTGTATTTAATCCAGTAGTCGTTGATGGAACCTTTGGTTGTTCGGCCATCTACGCCTTGTTTGGAAGCGATCAACGGGCAATTGGGATAGAGATCACCGTTACTATCAGTCCAGGTTGGCCAGGAGCTGTTGTCCATTGGCATGACGCCACCGTTGGTGGGGCCTACATACACATTGGGATAGCCTGTCCGGTCGTAATAACCGGCGATCATGGCACCGGAAACCGAAGAGCACCCGAAAACCCAGTTGAACGCAGGAACATCAGACAATACCCTCGGGCCGGAAGTGTTGCGTGGTGGCAGCGTGACCGCCTGACGCTGGATCTCGAATCCCGGCGGTGGTGTAGGTGGTCCGCTGATCGTGGTCTTCTCAAGGCTGGTTCCATCCGCGGCAATGATCGACTGGACCGAGAAGTACTTGCTCTTGACGATGGTCTGGGCATCCTGGGCCTGCGCGACAAGGGCCGCACCTGCTCCGAGAGCGAGAATCAACAGGACTCTACGCGATTCCAACCAGATCTTTCCGATCTGGTTCCGGGCCGTGAATTCAGGGTGCATCAGTCCCTCCTCGACGTTTCGAAGTAGTTATCTCTTCGACCCTTTTCCGCACGCGGATAAGCGGCAAGGGCAACCTTCACTTGCAAAAGATCATCATATACCTCTAATTGAGGCAATAAAGGCGAGGTGCGAATTTCTTTGCGGCAGGAGAGAGCACTAGATGGATGTTTATGGAAAAAGGAATATCCCGTGCCTTTTGCTTAGAGTCTTCCGGCAGCAATGGATCATCCATCCCTCCGTTCGCAATCCGGCGTCCTTGCGTCGATCGGTCGTTCCAGCCATGGGCAAGATTGTCTGGGCACCGATGACCCTTCGTAGCCGAGGGACCATCAGCGTGAACGGGAAAGTCAGTAATGAATTTTGATCCGCTCCTTGACATGCAAGTAAATGCTTGCATATTGTCCAGGGTATGAGCGATGCGGATCTGTTGTTCAAGGCGCTGGCCGACCCGGGACGGCGGAAACTCTTGGACCGCCTGCACGCTCACGATGGCCAGACACTGGGCGAGCTCTGCCAGCACCTGGACATGACCCGGCAGGGTGTGACCCAGCACCTTGCCTTGCTCGAAGCGGCGAATCTCGTCGCGGTGCAATGGCGCGGGCGCGAGAAGCTGCACTTTCTCAATCCGGTGCCGCTGCAGGCCATCTACGAACGCTGGATCCGCAAGTTCGAGCAGCCGCGCCTCAAGGCGCTGCACGACCTGAAACGCCGTCTGGAAAAGGACGGCAAAGACTAACTCCCCTGAATACGGAGAACACCATGAACGCAGCAAACCGAAGCCGTTTCGTCTACGTCACCTTCATCCGAACGACGCCCGAGAAGCTCTGGGCGGCGCTCACCGACCCGCAGTTCATCCGCCAGTACTGGTTCGACATGACCATCGAGTGCGACTGGAAGAAGGGCTCGCCCTGGAAAATGTCCCACTCGGACGGGACCGTGACGGACGTGGGCGAGATCCTGGAGATCGAGCCGCAGCGGCGCATGGTCATCCACTGGCAGCACGAGTGGAAACCGGAGCTCAAGGCCGAGGGCCCGAGCCGCTGCACCATGGAGCTGGAGCCCGCGGGCAGCGCCGTGAAACTCACCATCACCCACGAGATCGACCGGCCGGAATCCAAGCTCATCGCAGCCGTTTCCGGTGGCTGGCCGTCGATCCTCTCCAACCTTAAGTCGCTGCTTGAAACGGGGGAGATCGCACTCGTTTCCCATCCCAGGCACTAGCGCGCTTCCTGAGGTGAATCCGAGGCATTCGATCGTCGCCCCGTGGCGTGCCGCAGGGCGGCGAGGGCCACGAAGGCCAGGCCGAGGAGGCTGACGCCGGGCCACTCGAAGTGCGCCCAGGCGTAAGTGGCGAGGATGGAACTGAGGGAACCGCCGACAAAAAAGAAGGTCATGTAGATCGTGTTGACCCGGGCCCGAGCGCCAGGTGCCAAGCCGAAAATGCGGGTCTGATTGGCGATCTGGTTGGCCTGGGTGCCGAGATCCAGGAGCACGACCCCGAGGATGAGTCCCGCCAAGTGGAAACCGAAGAGCCCGAAGACGGCCCAGGCGAGGGCCAACAGGCCCAGGCTGCAGGTGATGACAAAGCGCGACCCGCGGCGGTCCGAGACCCGGCCAGCCACGGAAGCGATCATCACGCCCGCGAGGCCGAGGATGCCAAAGCTGCCCGCTGTGGCGGCACCCAAGCCATAGTGGGAACTGCCCAGAAGGAAGGCCAGGGTAGTCCAGAGAGTGCTGAAGGCGCCGAAGACGAAGGCGCTGAGAAGGCCCGCTTCCCGCAGCAGGGGCTGGTCGCGGAAGAAGGCCCAGAGAGAGCGGAGGGCACCGGTGTAGGAGAGCCGCTCCCTGGGCGGCAGGCGCGGCACCCACGCCAGCAGGAGAGGGATGAAGGCCGCGTTGAGTAGGGCCGCGATGGCGAAGACCGCGCGCCAATTCAGGAAGTGGGCGAGCGTCCCGGAAAACGTGCGCGCCAGCAGGATCCCGGAAAACAGGCCGGTCATGACCGTGCCGATGGCGCGGCCCCGGTCCTGGTCGCTTGCGAAGTCCGGAGCGATGGGAACCATGGTGTGGGTCACGGCGGCGGTGAGGCCGATGCCGAGACTTGCAACGGCGAGGACGGCCAGGCTCGGCGCCACTGCCGCGATCAGATGGGAAATAGCCACACCGGCGAAGAGCTTGGCCATGAGGCCCCGGCGCTCGACGACATCGGCCAAGGGCACGAACAGGAACAGCCCAAGGGCATACCCGATCTGGGTTGCTGATGCGACCAGGCCCATGGCATCCGCGGAGACCCCGAAAGTGCGGCTGATATCCAGCAGCAGGGGCTGGTTGAAGTAGATGTTCGAGACGCCGAGGCCGCAGGCGATCCCCAGGAAAACCAGCAGACCGCGCCGAGGATGCAGGGAAGCGTTGCTCATGCTCCCATCATAGGTGGACCTTCCGCATTGCGGATGCAGGCCCACTCAGCCCAGCAGCTTGCCCAGCAAGCCACCCAGCCCCTGCTGCACCGCCTCGCCCTGGGGTACCTGGCCGTTGGGTGTGAGGTGGTTGATGATGTCGGGAAGCAGGGCCGCCAGACCACCGCTGGCGTGCTCCACGGGGAGCCCCGCCTGCTGCGCGATGGCTTGGATCCGCTCGCTGCCGAAGGCCTGATGGATCTGATCGGCGCCGATGGGCAGGTTCTCGCCCGTGCCGACCCAGGAAGCTACTTGCTCGCCGAGGCCATTGGCCTGGAACTGTCCCAGCAAGCCCTGAAGACCCCCTGGATGATTCTGGATCATGCCGATCACCGCATTGATCAGCACCGTCCGGGTATCCCCGCCCTGTCCGCCTCCCAGCAGCTGTCCGGCCAAATCCATGAGACCCATGATGTCCCCTTTCAGTAAGAACGCCCGGCCTCCGCCGGACCCGTGAGTAAGGATGAAAGCCCCGCGGACCAGTCCTTGGGCAGAAGGAATTCCTGGACCTTGCCGCCGCGGAGGAAGACTACGGAATTCCAGAACAGCCCGCGGTCGATCCGCGCCGGTTCGCGCCTGCCCTCGTCCATGAGGACAACCTTGGCGCGGAACAACCCGCGATGAACGAAGCCCCAGCGGTTGCCGATACGGGCCAGGTAACCATCCTTCAGTCGCGGCACGCCCTTGGCTTTCCGCGCGAAGGCCCTGGCGACCCAATCGCTTCCGGACGGGTCCGCTTCCAGCAGGGCCAGCTCCACCCACCGGGGAACTTCGTGGCGCCTGGCCTGCTTGACCCAGGACATGGCGCGCCCCGCGAGTCCCGTCAGGAGGAAATCCATCACCCGGAATCCGAGGGGCAGCAGCAGCGCGATGAGCAGGACGAGCGCCCCCAGGAGAGGCAGCGCAAGGTAGGGGTGGGCGTAGGCCAAGACCAGCAGGCCGATCACGCCGACATCCTCCGCCATGCTGAGCAGGCCATGGGTTCCGGGTTCCGGAGCTGTGTGGGCGAGAATCCGAACGCCCATCTTGGTGCCATGGGCGCCGAAGGCGATGGTTCCCCCCGCCAGGAAGGCGACCACCTGCGCCACCGGGGCGAGGCGGCCGGCCGCGCCCAGCGCCAGCAATGCACCGCCCACGGGGCGGATGACGGTGTGGAGGGCATCCCAGACGATCGTCACGAAGGGGATCTTGTCCGCAAAAAACTCGACCAGGAAGAGCAGCCCCGCCGTGACGAGGACCAGGGGATGGCCGAGGATGCCCAGCTCGGGCGGGAGCCCCGAAGCCCAGTGGAAACGCTCCGCCAAGCCCACCACCAAAACGGACAGGTAGAGATTGATCCCCGAAACCACCGAAAGTCCGAGGATGCCTGCCAACTGTTGCAGCGGCGCCATGGGTAGTCTGCGGTCAGCGCCGGAGGAACCGAAGGACGAGCAGGAGCAGGATCGCGCCGGCGATGCTGAAGATCGCGCTGATGATCCGTCCGCTGGGCTTCTGGCCGGATTCCAGGCCCAGGAGATGGGCGAGCCAGTGCCCCAGGAAGGAACCGGCGACGCCGACGATTCCCGTAAGCCAGAACCCGAGCTTGTCGGCGCCGGGTAGCAGGAACCGGGCCAGGTAGCCGATGACGAGTCCCAGAATGAATTTCCAGATGAGGTGGAACATGGAAGACCTCCTGTTGGAAATGAACTGGATGGAGGATAGCAGCAAGGCATCGGCGCCAGACACCATAGGAGTCCAGCCTCCTGGCGACCGCAGTGATGACCCTCCGGGAATCCACGATGGCCGCCTGTTCGCGGGGTCAGGTCGATCCTGCGCTCGCACCATCCTGATCAACCCGGCGCGGTGAGCTACGCACGACCTTCCACGCTGGCCGCAAAGGCATCAAGGGCTAAACCTGGTCCCGTTGATCCTCGGAACTCACTAGACTTGGAAGGACGACTCAGTCCTTCCACTTCAGCCCAGGTCTGGATGAGAGGAGTCCCATGCCGAACAACAGTGGTCAGACGGCCTTTGCCACGGCGACGATGCGGGCCTTCGAGCATTATCAATCGGAGGATCGCCGCCTGTTCGACGATCCGGTGGTGGTGGCCCTCTTGAACAAGCCCTCCCGCTTCGTGCTCCGGTCCGCCATCTTCCGGAAGATTCTCCTGATGATGTACAGCGGAGTGGCGCCGGGAGTGTATGGCCTCCAGATCTGCCGGACCCGTTACATCGATGAAACCCTGAAAGCCGCCCTGTCGGATGGCATCGGGCAAGTGGTGATCCTAGGCGCGGGGCTGGATACGCGAGCCTACAGGATTCCAGGCATCGACCGGCTGCTCGTCATCGAAGCCGATTTGCCGAACATCCAAAAGATCAAGAAGCAGAGGATCCAGCAATGGCTTGGGCATCTGCCCGACCATGTCCGCTATGTCCCTGCGGACTTCAACGTCCAGCCATTGGCAGATGCGCTGTCGGCGGGTGGACTGGACCTTGCAAAGCCGGTCCTGTTCATTCTGGAAGGCTTGACACAGTACATCTCCCACAAGGCGATCGATCTGATTTTCGATTTCATCTCCAGGACCGCACCGGGGAGCAGAGTCGTCTTTACTTATGTCCCGAAGCGTGTGATCGACAAGACCTCATCCACGGCGGGCGCCAGCACCCTCACGATGTTCATGGAAGCCAACAACAGCCCTTGGGTTTTCGGCATTGATCCGTCCGATACCGCTGAGTTCGTCAAGCCCTATCACCTGGAGTTGATCGAGGATGTGGGCGAATCCTATTTCCAATCCAGCTACCTCGCGCCGATCAGACGGAATCTCTACATTTCACGAACCGAGAGAATCGCCTATGCGCGGGTTTCATAATTTTGATTGTGGTTGAACCGATCGCTGGAACAGTGGCGAATCCTGACGGCTGCCGCATGCGTTGTCCATTGTGCGGTCGTCAGCGAGTGGGAGATCGTTGTCGCCATCTGTGGCGCGTGCAGGAATGCGAAGAAGCAGCGTAGCGTAGAGGCGATGCTCCGGCTCGTCCAATGGAGTCATTTCGCAAAATGTGATCTCTGCGAGAATAAGAGGCGGTAACAAAACCTGCGCGATGCGGCGCTGGCGGCGCCGGGCGAGCCAGGCAAGGAATGCGACGAAAGCGCTAGTGGGCCTATCGCCGAGGAGCGTGACACAGCATGGAACGGCGGCTATCGCGCAGCCCACCGGGCTGCGCTCCTGGCAAGCACTGCTTGCCAGAGCCGGCGTTCCCGCCGCGTCAGCCCGGAGGGACGAGCCAAGGCTGGCGCCCCGCTGTGTCAGAGCCTTTGGACGATGTACCCGCATCGCCCTGCAGGCTCTTCCTTGCGGGGCATCCAGCCTTGGCTCGTCGCGGCTCGCGGGATTTTGCAGACACCCTCTCAACCATGGCAGACTCACATTCCCAATTGCTTCCCCAGCGTCGCCCGCTCCATCTTGAAGTCGGGTTCGTTGACGGCGATTTTCAGCGTGATCTTCGCATCGTTCCGCAGGTTGAGCTTCACCTGGCAAGTGGCGCGCATGAGGGCCACCCAACCCCGGCTGGCCTTCTGGGGATCCGCTGGGTACAGCGCCAGAGCCCCCTTCCAGTCTCCACCCTTGGCTCGCAGATCCGCCACGAGGATGGAGAGGGCCTCTCGATCCGGCCCCTTTTCCGCGAGCTTGGCGAGCCAGCCTTCCGCTTCCTTCAAACGGCCGGTGCTGTTCTCGTTCATTTCCACCGGCCGCTGCAAGTAGGTTACGAGGGCCGCGACGCGATCGGGCCCGGGCTGTGCCCGCCCCAGCGCCGTTTTTGCATCGCTCCAGCGTTTCAGGGCGATCAGGGCCTGGGCTCTCCGCAGGGACTGGACCGGCGTCTCACCCTTGGCGGGCAGCATCTTGAGGACCGTTTCGGGATCCGAGTCCGCTGAGGTGGTTTCCGCTGCCACTTTCAATAGACCGGGTTTCTCCTTGGCGGGAGCGATCTGAATGACGGTATGAGCCGCATCAGCCAGGCCCTTCTGGACCAGCACACCCACGAGCGTAGTGCGCTGTTCGGCCGTGAGGGCGCTGATGCCGGGCTCGTCCAGATAGGGCAGCAGGGGTTCGATGTTCTTGCTGTCCAGTTGCTGCCGGGCCCATGACTGGAGCGCAGTGTTGCGGAGGTTGCCGGCTTCGGCCATTTCCTCGGGCGAGATGCCAGCCTCTTTCAGCTTGTCGGCGGAGTCCAGGGCTTTCTTCCATTGCGCTTTGTTGACGTGGAGGCGCAGCTCCAGCAGCAACGTTTTCCGCGTCTTGTCACCCTTGCGGTCGTTCTTGCGAAGTTCTGCCAGAAGCTTCTCCGGTGTCGGATAGCCTTCGGCTTCCTTCGGGCGGAGCTTGCCTTCGCTGAGCAATGAGATGAGAGCCAACCGTGCTTCGTCCGCCTCGGGCGAGTCTCCGTTCGTGGTGATGATGCGCCGGAAGACATCGGCGGACCCCGCGGGATCGCCGGTAGTGCCCAGCAGCCGCGCCCAGGCCAGATCCGCCCGGGAGGTGTACCGGCTGTTGGGATACAGGGTCTGCAGGTCCTTGCGGGTGGACGCGGCCTGGTCCTTGTCTCCATTCAGGCATAGGACTTCGAGGATCGCCACGAGGCCGCGCTCCGAGGGTTTCGCCGAGCCCAAGGGTTGCAGAGTCTTGACGATGGGAATGCCCACGGTCCACCGTTTCTGCTCGGCCAGTACCCACAGCAGCAGCTCCTGGGTGCGCCGCTTGCTTTCCACGGGGATGTCCGAATCCAGTGCTTTCCAGAGCCGTTTTTCAGCGTCCGGATACCGTTTGTGCTCGATGGAGGATGTGGCCAGGATAGTCTGGACCTGATTCAGATAGGGCGACTGGGGGAAGGCCACCTCCAGCTTCCGGAGCGTGATCGCGGCTCTGGGCGTATTGCCCAAGCGGTCTTCCAGGATGCCTTCGGCGTAGAGGACGAACTCGCGCTCCTTGATCCGGGAGGATTTGAAGCGATAGCCCTGGATCTTGTTGAGAGCCTCCCGCTGTTCGACGGTGTCCTGGAGCGTCAGGGCCTGCTTGGCGAAGGCTTCGATGTCCGCGTCCGTCATCTTTCCGGCGGGGGGCTTGGTCTCCTGCGCCGGAAGCACGATCATCACGGCGGGGATGATCATGAGGGCAGGGAAGGGCCTCACGCGAGCCACCTCGCCAGGAGCGCCTTCTTCGCGGTCTCGAACTGCTCGTCCGTGAGCAGTCCCCGGGCCTTCAGGTTGGCCAGGCGTTCCAGGTCTCCCAAGGATTCGGAGGGATTTTCAGAGGTCGGCGCGATGCGGGTCGCGAGCATTTCCATGCGGCCCTTCGTGGCTTCCAGGGTGTCGATGCGACTCTGAAGGGATTTGACCTTGACTCTCAGATCATCGCGCTCCGTCACCAGTTCGATGCGCTCCATGAGGCGGCGGAGCGTGTTCCTGAACTGATCCAGTTGCAAGGGCTTGGTGACCAGTCCGTAGGCGCCCAGGTCCATAGCCTCGGTAGCCTCCCGCACGCTGCCGAAGCCGCTAAGCACTAGCACGGTGCAGCTGGGGTTGAGTTCCAGGGCCTTCTGCAGAACATCCATGCCGGATTTGCCCGGCATGACCAGGTCCGTCAGCACGAGATCATAAGGGGGTTTGGATTTCTTCAGGAGTTCTTCCGCTTCCTCGCCAGAGGCCGCGTTGGTGACCTTGAAACCCTCGTTCTCCAGCAGGTCGGTAAGGGTTTCCCGGAGCACGGGATCATCATCCACCAGCAGAAGCCGGTGGGGCGGAAGGTGGGGTGGGACGATGGGGCGTGGGGGCACTGGGTTCCCGAGTCGTTATGCGTACCTTTCGGCCGCTAGGCCAGAATCCTGAATTGAAGGTAGCGATCACCTCCGAGCAAAGAGTATGCCGAATTTGCCCGTCTCATGCAGCTCCCTTGAGGCGGTAGACGTAGGCGAGAACCTGGGCAACGGCCTGATAGAGTTCCGGTGGGATGGGCCGCTCCAGATCCACACTACGATAGAGCGATCTCGCCAGGGGCGGGTTTTCCACAATGGCCACTCCGGAATTGATAGCCCGTTCCCGGATCTTCAGCGCCAAATGATCGACGCCTTTCGCGACGCAGATGGGGGCTGCGGACTTGTCGTCGTACCGCAGAGCGACGGCGAAGTGCGTGGGGTTGGTGATGACCACGGACGCCCTGGGAACCTGGGAAATGATGCGCCGGAGCATGGATTGGAACATCTGCTGCCGCTGCAATTTCTTGATCTCCGGGTTCCCTTCCGAGTCCTTCATTTCGTCCTTCACTTCCTGCTTGGTCATGCGGATGCTCTTCTCGAAACTGAAGCGCTGGTAGGCCCAGTCGGCCAAGGCCAGGATGAGCATCGCGATCATCACATTGCGGTACAGGATGAAGAGGGTTTCCTGCAAATAGTGGATGCCTTGATTCAGGGGAAGTTTCAGGGTCGAGATCAGGACGGGCACGCGGGGGCCTAGGACCATGTAGGCGACCCAGCCGAGAATGAAGAACTTGGCGAGGCTCTTGAGGATTTCCACCAGGGAGCGCGCGGACACGAGACGCCGGAAACCTGGCACCGGATTCAGTTTCTCGAACTTGAGCTTCAGCATGGAGAAGTTCGGCGTGAACCCGTGCTGCCGGAACTGATTCGCCAGGGCCAGCAGGAAGTTGAAGGCGTAGAAGGGCAGCAGGACCTTGAGGATGATCAGGAAGACGCCCCAAGCGAAGCCCTGGAGATTGGTGAACGAGAGATCGCTCACGGTGGCGGTGCTCTTGAGGAAATAGACCACCTGCTGCGCCAGGAGCATGAACGTCGTGGTCCACGCGAACATGAACAGGAAGAAGTTTCCCCAGAGTAGGACCGCCGCATCCAGATCCTGGGAGCGCAGGACGGTGCCTTCCTTCCGGAGTTTGCTCCGCCTTTTGGGGGTTGCCTTCTCGGTGCGGCTGGGATCCTGTGCCATCGCCTACCTCAAAAGCCGCAGCGCGTCGCGGGGTGCGGCCTCGAGCAGGGGAACCACCCAGGCGGGGAATTCCCGGACCACGAACCCGAGGATGATGAGACCGATGGAAATTTTGAGGGGGAAGGCCAACTGAATGAGCTGGAGCTGGGGCATGAATTTGGCGGAGATGCCCTCCAGAACGTCCACGAAGAAGAGGGAAATCATGATGGGGAAAGCCAGCTGCAGACCCCGCACCATGAGCTGTCCCACCATCATCACGAGGCCGAGAGGTGCGCCGGAAAAGCCGTGGCCAATGGGCAGGATCCGGAAGCTCTCCACGAGGGCCAGGATCATGTGGTGGTGCAGGTTCGAGATGAAGAGGAACAGGATCACGAGCTGGCCGAGCACCGAACCGGAAACGGACACCGGGTGGGAGGTGGCCGGGTCGATGAACTGCACGAAGGAGAAGCCCATCTGGAAGTCCATGAGCTGGCCCGCGAAGCCCACCGCTTCCACGATCCACGACACCGTCACGCCCAGCAGCGCCCCCGAGGCCAGCTCGATGGCCATCATCCCCACCATGGCCCAGGCGCCCGTGGGCGCTTGATCGGGAGGCGGAACCACCGGCGCGATGATCAGCGACACCAGGATCGCCACGGAGGCCCGCACGAGCAGCGGAATGCGCTCCTGGCCGATGCCCGGCAGCGTCGCCAGGAGCCCAGAAACCCGCGTGAGCACCAGCAGCCAGACCAGCACCTTGCCCTGAGTCAGGGTCCAGAGCGCAGGATTGGCGAGGAGGGAGGGCATGGGTAGTGGTCAGGGGTCGGTGGTCAGTGGTCAGTTAAGTGATGAGCGCGGCCGCAGGCCGCGGGCCCTTTTTACTGGCCACTAGCCACTGACCACCGACCACTGCATTCATGGCAATTGCTGCACGATCTGGTTGAACTGGGTGAACATGCGGGTGGTGAAGGTGCCGAGGACGCGCATCATCCAGGGGAAGCTCAACACCACGACGACCATCACGGCCAGGACCTTGGGCACGAAGGCCACGGTGGGGTCCTGCAGGCTGGTGACCACCTGGAAGATGGAGATGGACAGACCCACGATCATGGAGACGATGAGTGCGGGCGCAGCCACGTAGAGGGCCGTGCGCAGGGCATCCCGGGCCAGATCGACGATGACGAGTTCGTTCATGGGTGTCTCCTGCAGTGGTCAGTGGTCAGTGGTCAGTGGTCAGTGATGAAATGATCGCGGCCAGAGGCCGCGGGCTTTTTTACTGGCCACTGGCCACCGACCACTGACCCCTTTTCTCTCATCCCGTATACCCCCGCACCAGCGAGCCCACGATCAGGTACCAGCCGTCCACAAGCACGAACAGCAGCACCTTGAAGGGAAGGGAGATGGACACGGGGGGCAGCATCATCATGCCCATGCTGAGGAGCACGCTGGCCACGACCATGTCCACGATCAGGAAGGGCAGGAAGATCAGGAATCCGATCTCGAAGGCGGTCTTGAGTTCGCTGATGAGGAATGCGGGGACGAGCACTTCGAGCGGCACATCGGCCTTGGTCTGGGGTGGCGGAGTCTTTGCGATGTTGATGAAGAGAGAAAGATCTTTCTTCCGTGTGTGCTTGAGCATGAAGACCTTCAGCGGCGCCGCCGCCTTGGTCATGGCCTGGTCCACGGTGAGTTCGTTGCGGTTCAGGGGCTGGAGCACGGTGTTGTTGATCTCGCGTCCCACGGGCGCCATCACGAAGAAGGTGAGCACCAGCGAGAGGCTTATGAGCACCTGGTTCGAGGGGGCCTGCTGGGTGCCCATGCCCTGGCGCAGGAACTGGAGCACCACCGCGATGCGGGTGAAGCAAGTGGTGGTGACAAGGATGGTCGGGGCCAGGGTCAGCACTGTCAGCACCAGCATGGCCTGAAGGGTCGAACTCAGGCCGGGGCCTTGGGGCGTCTTGCCGAAGTCCACGGTGACCGTGGGCAGGCTCGCCTGGGCGGGCTGCTGGGCATGCAGTGCGATGCCGGCGGCCAGGAGCAGGAAAACGGGCCAGAGCCGGAGGGCGGCTATCACCCAGCGCTTCATGACCGGCCCCCGTTGATCATGGCCTCGACATCCTTGATGGGCATGGGGTGGTTCACTTCCACCTGCTGTTCGAGGGCTGTTTCAAACCCCCCGGGTGTCTCGAAATGGTCCATGCGGGCGAGGAGGGTGATGCTCTGGGGACTCAGGGCGATGAGGAATTTCTCATCGTCAGCCCGGAGGATCGACACAAAACGGCGATCGCCGAGGCTCAAGGTCTCCTCGACCCGGATCCGCGAGCCCCCGCTGCCGGGCATGCGCTTGGCGCCCCACCGCTTGAAGGCCCAGAGGCCGCCGCCCGCGAGACCCAGCACCAGGATCACGGAACCAAAGGCCCGCCAGCCGGAGGGTTCGGGAACGGCCGCTTGACTCTGCGTCGGTTTTTCGTCGTTCAGGTTGAGGGGCGCCTGCAGTTCCTTTTCCGATGGACTGGGAGCCGCAGCCTGGGAATAGGCCGGGAACACTGACCACAACAGCAATCCGAGGAATAGAACCATGTTCCGAAACAAGACAGTCTCCCGACACCAGGGCCGTACCAGGGCGATAGCCGTGCCATCGAGGTTTCTGGTGTCGAAGGGGTCGAAGCGGTCATGGGCGAAGGAAACCGATCATGGTAGCTTGATGCCACCATGAAGATCCCAGCCGTCATTCTGGCCGCGGGAGCCTCCCGCCGCCTGGGAGAGCCGAAACAGCTCGTGGAGCTGGATGGCGAGACGATGCTTTACCGGGTCGCCAGGATGGCCCTGCTCGCTTGTGATCCGGTGATGGTCGTGCTCGGCTACGAAGCGGAGCGGATGAAGACCGCGCTGAAGGACCTGTCCGTGCGTTGCGTGCGCAACCTCGAGTGGGAAGAGGGCATGGCCAGTTCCCTGCGCACTGCCGTTTCGGCGCTTCCCCTGGATGCGCGGTCGGCCCTTTTCCTGGTGTCCGACCAACCCGCGCTGGATTCAACACTGATCGGGACCATCCTGGAAATGCACAGGACCCACCCGTCGCGCCGGATCGCGAGCGTCTACAGGGGAATCCGCGGTGTGCCCGCGGTGCTGCTGCGCCAGGACTTCGATGCCCTTCTACAGTTGCATGGCGACCAGGGGGCGAGGTCGCTGCTGCAGGGTCCGGACGTGTCGGCGGTGCCGTTTCCCGGTGGGGAGCTGGATCTGGATCGGCCCGAAGACCTCCTCAAATTGAAAGGTGTTTGAACGGCCAGTGGTCTCCCGTCATCGAATGGTGCGAGGAGGATTCCATGACTACGCTGTCGATCCGGTTGGAGTCCGAGGGGCCGCTGCTGGTGCTTCAGGACCAGGAATGGGGAGTCGCCGAGGCTTGTCTGATCCAGGACCGGTTCCTGAGTAGCCTCGTGTCGGAGGCCGAGTACCGGCTGGGGCGGCGCCATTCGGTGGCTGATCCTTAGAAGCCGCAGCAAAATGAACTGTGCAGTTCAGTTCATTTTGCTGCGGCACCTTATGCCGGTGGATTGCCCGACTGGTCAAGTTGTTTTTGCATAACGGCTTAAGCGGAGATGGACTTTCCCCGCAAGTCGTAGCGCTGCCGGGCCTTTTCCAGCTCGGGCATGTGTTTCTCGGCCCAGGCGCAGAGCGCTGAAAGTGGCTGTATCAAGGTCTGGCCCAGCAGCGTCAACGTGTATTCCGTGCGCGGCGGCACTTCGGGATAGACCTTGCGGTGTACCAGGCCGTTCCGTTCGAGATCCCGCAGCGTCTGGGTGAGCATCTTCTGCGAGATGCCGTCGATGGACCGGTGCAGGTCGCTGTAGCGCGCGGTCCCGTCCGCCAGCAGGTAGATCACGAGGGTGGTCCACTTGTCGGCGATGAGGTCCAGGGCCTTCCGCGTGGGGCATTGCGAACTCAGGACATTGGGGTCGTACTTCATGCGCACCATTTGGTATGTATCTCCCGAAAAGGTGCCTTCTTCCCAAAAGAAAGCAGCAAACCTAAGTTTAGTTCCAGGCCGATCGGCCGGCAACATCCAAAAGGAGAAAACATGGCCAAGGTTTCCGTCGTCTACCACAGTGGCTTCGGCCACACCAAAGTCATCGCCGAAGCTGTCGTGCGCGGCGCGGCCTCTGTGCCCGGCACGAAGGTGGAGCTGGTGCCCGTGGATGCCATTGAACAGCACTGGGGCACGCTGGAGGCCTCGGACGCGATCATCTTCGGTTCCCCCACCTACATGGGCAGCGTGAGCGGGCCCTTCAAGACCTTCATGGACGCCACCGCCAAGACCTGGTTCGAGCAGAAGTGGAAGGACAAGCTGGCGGCGGGTTTCACCAATTCCGGCGGCCTCAGCGGTGACAAGCTCAACACCCTGCAGACCCTCGCCATCTTCGCGGCCCAGCACAGCATGCTCTGGATCGGCCTCGGCGAGATGGTGCAGCCCGAGGGTGTGAACCGTCTCTCCAGCTACCTGGGCGCCATGACCCAGGCGGGGAATGTGCCCCCCGACCAGGAACCGGGTTCCGCGGACCAGGCCACGGGCGAGGCTCTTGGGCGCCGCGTGGCCAACGCCGCCGCTCGCTGGAGCAAGGGCGCTTGAACCCGTGATATGCGCGAGTCATGCTGAACACCCATCCATCCCGAGGAGACCATGAAGCCCGCTGATCTCATTCAGACCCTGAACTGGCGCTACGCCACCAAGAAATTCGATCCCGCCCGCAAAATCCCCGCAGACCTCTGGGATACGCTGGAACAGGCATTGGTATTGACGCCAAGTTCCTTCGGCCTCCAGCCCTGGAAGTTCATCGTTGTCACGGATCCGGCCGTGAAGGCGAAACTGCGGGCCGTTTCCTGGGGCCAGCCCCAGGTGGAGGACTGCTCCCACCTGGTGGTGTTCACGGCGCGCCGGAACATGCGGAGCGAGGACATCGACCACTACGTGAAGCGCATCGCCGAGGTTCGCGACGTGCCCGAGGCCTCCCTTTCCGGTTACGCGGACATGATGAAGGGCAGCATCATCCAGGGCCCCCTTTCGAAGATGGTCGAGTCCTGGACAGCCCGGCAGGCGTACATCGCCCTCGGCAATTTCATGACCTGCGCCGCGGCCTTGGGCGTCGACACCTGTCCCATGGAAGGCCTGGATCCCGGGCAGTACGACGAGATTCTCGGCCTGGTGGGCACGGACTATCACACCCTGGCCATCTGCCCCGCGGGCTACCGCTCCCAGGAGGATGCCTACGCGAAGCTGGCCAAGGTGCGGTTCCCCAAGGAACAGGTCATCCGGTACGTTTGAAGAATCCGTTCCAGCCAGCCGTCATGATGGCGGCTGGCTGGAGGAGTTGAATTACTTCGCCACGGGATGATCTGTGTGGAACTGCTTCAGCCGCTGTTCCAGCACGGGGAACTGTTCGCGCTGGATGAGTGACGTGCAGGCGCGGAGGCCTTCGGTGCGTTCACTACCCGTGGTGGCGAGGGCGATGGCGCTGACGCCGTAGTACATGAATTCCTTCAGCAGCTCGTCGCCGGAAAGCCCCGGATAGGAAACGGTGAAGTAGAAACCATCGGCGATGGGATCGCCCAGATCCTTGTCGTAGACTATCTGGAAGCCGTTGTCCGTGAACATCTTTTTCATGACCTTGGCCTTCTCGCCGTATTCCTTCACGTATTCCACGAAGTTGAGCTTGCCGTCGTTCACGGCATTGAGGATCGCGGTGAGGGCGTACTGGGCAGAGTGGGAGGTGCCGGAGGACAGCGCGTAGATGGTGCCGAAGACCAGGGCGTTGCCCACCTGGTCCGAGGAGTAGAAGCGCTTGAGATCCGGCGCCTTCATGTTCCAGACCTTGTCCGAGACCACGAGCATGGCGATGCGCTCGCCCGCGTAGCTGAAGGCCTTGGAGCTGGAGATGAGCAGGGCGTAATTGTCGGTGTAGTGCGCGACGGAGGGCTGGTAGGGAGCCTTGCCCGGATGGCTGTAGTCCTTGCGGAAGTCCATGCCGAAGTAGGCGAGATCCTCCACTACGATGACGTTGTACTCCGTGGCCAGCTCGCCGATGATCCGCAGTTCCTCGTCCGTGAAGCAGATCCAGGACGGATTGTTGGGGTTGGAATACATGATGGTTGAGACCTTGCCGGTCTTCAGGTAGCTGAGGAGCTTCTCCCGGAGCTTGGGGCCGCGGTGGTTGTAAACGTCGAACGTCTGGTAGCCCTGGCCCAGGATCTTGCACTGGAGCTTCTGAACGGGGAAGCCGGGATCGATGAAGAGGGTGCCTTCGCGGTCGGCGTACATGCGGTTGAGGGTCATGAAGCAGGCGAGGCCGCCCATCATGGAACCCACCGTGGGCAGGCAGTGCTCGGGATCCACGTCGAGGTTCAGGAACAGTTTCACGAAGCGCGCGATCTCGGGCTTCAGTTCGGGAATGCCCTGGATATCGGGATAGATGGCGGCCACGCCCTTCTTCAGGGCCTCAACCTGGGCTTCTACGCCCACGGGCATGGGCGGCAGCCCAGGAATTCCCATTTCCATGCGGACGTAGCGCTCACCGGTAGCCTTCTCGATGTTGTCGATGAGCTTCTTGATCTCGCGGATCGAGGCCTGGCCCACGTTCTTGATGCCCGTGGCCTCCATGGCGCCGGTGACCAGATCGAAGTCCATGGGTGTCTTCCGACTCTGCATACATCCTCCGAGGTTGAGGCATGGTAGCGGAGCGCTGTTGGAGCTTTGATCACAATACGGCTGGAGACGGTCCGGAAATTCGACCCATCCCGGCTCCACCTGCCCATCTGCAGGAGACAACCCGCGTCTCACCTTCATCCTTTGAAGCATTTCCGAACAATCGAAAAAGCATTCAGGCACCTTTCAGTGCCTGAATGCTTCAATCGAGGGTAAACAACCCGCACTGATTAAGGCGTCACGCCATTTCCGGAGACAGTATTGTTGCTGATGGTGACCGTTGCGTCGGTGTCCACATGCCAGATCCCGTGGCCGGCGTTATTCTTCACGATATTGTAAGTAGCGGAAGAATATGGGCATTCCGAAAGGTAGATGCCGCCGCCCGTCCAGGTGTCGTTGCCGTTGACCATGATCGTGCCGGTGACCGTGTTGCTCTTCACGATCGTGTTGGCGGAGTGGTCCATGACCATGATGCCCTGGCCGGTGTTGCCGGTAATGATGTTGTTCGTGATGCTGGCATTGCCCAGGCAATGGCTGACCAGGATGGAGGCGCGGTAGCCGCCACCAGAAGGGTTAATGCCGTTGCCGGTTACGGTATTTGAATCAAAGACGGTATTGAGGATCTTCGAGGTTGTGAAGGCGTCGTTGAATCCGCACTGGAAACCTCCCCCTGCGTTGTTCGTCAGGGTGCATCCGGTGATCAGCACATTCTGGACGACCGTTCCATCATTGGGTTCGACATCGATACCGGCTTCGGGAGGGGTCCCGGTCGTGTTCTTGAAGGTCGAATTCCTGACCACGAGGCCGTTGACGCTGACGATGGACAGCCCCTGGCGGCGATTGTGATCCCCAGTCAGATTGCACAGGGTGATGTTCGAACTGTTGTTCTCGACGTAGAAACCATCTCCCCAGCACTCCTTGGCGATGACGTCCTGCACGACGATGTGATCGGAGCCGTTGATGGACAATCCCATGCCCCACTCGCCACCGGTGCCGGTATGCGTGCTGCGGTCGCCCATCAAGGTGCCGCCGATGATGTTCACATTGCTGACGGTGTTGGCAGCGAGAATGGAGTAGGTGCCCGAAGCATTCGCCTTGGCCTTGAGTACCGCGCCGGTGGAGAGGCTGAAGGTCATATTGCTCTTCAACTGGACGCCACAGTAGCTGCTGGCGAGGACATTGATCATGTAGGTCCCGTCCGGAATCAGCACGGTTCCACCGGTTCCGGCCACCGCATTGACGGCCTTCTGAATGGCGGCGGTGTCATCGGTGACACCATCACCCTTGGCGCCATAAGCAGCGTCCTTGACGTTCACGGTCAATGAGGACGTGGGAGATGGGGCGCAGCCCGCCTGGACCGAGATGGAAGCGGAGGCGATCTTGCTTGAATCAGCCACGCTCGCGACCGTCAACGCGTGGGTGCCTGCGGTGGCAGGGGCGGTGTAGATCACGGTGTTACCCGTGCCAATGGCGGTTCCAACGCTTGCATTACCATTCTGAATGCCATCCACCGACCATGTTACATCCGTATTCGTGGAACCCGTCACCGTCGCAGTGAAGGATTGCTGTCCGGAATAGTTCAGGCTGGTGGTCGTGGGGCTCACGCTCACAGCCACGGAGGCTGGGGTGGATGAATCCTGGACGGTGATGTTCGAAGTAGCCGACTTGCTGGAATCGGCGACGCTGGTGACCTTCAGGACATGGGTTCCAGCCGTCGAGGGGCCGATATAGGTCCTGGCATTGCCCGTGCCCGTCATGTAGCCCACGGTCGCGTTCCCATCGACGATGGAATCCACGGTCCAGGTGATGGCGCTGCTGGTCGTTCCCGAGGTGGTGACGACCGCCGTGTACAGATTCGTGCCACTCGGATCGAGGGTGATGGCCGCGGGATAGAGGGCCACGCTCACCGACGGCTGGATGGTAATGCTGGCCGAGGCACTCTTGCTCGTATCGGCCGCACTGACGACTTTCAGCGTGTGGCTGCCGCCCGAGGAAGGAGCCGTGTAGGTCGCGGTGTTGCCGCTGACACTGACCGTTCCCACCGTGCTGTTGCCGTTCTGGATATTATCGACCTGCCAGGTCACAGCGGTGTTGGTGTTACCGGAAACCGAGGCGGTGAACGACTGCGTCGCACCGCAAACCAGGCTGGAGGTGCTGGGACTCAAGCCCACGCTCACGCTGCTCACCGGCGCCGTGATCGTGATGTTCGAGGATGCGGACTTGCTCGGGTCGGCGACGCTGGTGACCTTCAGGACATGCGTTCCAGGCGTCGAGGGACCCATGTACGTCCTGGCATTGCCCGTGCCCGTCATGTAACCCACGGTCGCGTTTCCATCGACGATGGAATCCACGGTCCAGGTGATGGCACTGCTGGTCGTACCCGAGGTGGTGACGACCGCGGTGTATAGGTTCGTGCCGCTGGGGTCGATGGTGATGGCCACGGGGAAGAGGGCCACGCTCACCGATGGTTGCACGGAGATGCCGGCCGAGGCGCTCTTGCTCGTATCCGTCACGCTGATGGCCTTGAGCGTATGGCTTCCACCCACGGAGGGGGCCGTGTAGGTCGCGGTGTTGCCGC
>DCFP01000128.1 GCA_002319925.1 Holophagaceae bacterium UBA1801 | reverse complement strand
CCCTGGAGCGCAAGTTCGAGCCCGCGCGGCTCAACCAGGCTGTGCTGGAGGGGCTCCAGGCCTTCCTGGCCCTGGCGCACCTGCCCCGGCGCATCGAGTGCTTCGACATCAGCCACGGCCAGGGGCGCGAAGTGGTCGCCTCCTGCGTGGTCTTCACCGACGGCATGCCGGACAAGCAGAACTACCGCCGCTTCAAGATGTCCAACGAGCAGAACGACGACTTCTCCAACATGCACGAGGCCATCACCCGCCGCTTCAAGCGGCTTCGAGACGAAGGGAAGGAGTTCCCCGAGCTGCTGCTCATCGATGGCGGCCTGGGCCAGCTCCACGCCGCAGAAGCCGCCTTAAAGGAACTGGGCTTGGACCAGCAGGAGCGGGCCGCGCTCGCCAAGAAGGAGGAGCTGGTCTTCCGTCCCGGCTCTAGCGAACCACTGCGCATTCCGAAAACCAGCCCCGTCCTGCAGCTCCTCCAGCGGATCCGCGACGAGGCCCACCGCTTCGCCATCACCTATCACCGCGCCCTGCGCGCCAAGCGCACCCTGCAGACGGAACTCACGGAGATCCCCGGCATTGGCCAGGCTACGGCCAGGAAGCTGCTCCAATTGTTCGGGAGTGTGAAGGCCTTGCGCGAGGTCACCGATGTCGAACTGACAGAAAAGGCAGGCAAGGCTGTGGCCGCGAAGGTCATCGCCTGGCGCGCATGAGACCTACTGAAGCCCGTTGTCCTTGAGGAACTGCTGGGCCGCTGTGCTTCCGGCTGCCGCCGCCTTGCGGTACCACTCCAGGCCCTTCACTCGGTCCTGGCGCACGTTGAGGCCATTCCAGTACATCACCGCCATCATGTGCATGGCCTTGGCATCGCCGCCTTTGGCCTGTTCCATGTAGGTCCGCAGTTCGGGGGGAACCGTTTCAGGCTGGGATGATGCTTGCTTGGAAGGTACCGAGGAGTCCGCTGCGGGCCTGAGTTTCGGCCACAGGAACCAGGCGGCTGTGCCTCCCCCAAGTACGACGCAGATCCCAAGGACCACCCAGAGGCCTTTGGCGCCACCGGTGGCGCTGGATGCAGTGTGGTGTTGCTCGGTCCTTCGAGAGGCCGGAAGTGAATCCTGCGGTCGTGAAGAAAAAAGATCCCGGACCGGCACCACCTGCGTGGAGATCTCCTCGTGGGTGGGCCGCAGTTCCGGGGGGTGCGAAGGTTGTTCGGATTCGGGCACGAACCGGGTTGGTGCCAGGTCGTGGGGCAGGGGATCGAATTCCGGTTCATGGCCATCGTTCAGGACAACCGTGATCTCGGAGGGATCCAGGGCTTGCGCCGGAGCCGGAATCGAGACCGTGTCATCTGGAAGCCTGTTGGTATTGGAGTTCCCAGGTTGCTTCATGACGTCTGTCCTAACGTCTGGTAGTTCTGTAGATCGGGTGCGGGGTCGGTTCAGATGACTTCTGGTGTGCGGATCAGGATAGCGCATCCCGGCTTGGTCCTCCGATCCGGGAATCAAGCTTTCGGCTCCGTGGCCTTTCGCCATGCGGCAAGTTTGGGGACGAACAGGAAGAACATCACTGCAGGCAGAGTGATGAAACTCCGGGCGTAGCGCTCGGTGCCTCCCAGGCTGTGGTACAGAAGCCCGAAGAAGGCGCTCAGCTCGAGCACAGCGGCATAGAGACAGGTTTCCACGGTCATCCTTCGGGTCCGCTTGGATTGCTCCAGCACTTGGAATTCCGCCAAGATGCGCCTGGAACGCTGAACCACGAAAAGAGCCGAAAGGATCACCAGACCCGTGAATGTGTATCCCAGTTCCTCGATCGGCAAGGCTGATCCCAGGAATCGTGATGGAATCACGGATCCGAGCATAGCCTGCAGAATCAGCGGCCAGACCACGCAGAGCATGATCCCAGCGCCATAGGCCACGAGGAATGCCCGCCGGAAACCCTGTGGCATAGGATCGGGATGATTCTCCACGCCTAGGCCGCCTGCACGCGGATTTCGCCGAAGGTCTCGGTCTGGACGAGATGGATGCGACCAAGCCGCACCAGTTCCAGGAGCGCCAAGAAGGTGAGCACGAGATCCTCGCGGGTCTTGGCTTTGCCGAGCAGTCCTGTGAATGCCACCCACTGCTCGCTTTCGAGATCGTTGAGCACCTCTGCGATGCGCTGCTCCAGGGTCTTGGGTGCGGTGCGGACCTCGACGGGTGGCGGCGGCAGCAGGCGCTTCAGGGCTTCCCGGTAGGCGCCGAGCAAATCGAAAAGGCTCGCCTGGATGGGCTCGTCCTCGACACGCGTGTGTTCCCTTATATCAAGGCCCTGGGCGTACACCACGCTCTGCCATTGGCTTTCCCGGGCCGTGAGCTCCTTGGCGGCTTCCTTCACCGCCTGGTAGTCCAGCAACCGCTGCACCAGCTCCTCGCGGGGGTCCTCCTCCTCGGCGTCCACTGGAGGCCTCGGGATCAGCAGCCGGGACTTGATCTGCAGCAGCTGGGCGGCCATGGCCACGAACTCCGCGGCGATCTCCAGGTTCAGCTCCTCCATCAGGAGCAGGGAGTCCATGTACTGCCGGGTGACGTCGGCCATGGGCAGGTTCGTGATGTCCAGCTTCTGCTCCCGGATG
>DCFP01000110.1:18665-18797 GCA_002319925.1 Holophagaceae bacterium UBA1801 | reverse complement strand
TCGTCTATCCCAAGTCCTGGGCTCCGTACCACGTCATGCAGCAGCGCACACAGCTCCTGCAGAAGTCCGACAAGGACGGCCTCAAGGAACTGGAGAAGGCCTGCCTCGCCAACAACGCCAAGTTCCAGAACT
>DCFP01000110.1:13631-18330 GCA_002319925.1 Holophagaceae bacterium UBA1801 | reverse complement strand
GCCGACATCACCGACGTGAGCTGCAAGGCCGGCGAAGTGAGCGCCGAGGTCTTCGAACAGTACCGCATCCCCACCTACCACGAAGCCAGCTACAAGCCCTTCGTGATCAGCGCCCTCATGTTCCTCACGCGACTGCAGAACCCCGGCGAAAAATTGAAGCAGATCGTCGAGCGGGCCAAAACAAACAGCATCTAGAACAAGGATCTGAACTCGTTTTTTCCTTTCATCCTGTCCATCCTGCTCATCCTGTTTACCTTTCTTTTTTGCGTTGAACCCTGTTACTGAGAAGCAAACACAAAAAATGAATCAACAGGATAGGCAGGATGAGCAGGATAAAAGATGAAAAGCAAAATGCGAATCATGTACACGGAGGGAAAACCATGAAAATCGATTTCAGTTCGGTGAAGAAAGCCGCCGAGGGCTACAAGGCGGACATGACGAAATTCCTCCGCGACATGATCGCGATCCCTTCCGAGTCCTGCCAGGAAGAGAAGGTCGTCAAGCGGATCGCCGAGGAGATGAAGAAGCTGGGCTACGACAAGGTCGAGATCGATGGCCTCGGCAACGTCATTGGCTGGATGGGCACGGGCGACAAGATCATCGCCATCGACTCGCACATCGACACCGTGGGCATCGGCAACCTCGCCAACTGGGAGAAGGATCCGTACACCGGCTACGAGACCGACGAGGTCATCTACGGCCGCGGCGGCTCCGACCAGGAGGGCGGCATGGCGTCGGCCACCTACGGCGCCAAGATCATGAAGGACCTGGGTCTCATCCCCGAGGGCTTCAAGATCATGATCGTCGGCACCGTGCAGGAAGAAGACTGCGATGGCATGTGCTGGCAGTACATCTACAACAAAAGCAAGATCGTGCCCGAGTTCGTCATCTCCACGGAACCGACCGACGGCGGCATCTACCGCGGCCACCGCGGCCGCATGGAGATCCGCGTGGACGTGAAGGGCGTGTCCTGCCACGGCTCTGCCCCCGAGCGCGGCGACAACGCCATTTACAAGATGGCCGACATCCTCCAGGACGTGCGCGCCCTGAACGAGAACGATGCGAAGGAAGGAACGGCGATCAAGGGCCTCGTGAAGATGCTCGATCCCAAGTTCAATCCCGAGCACTACGAGGATGCCCGCTTCCTGGGCCGCGGCACTTGCACCACGTCGCAGATCTTCTACACCTCGCCCTCCCGCTGCGCGGTGGCAGACTCCTGCTCCATCTCCATCGACCGCCGCATGACCGCCGGCGAGACCCACCTCTCCTGCCTGAAGGAGATCGAGGACCTGCCCGCCGTGAAGAAGTACGCCAAGGACGTCACCGTCTCGATGTACTGGTACGACAGCCCCTCCTGGACCGGCGAGGTCTACAAGACCGAGTGCTTCTTCCCCACCTGGATCAACCAGGAATCCGCCGCCCACGTGCAGGCGCTCGTGGATGCCCACCACGCCCTGTTCGGCAAGGAGCGCCTGTCGCCCAAGGACGAGGTGGCCAAGTCCAAGCGCGTGGGCCGTCCCCTCACCGACAAATGGACCTTCAGCACCAACGGTGTGTCCATCCAGGGCCGCTACGGCATTCCCTGCGTCGGCTTCGGCCCCGGCGCCGAATCCCAGGCCCACGCCCCCAATGAGATCACCTGGAAGCAGGACCTCGTGAATTGTGCCGCCCTCTACGCCGCCGTCCCCGCGCTCTACAAGCCCGAGAACAAGGTGGCCGTAACCCAGTTCCGGCAGGAGCTCACGGGGAACGTGATCAAGTAGATTCTCGTCAGAAAGCCAATCCCCCGGATCGCATCACGCAGTCCGGGGGATTTATGTTGGAAATGGCTTTTGGCGTTTATGGCATCGTCAGTGTGGTGGATAGCGTGCTGGACGTGAAGGTGAACGCGCCCGGGCTCTACGTCGGATTCTCCCGGAAGCGGAACGCCGACCAGCTGGCAAAGGCCTTCAACCCGGGACTCGCCACCATCCGCAGGGACGGCACCTACGCCCGAATCATCCGGCGCTACACCCAGCCGTGATTCAGGGCTGCGCCCCGCGCAGGAGCCTCAGGAAGAAGGTGGCGAGGACGACCCCGGCGATGATGAGCGTGATGTGGAAGGCGTACTCGATGACCAGGAGGCCGCCCATGTCCATCCCGTTGTGGATGTGCAGGCTGTCGTGCGGCAGCCAATTGATGAGCAGCCAGGCGATGGAGACGTGGGCGGCGCGTGTGAGCCCGGTCGATGCGGGAGCGACGGCGCGCACCAGGGGATAGCCGAAGACCAGGAAGGAGATCCCCAGACCGAAGGCTAGGCCCTCGGCGATGTTCAGGAGAATGAAGAAGGGAAGCTGGGCGCTGGTGGGCATAGGGACGTCCATCCCGGGCCGCCAGAATCCGCCCAAGGGACTGTTTGGACTTGCAAGCACCCCGACGAGGGCCAGGGCGAACGCCACCGAGAGCGCGGTTTTCCACGGCAGTGGAACGGACTTGATGGCTAGGACAGTCATGGGCTTTCCTCCTTGAGGGGTGAATTGCGATCACGGTTCCCTCTGAGCGGCACAGCCTTGCGCGTGGCCACTGGAGCACGGCGGACCGGGCGGGGATCCCGCACACAACGAAGGGCCGTTTGCGCCAGGGAAGCCGTTGATCTTTCGAGGATGACTCGATGTTCCTTGGATGCCTTCCCAGCCCCTAAGTCACCTCTGGGGCCGAATATCCTAGAGATGACGCACGCTCCGAAATACAGGGGCATGCAGGCCAGGATGCACCGACAAGTGGGCCTTCAGCACCAACGACGTGTCCATCCAAGGCCGATACGGCATCCCCTGCGTCGGCTTCGGCCCCGGCGCCGAATTCCAGACCCACGCTCCCAACGAAGTCACCTGCCAGCAGGACCTCTGGAAGCAGGACCTCGTGAACTGCGCTGCGCTCTACGCCGCCGTGCCTGCGCTCTACAAGCCCGAGAACAAGGTGGCCGTGACCCAGTTCCGACAGGAACTCACGGGGAACGCGATCAAGTAGCCTTCTCCGCCAGAGGAATCCCCCGGATCACACAAAGTGGTCCGGGGATTTCTCGTGTAGGGGATCGGGGCCTTTGTGGCATCGTCTGGGGGGTGGAGGGTGCTTCCAATACATGTCCCCCCTGGGGCACAACCCCGGGCGGGATCCCTTAGGCCCTTGGCGACCACCTGCCAGCATGATGGACTGCGGTGCGGTGTTCGGCGAGCTTGGCTTCTGTCGATGCCTCCCAGCCGTGGAGGGATCGACACTCCTCACCGCCTAACTCGCAGCAGATCTGTTTACTTGATCATCATGTCGAGCATGGCTTTCACATCGGCCGCATGGGCCCCGCCGGGAGCCAGGGCGAGGTAACGCTCGAGGGCCTCCCTCGTGCCGGGGGGCACCATATAGCGACCAGCAGCATCGAGGGTGCCGGTGCCGAAAAGGGCGGAGCCCTTGATGAAATAGACATCAACCCGGGTAGGATCCGCGGCGATGGCCTTGTCACTGTAGCGGGCGGCAGCCTCCATCTGTCCCTGGTTGTAGAGGGTGACGGCCAGATTGAAGTAGGCGAGACCGGGATTGGGATCAATTTCCGCCGCCCGGGCATAGAGGGAGACGGCCTGCTGGGGTTTGCCCGCCTTCAGATAGGCGTTGCCCTCGGCGGTCAGCATCCTGCCCAGCGCCTCGCGGAGCCTGGGTGATCCGGCTCCACCGGCCTCCAGCTCCTTCTGACATAGCGCGATGCCCTTGTCGAAGGCTTCGATGGCCTCTGGATACTGGCCAAGGTTCAGGCACGCATTCCCCAGCAGTTGGTGCGCTTCCCATAGTTCCGGCTTCAGGCCGATGAGCTGACGGAGCAGGGGAACGGCATCCTGCCAGCGCTTGGCATCGTAGGCCGTCTGGGCCTGGCTGCGCAGGGTCTCGGACGTGGGCGGAACCTGGCTCGGGAGAACTCCGGCGTGGAGTCCCAGCAGCAGCGAGAGAAGGGACGGCCCGAGGGGACCCGTGGACCGGGGCTGGATGCCTGGTTGGGTGATTCGCTTGCCGGGTTCCTGTCGCATGGCATCACCTCCCGATTTCAGACCTTCAGCGCCTGCTTGATGGCCTTCTGTAGCTCCTGGATGGAGCAGGGCTTCTTGAGGAAGCCGAACTCCTTCATCCACCTGTGGCCAGTGTGAATAGGGAATTCAAAGGCCCAGAACAAGTCAGCCACAACCGAATAGATGAGTGGCTGAGGGGCATGGGGCACTCTGAAGTGGATGGCCAGATGTGAAAATCCTGAAGGATGGCCCTCAAGCTACATTTCCAGGCTCGCGGTGTCAAAGGATTTCGCTTGCCAGGCCAACCTTCAGCTGGCATGGAGTTTTAGTCCGGCCATTACCCTTCCAGTGGATTATCTTCGTCCGTTCCCTGCTCGGGTTTAAGGTGGCCCGGCTATGTTGGTGACGCATTCCATCATGGCGGCGATGACGCGGGGCTGGGTGATGCAAGCGATCCGCTGCATGTTGCCTTCGCAACATGGGCAACGGCACCCATCCACCCCGAAGACCTTCAACAGCAGCTTGGCTCAGGGTACCCAGCGGTGGCAGAGCGTAGGCTCCCTCACCAACAAGTGGACCTTCAGCACCAACGGCGTGTCCATCCAGGGCCGCTACGGTATCCCCTGCGTGGGCTTCGGCCCCGGCGCCGAATCCCAGGCCCACGCCCCCAA
>DCFP01000110.1:0-13385 GCA_002319925.1 Holophagaceae bacterium UBA1801 | reverse complement strand
CCGAATCCCAGGCCCACGCCCCCAACGAAGTGACCTGGAAACAGGATCTCGTGAACTGCGCCGCCCTCTACGCCGCCGTCCCCGCGCTCTACAAGCTCGAGAAAAAAGTGGCCGTGACCCAGTTCCGGCAGGAACTGACGGGGAACGAGATCAAGTAATTCGATTGGAACAAAGTAATTCCCCCGGATCGGACGATGTGGTCCGGGGGATTTCTCTTGAGGCCTTTATGGCATCGTCTGGGGGGGTAAGGTTCAATAGCTCTGAATCTTTTCCTGCATTTCAGCGCTCAATTTCTTGACCAGCTCGGCGTTGTAGGCACCAGACGGTGAGTATGGCGGCCAGGATTGGAAGATCGCGCCGGCGGCAATTCCATATGAACGCGATTTCGCAGCCGGCGATCCAGGCTTGACGACCGGGTCGACATTGGTCGTGAAGATCGAAATGGTGTTGTCGCTATTGCGCACAATATCGAAATAGCGGAACTGCTGTGGAAAATCTCTCAAGGATGCTGTTTCAACAACCCAGAAACCCAGTTCAGGACGATTGGCATCTGGAGAAGGCATCGCGGTCACTGAATTGAAGTGGCGATGGCCCGACATCCACAGGATCAGGTTCGGATAGTCATGAAGTTTGGTAATCAGCGCATCTTCCTTGGGGGATGAGGCCGGATCAAACATGGAGAAACCGGGTACGCTCACGCCCACGGGGACATGGGCAGCAACGATCATGAGCTTGCCTTCAGCTTGACCCTTGTCGAGTTCGCGCACCAGCCAGTCATAACGCCCCTGGTCGAGATCGCCGAGAGCGCCATTTCCCAGCGTGCACGTGTCGCAGTCCGTGTCATCAAGGGCAATGACCTTAAGCGGCAGACCAGCCTTGGGTTCAAAGGTGTAGCAGGCAAATCCCGTCTTGACGTTATCTTGAGAGAAGCCATGACCCACTGGGCTGGAAATGGTATTGAAAAACTCGGCCATCCACTGATTTCTCGAAACCAAGAACCGATGTGCATTGGCATTGACTTTGGGAAGGGACGAATATCCCGTCGTCGGCCCAAAATCGATTACTTTGCCTTCTGTTGTCTTGGCATCGACAATCCCCATATACAAACCGCGGCTGTTCAGATCGTCCTTGTTGGCTTTGATGATATCGCCCAGGTTGAGAACCAATTCGCCAACCACGGCTTGCTTGATGTAGTCATTCGGAATTTCAACCCCACTCCAGAAATGATCGTGGTTACCCATGACCTGGTACCAAGGAATGGATTTATCCAACCCAGGAGCCTTGTAAGGTCGCATGTAATCCGTCGGGGGTTTGGATTTCAGATCTGAATTTGGGTTGATATTTCCACCATCGATAATATCGATATACCATCGGAGTTCATTATGTTGGGAATTATTGATGGCATCACCAAGAAAAAGACCGAAGTCAAATGGCTTTTTCTTGTTCAAAAGATTGACGGTCTGCACAGCCGCATCCAGTACATGAGTCGTATAAGGAATAACGGGAGAATACGCCGAAGACATTCCGGGTTGCGCCTGCATGCCAAAACTAATGGTTTGGGCCGGTGATTGAACATCCGTGATATGAATATCGCTCATCGAAAAAAAGCGCAGCAGATTTGTTCCATTTTTGGTCTTACCTGCGTCCGTCGCATAAGCTTTGGGCATCAGGTCAAATCTTTTTTCATAAGGGATTCCATTTCCGGCTTTCCAAACACCATAGCCATACTTTGAAAATTTCGAAACATCATTAGGAAGGACTTTTGGCGATTTGGCCGGCACAGCCACTGGAATAATCGTTTGTTCCAGCGTAGATGTCACCGGGACAGATGCAGCGTAAGTTGCAGCCGAAATCGGTATTAATACCATTATTCCAGATAATGCGACTTTTTCCGTAGTAGTCATAATCTTTCCCTGAAATGAAAAGGCCAACCCTAGTGGATAACCATGCGGTGGATATTAAGTCCCTGAACATGGAGGAGCCGTTGATCGCTTCCGCCCAGCTCACCCGCGCCGCCCTGCGCCGGACGCCCAAGGCCTGGGCGGTGACAGTGCGGGAGGACTGAGTCCAGCGTGAATATCCCCGAAGTACGAGTTGGCGAGGATCGTCCTGATGGCGACCTCCCGACCCAGGATCGTATCCCGGCCCATGAAGGCCTTCCCCATGGCTCCTTTGCCGATGCGCTTGAGGATCTCAAACCTGCCTATGCGTGCGGGAAGGCTCAACCGGCGACTCCGTCTGGATAGAATATCTATCGTCCATCGCCCCGCCAGGGATTAACCACGTGCGATCCGCCTACCCACCTAGATGGCCAACCTAGCCCCCGCAGCCTACCCATCGCTTCCGCAAGCGTAAGAGTTGTGTCGCGTCCGAGCCGACCCCTCGCCAACAAGTGGACCTTCAGCACCAACGGCGTATCCATCCAGGGCCGCTATGGCATCCCCTGCGTGGGCTTCGGCCCCGGCGCCGTGAATCCCAGGCCCACGCCCGCAACGAAGTGACCTGGAAGCAGGACCTCGTGAACTGTGCCGCCCTCTAAGCCGCCGTCCCCGCGCTCTACAAGCCCGAGAACAAAGTGGCCTTGACCCAGTTCCGGCAGGAACTCACAGGAAACGAAATCAAATAAACTCAGCACCAATTTGACAAGTGCATTCTAAAAAGCAAATCCCCCGAATCACAGCGTGATCTCGGGGGTTTTATTTACCCTCATATGGTCGATTATATGTACAAAAGTAGAGCATTGAGATAGCACAGCTTCTTCAGCACAAGCCTAATCTTTCTATTTTGTTCTTTTCTTTTTTCGTTTTGCTTCAAGCCACTCGAAATACGAAGGCATACCAAGGTATAGCTGTTGTGTAAGATCGGCGAATACACGGAGGCTATCTAATTCAATCCCTGCAAGTTCAAGCATTCTCGCATGTTTACCACCAGCTTTTCTCCAAGTTTCACGCAAGGAATGAGACGCGAATAGCTCCATTCCCGTCAACATGATTACTGGAGCCCTCGTTTGGTTTCGTTCCTTCACAAATTCACGCCCCCAGGCCGCAAGCTTGGCGATACGGTAAATCTCATTTGGTGAAAGTTCATTCGGGTGCTTCATAGTGGCGAAGACAAGGACTGATCCCGGAAAACGAATTGCTAGTTTCTTCATTCGATCAACGTCATCCTGCTGAAAAGCGTCTTTGATAAATTTCTTTTCTTCCACATTTTCGCCACGGAAACTCTTGGCTTCACCGAAAATCAATTCGGTTGGATAGTCTGTTTCCAAGTGGCGCTTCCTTTGATACCACAATATAAAATCCGCCTCGACTTTTACCCCTGGAGACAGGTTCAATATCTGTCCCGCCGACCATGTTAACTTTGGCTCGACATTGATATCGAGAATGTTGGCGAAAAATCGTATTGATAAGGATGAGGCGTAACCACCGTTCGCATAGTTCGGTATAGCAAATGGTCCAATGAGGCGATATGACCATGTGCTCAAATGCGGGTCAACAATTGGGAATCCGAATTCTCGCAAACATAGGCTGCATTGCAATTTTTCATCCAATTGACGAAGCGAATACCAACTCCAGCTAGAGCACTTAGTACACTGTAGTTTCAATCCAAGCTCAACTGCGTGTCGCTCGACCAACATCTCGAAATTGCGACAAGGAAAAATATCGCCCTTACTTGCGTTGTTGATCTCATGTTTTAATTTCTGATGCTGGACGGACGGAGAGATCGGTGTACGAGAAATTTTATTTAATATTTTTACTATTTCCGAATTCGCAAGGCTTGCAACCCCATAAAACCCGCCTAAGCCTTGAATGATTTGCTGAGTCACTTTCCCTGCATCTGATATTTCCGCCTCTATACCATAAATTTTTAACCACTTGGCAATAGCCGTAGTACCATCGAATATATTCCAAAGCTCGAAGGAATTCTTAAATTCAGGGAAAACCACCAACCCCTCAGTTGTGGATAGTGGCCGGTGTCTGCTGGGTCCAAAAATAGAGTCTTTGGAACTTTTTAAATCGCAAGGGAATGTTGTTGCGATTCGATCCTTAAATGTCCAATCACGTAGCTTTAGAACATTTGCCCATCTTGCAAAGCCTCCATACTGTTCAGCAAAATCTGGATACAAGGAGTCAATTCGTATGCTTGATTCTTCATCCGTGACTTATCTATCGAAGGTATTCTCCTCGGCCGTTAATAGAGGCCTTGTGTGCCTTACAGTGTAATTCGGACTCGGTCTCCATATCGTTGGGTACCAATCCTGTCGTACGTTCGCACCATCTTTGTCGACAAGGAAATATTTTTGATGAATGGATTCGATTTCATCAGTCGGTATAGATCTTGAAAACATCACAGTCGCATGGATCATCACTCCATTCGGGTTGCCCGGTAGTGGTGCATGGTGCTTAACAATGTAATCTTTGCAAAATGCTGATAATTCTTCAGCCCATTGAATAGGAATTGCTATTACACTTGGTCTACTAGCTCGCAGATTCCAAAAATCTATTAGATCTCTAGGTTTCTTTGCATCAAGAACGAACAATGCGGGCCAATGATGCCCAGTGTAATCAACTTTCAGGTTTTCACGCCCGATTCTCAATACTGAGACGTAGCTGGTCCCGTATAGCTCTGCAAGTGAAGCCCCATCTAACGCGATCTGTTTTGGCTCAAAGGTTTCGTCGAACATTTGTGCCAAATATTCCAATCCTCCGTCAATAGGAAGTGAACCAAATACACACGCGCAGAATGCTTTAAATTGATTTTCCTTTGGAGAAACATTGATTATTTTAGATACGTGCCTCCGAACAAATTGGAAATTATTCCTAAACAGATCCCTATACAAACCCATCACACTTAGACCATAGCCAGCTCGAATATTGTCTCTTTCGTGCGCTATCAGGTCAGATAGCTGCAAAATGCGATCAGAACTGAAACCGAACCCTTTCGATAATCCAGGTTCAGCCTCAACAATGAAATCTGGCTCGAAAAAATCAAAGTAGCCATTCACAATCTGTGTGGCAGACTCAAACCTATGATTATAGCGGTTCCACCATTTTGGAATTTGTTTAATATAGGGAATTATAGGATTGAACTGCCCGCCCCATAAACTTGTGTTTATTCGAAATATTTCGAACGTCCGCTTTGCGTCATCCGGTCTCACAAGGAACCCAAACCGAACAGGTCTTAACCTGACATTCGCACTGATATGGGACATGGTTTTGTAAATCCTATGATTTGGAACAAGTATATTTGATAAATCCTTGTATGGTTCGGGAGATTTCTTTCGACTAAGCCCAGGGCCTTTATGGCATCGTCAGATATAAAGGTTGAGAAAATCGATGGAATGAACCCTCATTTCGGGAAGGACGATTATTCATGGACGAGATCAAGCTGCGGTACGGATGCAATCCTCATCAGGCCCCGGCGCGGGTCTACACGGTGGACCGGCCCTTACCCATCACGGTGCTTTCGGGGGCTCCAGGCTATATCAATCTCTGCGATGCCTTGAACGCGTGGCAACTGGTGAAGGAGCTGAAGGGCTCCCTCGGACTTCCCGCTGCAGCCTGCTTCAAGCACGTGAGTCCGGCCGGCGCGGCCCTGGGGCTTCCCCTGTCCGAGGACCTGAAGAAGTCCTGCTTCGTGGATGATCTCGAACTGACACCGCTCGCGTCTGCCTACGCGCGGGCCCGCGGCGCGGACCGCATGTCGGCCTTCGGGGATTGGGCGGCGCTTTCGGACATCTGCGACGAAGCCACGGCCCGCATCCTGAAGCGCGAGGTCTCCGACGGCGTCATTGCCCCTGGGTTCACGCCCGAGGCGCTGGCGATCCTGAAGGCCAAGCGGGACGGCAAGTACCATGTGATCCAGATCGATCCTTCCTACGAGGCGCCCGAGCTGGAATCGCGCGAGATCTTCGGCATCACCTTCGAGCAGAGGCGCAACAGCCTCGTTCCTGATTTCGCGATGCTCGACCGCATCGTGAGCGCGAAGAAGGAGCTGCCGGAAGCCGCGAAGCGGGACCTGCTGCTCGCCGAGATCACCCTGAAATACACGCAATCCAATTCGGTGTGCTTCGCCTTCGAGGGCCAGGTGATCGGGGTGGGAGCGGGCCAGCAGTCCCGCATCCACTGCACGCGCCTGGCGGGGTCGAAGGCGGACAAGTGGTTCCTGCGCCAGCACCCGGCGGTGCTGGGCATGCGCTTCAAGGCGGGAGTGGGCCGGGCCGAGCGGAACAACGCCATCGATCAATACCTCGAAGAGTGGCTCTCCCCGGCGGAAGAGAAACTCTGGGCCAACAACTACGAGGTCGTGCCCGCCCGCATGAGCCTGGAGGAGAAACGCACCTATCTGGCCGCGAAGAGCGGCGTGGCGCTGGCGTCCGACGCCTTCTTCCCCTTCCGTGACAACATCGACCGGGCCAAGGCCAGCGGCGTCTCCTACGTCCTCCAGCCCGGCGGCTCCGTGCGCGACGACCTCGTGATCGAAGCCTGCGACGCCTACGGCATGGTGATGTGCTTCACGGGGGTGAGGCTATTTCATCATTGAGGCATCAGGATCGGGTTCTTCGTGGCGAGGACGGAAGAGGATCTGCATACCTTCCGCATGATTGATGAGGCGTCGCAAAGCGTGTTGCGAAGCCAGCGACGTGCAACCGGCAGTCACACCGTGGAATGCTGAATCCCCACCAAATTGTGCACCTCGAAAGGGGTCTCTTGAGGTGGCGTGGGGAAGCCACCTTTGATGCCCTGCTGCATTCGTGGCATCAGGATATCGGTGCGGAATCGCTCCCAGCTCTCCTTGGACTCGTGGACGGCCACGATGGTCCAGCCTCCTGCCGAGGGGCCACCGGCATGGAAGAGCTGACCCGCAGGTAAGCTGCCTTTGGCTGGGTGCACCGCCGCGATGGAGGCTTCGTACTGCTCCTTTGTGCCGCCCGGAAAGAAATGAATAACGCCGTAGGCCATTTCGTGTCTCCTCAACAAAGAAGACCTTTAGATGCCGTAATTTCTTTGACCCCTTGGTTAAAAGCAGATCAGTCCATTTTCCGGAACGCCTCATTGGGCAGGGGCATTGACCTTTTGTTCCCGTTCCCGCAGCTGACAACGATGGTTCCGCAAGGTTGAAGCTGCGATGCCCATATCACGCGCAATTTCTTTGTCCTCCTGTCCTGCCAAGGGACCCGCCAGCAGTCTCCCGTGTCTTCCTTGCTTTGATGAGCCTCCTGGAATTGGCCCCGAGGGGGAGTGAAACCCGGGTGGACAGCCATCGCCCGGGCAGCACGATGGACGAGCGCTACGCCATCACCCAGCAGGAATTCGACACCATCACTTCCAATTTCTTTCCGGAGAGTCCCGCAAGGTCCATCCAGGATTTCCCATCCAAGGAGAAGTGCAAGCTCGTGATCCTGATGCAGCTGGCCAAGCGTTTCGAACCAGGTCGGCGCTGCACGGAGTGGGCGATCAACCTGGTTCTCGAGGCGACATGGCACGACTTCGTGACCCTGCGTCGACATCGCATTGAATATGGATCTTGGACCGGGACGGGAGCGTCCATTGGATCAAGCAGGAGGCCCGCATATCAATCGGCGCCAATGCGCGAACAAGCGGTTTCCAAGGCCGCTACGGCATCCCCTGCGTGGGCTTCGGCCCCGGCGCCGAGTCCCACGCCCCCAATGAAGTGACCTGATAGCAGGACCTCTGCCAGCAGGACCTCGTGAACTGCGCCGCCCTCTACACCGCCGTTCCCGCGCTCTACAAGCCCGAGAACAAGGTGGTTGATGCCCAGTTCCGGCAGGAACTCACGGGGAACGAGATCAAGTAGGCCGACTTCCGCTACCCGGATCATCGCTTCGCAGCAACAATCGGGAACCTGGTTGCTATAGGGTTCCCGATTGTTCTCTTGATAACGGTCCGCTTTTCGTGATCCCCAATCCAGCTCGTTTACATGTCGCCCGATCACTTCGGTGTCGCCAGAATCCTCCGGCCGTTCGCAATCAGAATGCTCGAGAAAGTCTCCAGCAACCGCGAGGGCCTATTCCAGCAGTACCAATAGACTGCCGTATTCAACCGTGCCGCCTCGCTGATCTCCACCAGGTTGCCCTTGCGGATCAAGGGCAAGGCTTGGAGATCTGGAATGCAACCATATCCAAGTCCCTCAAGGACAGCCTCGTTGAATTTCTCCGCAGACGGGATGTAGAGGGCTGGCGGTTCAAAGGCTGGCTTGCCGAAGACCTTCTGAAGCGCGCGTTTTTGAAGCAGGTCCTCCCGGTCGTAGTGGATCACAGGCGCTTTTGCCGCACTTGTCCGGTTGAAACCCTTCGCGAACCACTTCGCATGGAAATCCGGCGAACAGACCAGCAGATAACGGACTGGACCGATCCGAGTGGATTTGAAGCCTTGAATATCGAGCCGCTGCGAACTGACGCACCCTACAACCTTGCCACTCTTCAGATAGCTCAGGTTGTTGTCCTGATCACCGATGAACAACTCCAACGCAATAGAGGCTTCCTTCAGAAATGGTCCGATGGCCTCAAGAAGCCACACGTGCAGACAGTCGGCACTCACCGCGATCGGGAGGTGCCGGAATCCCTCATGCACAGGCATACCAATATCCTTGTTGGCCTCAGACTCCAGCTCCAGCACCTGGCGATAGTGCATGAGCAAACGCTCTCCAGCGGGCGTTGGACGTGGAGGCGTATCGCGAATGACCAGTGCGCAGCCAGCCGCTTCCTCGAGTTGATGGATCCGCAGTGAAACGGCGGACTGCGTAATGCACAGCTTCTTTGCTGCGTGAGCGAATCCCCGTTCCTCCAGAACTGCCACGAAGGATTCGACCAATCGATAGTCCATCATGGCGTTATTTGTAGCACTCATCCGTTATCAGGAGATTCAATTATCACAGCCAAGCGGGATCTCCTAGTCTGTCCATATGCGAGAGGAGTTTGCATGACCATTGCTGGACTCGTGGCGTACTCAAGCGCTTTGGCGATAGCCGCAGCGATCCCTGGGCCGCAGGTATTCGCGCTCGTCGCGCAGGCCATCCAGCGTGGCTTCCGGCGGGCAACCTGGATGATGCTCGGCATGGTGCTCGGCGACCTAGTCTACCTCTCCTTGGTGCTGGCGGGCCTGGCTATCTTGGCCGAGACGGTGAGCTGGGTGTTGATCGCCATCAAGTGGGCTGGCATCGCCTATCTTGTGTGGCTCGCCGTGCAATTCTGGATTGCCCCTGTCCAGCCTTCAGAGACCGGCCCCGGAGCGGAACCGCCCATCCAGCATGTTTTCATCTCCGGTTTCCTGATCACGATGGGCAACCCGAAATCGATGTTCTTCTACATTTCCCTAATGCCGACGCTTATCGAGATTCGAAGCATCCGCTTGATTGATGCGGCCGTGCTGCTGATGGTCACCGGGCTGATATTAAGCCTGGTTCAATTCACGTTCGTGCTGACGGCTGCACGGACACGAAACATTTTCCGCTCGAGACGGGGCCTGCGATTCATGAATCGCAGCGCTGCAGTGTGCATGGGGGGTGCAGCTGCAGCCATAGCGCTTCGGGACTGAAACATCACCCAAGGATATGATTGCCCGCTCCAAGCGCGTAGGACGGCCGCTGACCGACAAGTGGACCTTCAGCACCAACGGCGTCGCCATCCTTCACCCGCGAAGTGCCTCATTGCTGCACATCGGGCAAACATCCGTCATCTGTGCAGGCATTGCTTCATGCGCCGCACCGCTTCCTGGAGTTCCTCTTCGTTCAGTGAGGAAAAGCCCAGGCGCAGGTTCGGCAGGGATCGCCCCTTGAAATCGAAATGACTGCCGGGATGGAAGACCACGCCTTTCTGCCGGGCTCTCGCAGCCCAGGCTTCCACATCAAGAGAACTATCAACTTCCAGCCAGAGGCTCATGCCACCCGAAGGGCGTTCGAAATGCACTGCTCCATCCAATTCTTGTCGGATGGCCTCCGCCAGGGCTTCCCGCCGGGACTGGTAGATCCGGAACATCTTGCGGATGTGCCGCTGCAGAAGGCCATCTTCGAGAAGCTCAGCGACTGCCCGTTCCAGCACCTGATCCCCCTGCCGGTCCGCGGCATAGCGGCGCAGGGCCAAGGCATCCACGAAGGCCTGGGGTCCGGATACGAAGCCCAGGCGCAGGCCCGGAGCTACGACCTTGGAAAGGGAGCCCATGTAGACCACGACTCCGGCCTGATCTGCGCTGGCGAGCGGCAGCGCCGGGCTGCCATCGAAGGGGAATTCGAAATCGTAATCGTCCTCCAGCACCGCCATCCGGTGCCTTCGCGCCAAATCCAGCAGGGCGGCACGCCGACACGTTTCCATCGTGACTGTCGTGGGGAACTGGTGCTGCGGGGTGCAGTAGAGGGCCCGGATGGGACCTTCGGAAATCCGCTCCTGGAGCACATCCACACGCAGGCCGTCCCGGTCCACGGGAATCGGCACCAAGTCAACACCTGCCAGGCGAAGGGTCACCCAGGCGGGCGCGTACCCGGGATCCTCCACCGCCACGCGGTCTCCGGGCCGCAGCAGTGTGCGCGTCACCAGATCCAGGCCCATCTGGCTGCCGCCCACGATCATCAATTGTTCCGGTTGCACGGCGAGGCCGCGCACTCCGGAAAGCAGCGTGGCGAGAGCCTTTCTCAGCCGCAGGTCGCCTTTCGGTTCTCCGTAGCCCAGAAGCGGCCGGCTGCGCAAGGCACGGGCATAGGCACGGGCCAGATCTTCCGTTGGAACCAGGCGCAAATCAAGGAGGCCCGTCCCGAAGACCAGGCCTCCAGGCTTCGTGATTGGACAGGACAGTGAGGGCCCGGGCGGGGTTTCCAGCGCAAAGCCGAGGGTATTGGGAACGACACCTTGGATCTCGAGCGGTGGCTGAGGCAGTACCTCGGCCACCTTCGTCGTGTTTCGCCCCGATTCGATCCAACCTTCCGCCTGGAGTTCCCGGAAGGCCGCCAACACCGTATTTCGGTGGACGCCCAGGGTGCGTGCCAGAGTCCGGGAACCAGGAAGAGAGGCACCAGGCCCGAGTCGGCCCCGGCGGATATCGGCGCTGATGGCCCGGGTGATCTGCAGATAGACCGGATCGCTCGTCTCCGGTTCAAGGGCAATAGGAAAAATCCAAGGGGACATGGTCTAACCGATTTCTAAAAACTGGACCTTTTTTGTCAACTTTACGACTACATACTGGTGACTGAAACCGAACCAAGGTTTCCGCCGTAAGGAGGAGCACATGAGCCACCGCACATTCCCGTTCATAACCCCTGGGATGCAGGAGCCCACACCCTTCGTTCCCCGTTATTCCTGCCTCATCAAAGGTTCCGTCAAGGCTGTCACCGATCTGCAGGGAGAATTCATCCACTGCATCATGGGGCATCTGTGGGTGACCTTCGAGGGTGACACCGAAGACCACGTCATCCAGGCCGGGGAACAACTGGAGATTCCCACCGGCAAGACCCTCATCAGCGGCCCCGGCTGCTACCGGATCTCCCAGAGCCTCGACGGTCTGGATCTCGCCGTCGCATCGTAACCAACCTGCCCTTTTCATTGGAGATTTCCATGCGTTCACCTGAAGACTCAGTTGTCCAAGATCCCGTATTCGTCCCTCAAGGCCATTCCGCCCTCGTCATCCGCAATGGCGTGCCGGAGCAGTTCTATCCGCCTGGGTTCCATGACCTCCCCCCGGGCCCGGCCAAGGTGGAAGTCCGCCAGCTGCCCTTTGCCACTTCCTGGTTGCGCCCGCTCGCACCGCCGGACGCCCGGTCCATGATGCTCCCCTTCGATCGCAGTGCCCTCTACGTGGATGGCTCGCTGGTGGGCATCCTCAGACCATCCGAAGTGGAAGCTACAGAAGACGAGCCAGCAATCCAAGCCTGGGAAGGCTTCGAAGAACTTGAACCCTCATCGGAACCCCTGAGAGCCTGCCTGACGGAATCCCTGCGAACCTGCCTGCCGGCCTCCGGCATCTGCTGCGGACAGCGGATGGCATCGCATCACTGATCGAAACGGAAAAGAGTGACCACCCAGAAGCCCAAGGGCACCAGGAGAAGCTTCTCTCAGGTGCCCTTGGTGCTGCATGGGTGAACTTGGCGGGCTGTGATTTGCGTCCTCGTCATCATCACGACGAATCACCACGGGATCGAACTTACCCTTCCCCATGGACTTCAACCCCTGGGGGAGAAGGGCCGGGTCTATCGGTCCAGGCTTACTCCCCCAACGGGGTCAAAGAAACCCTCGTTCACAAGCCAATCCCCCGGGACCGCCCAAGGCTGTCCGGGGGATTGGTTTTGACCCTGGTTTTGAAACGGATTCGCAATCAGAAATCTGGAAACGCCAAAACACCAGGGTCGCCAGGAGAAGCCGAAAAGCCGATGCCTGGTAGCTTCGTGGGGCTGCGGGATTTCCTCTTTCTTGCCGAAGGCTGAACAGTATCGACAGGCCTCCCCAACGACCAGCCTGAACTCCCATCCCTGGCTTTACCGGAGGATCCTCACAGGAATTAAGCAAGATCAGAAGAATTGGTCGCCCCGTGCCGATAAATTCGCAGCAGCTCCAACAGGCTCGCCCTTTCCAACCTGATTGGATCAGGAGGCAGACCTATGCGATCTTACCAACCTCCCTTCTTCGCACTCCTTTTCGTGGCCGCAGCGATGCTGTCGGCACCCGGCTGCGATAAGCCGGGCAAGACCATCAAGATCGCCACCCAGTGCCCGCTGACTGGCGACTCGGCCATCGTCGGTGCGGACATCCAGAACGGGACCAAGCTCGCCGTCGAGCAGTTGTCTGGTCCGCTTGTCCAAATGGGCTTCAAGGTCAAACTGATCCCGTTCGATGACCAGGGCAAGCAAGATAATGCGGTGGCCAACGCCAAGACCCTCATCTCGGACCCGATCATCCTGGGGGTGGTGGGCCATCTCAATTCCGAAGCCGAACTCGCGGCTTCCGAGGCCTACCATGCCGCCAAGCTATGTCATCTCACGCCCGCCAGTTCCAGCCCCCAGGTCACGGATCGCGGCTACGAGGAAGTGAACCGCCTTTGCGGCCGCGATGACGTGCAGTGCGCGGTATGCGCCCAATTCACCAACAGCCTCGCCATCAAGAGCGTCTACGTGGTCCACAACAACAGTGAAAGCGGCAAAGGAAACGCTGAATTCTTCAAACGGGAAGCGCAAACGCAGGGCATCAACGTGGTGGGATTCGAAGGTACCGAAGAAAAGAGCAACTTCGACGCGATCCTGAACCACATCCTTGCGGCCAAAGCGGAGAGCATCTTCTTCGGCGGCGAGTTCGAGCGTCCGGCGGAACTGTTCAAGCAGGCCCGGCAGAAGGGTTTCAAGGGCATGTGCCTATCCGACGGCGGCTTTGATTCCTCCGACGCCGC
>DCFP01000021.1:8017-8161 GCA_002319925.1 Holophagaceae bacterium UBA1801 | reverse complement strand
TCTCCTTCCCCCGCCACATGTCCTATGAGGGCCTGGGCCGCCGCCGCACCATCATGGAAGCGGCTTGCAAGGACCTCGGCATCAAGTTCGCGTTCGAGACCGCTCCCGACCCGACCTCTGATGTGGGCGTGGCCGGTGCCCAGC
>DCFP01000021.1:0-7719 GCA_002319925.1 Holophagaceae bacterium UBA1801 | reverse complement strand
AGAAGTACGGCCCCAACGGCGAGAAGGTTGCCATGTTCTGCACGAACGATGCCCACACGGAGCCCCTGCTCAAGCAGCTGCTGGCCTCCAAGAACGGCATGTTCGTCGAAGCCGACCTCCCCTCCCCGCTGATGGGTTATCCCGGCGCTCTGGGCCTGGACCTCAAGAACGAAGCCGGCAACTTCCCCGCGATCCTCAAGAAGGTTGAAGAGGGCGTCGTCGCCAAGGGTGGCGCTGGCCGCTTCGGCACTTGGGCTTACTCTTACGGCTACACCGTGTCCGCCGGTCTCGGCGAATACGCCATCCGCGTGGTCAATGGCAAGGCCCAGAAGAACAACCTGAAGGACGTGTTCGCTTCCTACGCCAAGTGGACCCCCGGCGCGAAGTGGAACGGCGCCTTCTATGTGGACGCCGCCACCGGCGTGCGCTACAAGAACATGGCTCTGATGTACATGGACACCTACATCATGGGCGGCCTGAACGGGCAGAAGTTCCTCCCGACCACCAGCCTGAAGGTGCCGGCGAAGTTCCTTGAAATGAAGAAGCAGTAGATCGCATGTCGTCAGCGGAGGGGTCACAGCGGCCCCTCCGCTTTTTCTCGCGAGAACGCGCTCCCAGGGCCTGATGGGCGCATGGGGGCGCGGCGTGTCTAGGGGCCGTTACGGAATAACTTTTTACGTTCTTGGCGTTTCGTTACGGCCCCTTGTGCTGTCCGCATGAGCTTGGTGCGAATGGATTCAAGAACGGTGACCTAGGGGAAGATATGGGACAAGAAACACCGCTCCTTTCTCTGCAGAACATCTCCAAGGACTTCTACGGAACCGTCGTTCTGCAAGACGTTAGCTTCGACGTGAAGCCCGGGGAGATCATCGGCTTGGTGGGGGAAAACGGTGCGGGAAAGACCACCCTCATGCGGATCCTGTTCGGGATGCCTGTTATCCGGGAAACAGGTGGCTTCAAGGGAAAGATTTGCATCGATGGGCAGGAGGTGAGTTTCACCAGCCCCTTCGACGCTTTGGATGCCGGCATCGGCATGTCGCACCAGGAGTTCAGCCTCATTCCTGGCTTCACGACGACGGAGAACATCGTTCTCAATCGTGAATCCATGAAGAACAGCCCCCTGAACGATGTGTTCGGCGACCGCATGAGCATTCTCGACCGCATGGACATGCGCAAACGGGCCGAGGGCTCCATCGTCAAGCTCGGCGTGAAACTGGACCCGGACATGCTCGTTTCCGAGATGCCCGTGGGCCACAAGCAGTTCACCGAGATCGCCCGGGAAATCAATCGTGAGAAGACGCGTCTCCTGGTGCTCGACGAGCCCACGGCCGTGCTCACGGAGACGGAAGCGGAAGTGCTCATCCGCGCGCTGAGGCAGCTCGCCGCGCAGGGCATTTCGATCATCTTCATCTCCCACCGGCTGCACGAGATCATCGAAGTGGCCGACCGCGTGGTTGTGCTGCGCGATGGCGTCATCGTGAAGGACACTCCGACCGAAGGCGTCACGGTGCGCGATATCGCCTCCTGGATGGTGGGCCGGCATGTCGCCACGGAGCGCGTGGACGAGGCCCATCGCTACTTTGAAGAGATCATTCTTTCCGTGAAGCACCTGTGGGTCGACCAGCCCGGCGAGACCGTGCGGGACGTTTCTTTCCAGGTCCACAAGGGCGAGATCTTCGGGATCGGCGGCCTGGCCGGCCAGGGCAAGCTCGGCATTCCCAACGGCATCATGGGCCTCTTCCCCGGCGGTGGTGAGGTCCTACTCCATGGCAAGCCCGCTCCACTCAATGATCCCCGGACCGCTCTCCAGATGGGCATGGCCTTCGTGTCCGAAGACCGGCGCGGCGTGGGTCTACTCCTCGATGAAACCTTGGAATGGAACATCGCTTTCACGGCGATGCAGATCCAGAACAAGTATCTGAAGAACTTCGGCATCTTCAAGATCCGCGACGAGTCGGCCATGAAGAAGCTCACGGAAGAGTACATGGACATCCTGCACATCAAGTGCACGGGCCCCAAGCAGCAGGCCAAGGAACTCTCCGGCGGCAATCAGCAGAAGATCTGCCTCGCCAAGGCCTTCGCCATCCGCCCCGATGTCCTCTTCGTTTCCGAACCCACGCGCGGCATCGACATCGGCGCCAAGAAGCTGGTGCTGGACGCCCTGCACAAGTACAACCGCGACTTCGGCATGACCATCGTCATGGTCTCCAGCGAGCTGGAAGAGCTCAGGGCCATCTGCGACCGCATCGCCATCGTGGACGAGGGCAGGATCGCCGGCACGCTGCCGCCCACCGCGGAGCTCGCGGAGTTCGGCCTGCTCATGGCGGGCGAGCGCTCCGCGAAGTCGGAGGAGGCTCTCAGTGCATAACTTCAAGCTCATGACCGGTTCGCATCGGTCGTCTTCTATCTTCTTCTCGTCACAGGAGGGCCTCGGTGCGTAGCTTCAAGCAGATCGTGACCGACTTCGGTTGGCCTCGAATCATCATCTTCCTCTTCCTGGTCCTGCTGTTCCTGATGCCGCCCTTCGCGAAGGTGACGGGAATCGAGCGGCTGGCGGGCGTCGCGAGCATTTCCATCCCGGCCTCCTTCTCCGATGTGTTCAACCGCTTCGGCCAGAACGCGGTCTTCGTGCTGGCGCTGGTGCCCATGATCCAGTCGGGCTGCGGCCTGAATTTCGGTCTTTCGCTGGGCATCCTCTCCGGCCTGCTGGGCGCGACCCTGTCCATGCAGTTCAACCTCCATGGCGCCGCGGGATTCTTCGGCGGTCTGGTGCTGGCTTCCCCCTTCGCCGTCCTGTTTGGTGGCGCCTACGGCATGCTCCTCAACAAGGTCAAGGGCGAGGAAATGACCATCGCCATGTATGTGGGCTTCGCCTCGGTGTTCTTCATGAGCATCATGTGGCTGCTCCTTCCCTACACCCACCCGGACATGGTCTGGGGTTTCGCCGGAAAGGGACTGCGCACCACCATCTCAGTGGAGAACTACTGGATCCACATACTCAATAATTTCCTGGCCATCCCGGGCGGGGACGTCACCCTCTCGCCCATGGGCGTCAAGACCTACGAATTCCTGTTCCCCACGGGCGAACTGCTCTTCGTGGCTCTGACCGCGTTCCTGATGTGGCTCTTCATGCGAACCAAGACGGGCACGGCCATGACAGCCGTGGGCTCCAACCCGGATTACGCGCGCGCCGGCGGAATCAGCGTGGACAAGATGCGTCTCGTCTCGGTGATCATCTCCACCTTCCTGGGTGCCGCGGGCATCCTCGTGTATGAACAGAGCTTCGGCTTCATCCAGCTCTACACGGCTCCGCTCGCCATGCCCTTCTCCGCCATCGCGGCCATCCTCATCGGCGGCGCCTCGGTGAACAAGGCCAGCATGGTGAACGTGCTGATCGGAACCTTCCTCTTCCAGGGCCTCCTGACCATGGCTCCATCGGTCATCAACTCGACCATCAATTCGGACCTGTCCGAGGTCGTCCGCATCATCGTCTCGCAAGGCATCATCATCTATGCGCTAACCCGGAAAACGAAGGTGACCAAATGAGCGGCAAAATGACTCCCGGCCGCTTCCTGAGAGAGAACGCGGTCATTATCATCTTCATCATCATCACGCTGGCGGCGATCCAGCCTTCGGGGCTGTCCCTCACCTACATCGTCCAGGAGCTGCTCACCCGGCTCGGCCGGAACTCCTTCCTGGTGCTGGCCCTGCTGATTCCCATCTACGCGGGCATGGGTCTCAACTTCGGCATGACCCTCGGTGCCATGGCGGGACAGATCGGATTGATCTTCGCCATCAACTACAACATTACGGGCGTGAACGGACTGCTCTTTGCGGTCCTGGCCAGCATGCCTCTGGCCATTCTCATGGGCTATATCTGCGGCGTGGTGCTCAACAACGCCAAGGGCCGCGAAATGGTCACGGGCTTCATCCTGGCGTTCTTCATGGACGGCATCTACCAGTTCTTCGTGCTCTACACACTGGGGTACGCGGTTCCCATGAAGAACCCGGCCATCGTGCTCTCGCGCGGCTACGGCATCCGGAACACCCTGAACCTGGATATCGTGCGCCAGTCGCTGGATACCTGGTGGATGCTTAAGATTGGGCCCTTCTCCCTGCCAATGGCTTCCTACTTAGTGATCGTGGTCCTGTGCCTCTTCATCGTCTGGTTCAAGAAGACGAAGATGGGCCAGGATATGCGCGCGGTGGGCCATGACATGGCCGTCGCCAATTCCTCCGGCATCCCCGTCAACCGGACCCGCATCATCGCCATCATCATCTCCACGGTCTTCGCCTGCATCGGCCAGGTGATCTTCCTGCAGAACATGGGCAACATGGCCACCTATGGTGCCCACACGCAGACGGCCTTCTTCGCCGTCGCGGCCATCCTGGTGGGTGGCGCCTCCGTGAAGAAGGCCTCCCTCGCCAACGTCTTCGTTGGCGTGGTCCTCCTCCACGCCCTGTTCGTGGTCACGCCCAACGCCGGCCAGAAGGTCTTCGGCCAGGCGATGATCGGCGAGTACTTCCGCCAGTTCATCGGCTACGGCGTCATCGCTCTCTCCCTGGTGCTCTATGCCTGGCGTTCGCGCAAGGAAGCAGAACGCCAGCGCGAGGGACTGCGGGGCGGCACCGCCGCTGCTGCGCAAGGAGGTGCCAAGTGAACGGCGTCAACAAGGAATCCAAGGTTGGACCCCGCCGGATGCTCGTGCGAGGCGGCTTGGCGGTGGTCTACATCGCCGTCATGGTAATGGCCTTCATCCTGGGCAAAGGCCACAAGATCCTGATCGATAACAAGGATTCGCAGGATGGCGCGATCAAGGCTTTCGAGAACGTCAACGTAACGATCGATAGCCAGGATCCCATCGATTTCATGGCCGGCGACCGGGATCAGACCTCCGTCCGTTCCCAGTGGCACACCATTACGATCAAGGTGGGTGACCAGCAGCCCGTGGTCAAGAAGGTCACGCTTCCTCTGAACGAGAATGTGGTGCTTCTGTCCATTCCCAAGCTGATGGCAAACGTTGAACCCTATGTCGTGCCCTTCGTTCCCGCCGACGAACCGCCGCCACCCGCGGACAATTCGGGCAACAGCAACGAGTTCACGTCTCCCACGGGCACCGAGGCTCCCGCCGCGCCTACCGCGCCAGCGGCGGCACCCACGAACCCGTAGTGCCTGGCACGCGATGACGAGACCGGCGCCCCTGCGGCGCCGGTTTTGTTTTACTCGCCTTCCATGATCCGCAGAATGTCCTGGACGTTGTGGGCGATTGCATCGGCGTGGATCGCGATCTCGGGCAGGGCGGAGTGCTGCTTCGAACTCTCTTCCAGGGTGGAGAGACGGTGGATGCTCTTCATGGATTCCTGCATCGGTGCGAGCAGCGCTTTGATGCGGTTCGCGCGCTGGATGGACTCCGCTTCTGCTTCCTGCTTCTCCGAGAACAGGCGGGCGTTCTGCAGGGCCACCGCCGCGGAACTGGCGATCGTCATGAGGAGATCCCGGTCGTGCTCGTCGTAGACGCCCTCCTGGTGGTAGTTCTGGACGATGATGATGCCAAGGACGTGATCGCCTAGGAGCAGGGGAACGCCGAGCCAGGAATAAGCCATTTCCCCAAGGGGCTGGATGCCGTGGCTGGTGGCCCACTTGTCCGCGTTGTCCCTGATGAGCACCGGAACGCGGTTGTGGATGATGTAGCCCGAGATCCCGAGGTTGGCGGGCTGCCGCTTGAGCAACTCCTTGTCCACTTCCGATTCCGTGAGATTGAGGACGAACTCGTGTTCCTTCAGCTCAGGATTGTAGAGGGACATCATGAAGTTCCGCGTGTCGATCAACCGCGAGGCCTGCTTGTAGGTCTCCCACACGACCTCGTCCACCGTCAGGCGCGTGGTCAGCGTCTTGCTGAGCTCGTTGAGCACGGTCATATCCTTGGCCAGATCCCGGGTCTGCACCAGTTCCTTCTCCCGCTCCACCGCTTCCTGCTTGAGCCGGCTGATGTCCGTGAGGTAGCCGGTCATGCTCAGGGGTTTGCCCTCCTTGTTGCGGGCGGCCTTTCCCCGCACCAGGAACCACGAGTAGGTTCCTGCCTTGGTCACGAGCCGTTCTTCCAGACGATAGGGTGTTCCCTTCTTGATGTGGGCGTTGATGGCGGAGGTGGCCCGCACCAGATCATCCGGATGAAGGAAAGTCTGGAACGGGTCTCCGGAAAGGACCGAAATGGACTTGGTGATGCCCAGAAGCGCTGCGATCTGGGGCGACCAGTGCAGGGTGCCCCGCGTCATGTCCCAGTGCCAGACGTACTCATCCGAGATCTGCTGGGCCACTTCGAAAAAATCCAAGCCAGACAACGAGGGACGTTCGGGAGGCACGGGGGCAGGCTCGCTCGCAGCAATGACATCCTGACGATTCTGTCGTGTTCTCGTCATAAACCGATCCCATTCTCAAATCGACAAGCGCGTTTGAACGCAATATTCACAAAAACCCGGGCGAACCCCTCACGCGTATGGTAATCCTGCCAAGGAATGCCGGATGAGGCAATCGACTTGCCATCGAATTCAAAGTGTATTTGACCTCCGCGGGCCAGAATAGACTAACCCTATGGCCATCCGCCGCACCAACCTTGACCGCAGCCCAGCGCTGAAGCGCAAGCTGGGGGACCTGCCGACGCGGCCCGGGGTCTACCTCTACCGGGACAAGGAGGACAACCTCCTTTATGTAGGCAAGGCCAAGGTCCTGCGGAACCGGGTGAAGAGCTACTTCCAGAACAAGCACCTGGACGCCAAGACCCGCCGCCTGGTGGGGCGCATCTGGGATATGGAGTTCATCGTCTGCGAGACGGAACTGGAAGCGCTCGTCCTGGAGAACAACCTCATCAAGGAGCACACACCGCCCTTCAACATCCTGCTCCGAGACGACAAGACCTATCCCTACGTGAAGCTCACCTGGAAGAACGCCTTTCCTCAGGTCTTCGTGACTCGCAAGGTGAAGAAGGACGGCTCCCTCTACTACGGCCCCTTCTTTCCGGCTTCCACCGCCTACCGCACCGCCGAGCTGGTCTACCGCTTCTTCCAGATCCGGGATTGCGACATCGACATCGATGGCAAGCGGGGCCGGGCTTGCATGAAGTTCCAGCTCCACCGCTGCACGGCTCCCTGCATCGCCGCCGTGAACCAGGAGGCCTACCGCGAGCAGGCCAAGGAGGCGCGGCTCTTCCTCGAGGGCAAGCGCGAGGAGCTGAAGGCCCGGCTGGAGACGGCCATGTGGCAGGCGGCCGAGCACAGTGCCTTCGAACTGGCGGCCCAGTACCGGGACTCCCTACAGCAGCTCGACGCCTGGTTCTCCAAGCAGAAAGCCGCCACCGTGGACCAGGAGGACACGGACCTTTACGGTAGCGCCGTGCTGGACGGCCGCGCCTGCGTGCACCGGCTGGTGATGCGGGAAGGCCGCATGGTGGGCCGCCACGAGTACCTGCTGGAAGAAGTGGATGCCTTCGACGGGTTGGTGCTGGCGGAGGTGCTCCAGCGGGTCTATGCCGAGGAGCCCGTGCCCGCGCGGATCCTGGTGGAGATCGAACCCGAGGGCGCCGATGTGCTCCGGGACTGGCTGGGGGGCATGCGGGGCAGCAAGCCCGCCATCCACGTGCCCCAGCGGGGCGAGAAGGTGGAGCTCCTGGCCATGGCCCAGGAGAACGCGCGCCTGGCCCTGGAGCGCAAGTTCGAGCCCGC